>CAJMLV010000023.1 GCA_905214345.1 uncultured bacterium
GGAGCAGCGGGTGATGTTGATGGGCATGCCGTAGGTATCATGGAAAGCCATGACAAACATATCAGCGCTGGCCTTGGAGCTGGAGTAGGGGCTGTGGGGGCACAGCGGGGTGGTCTCGGTGAAGTAGCCGTCGGGGCCCAGGGCGCCGTAGACTTCGTCGGTGGAAACCTGCAGGTACTTCTTGCCTTCCTTCCAGGTGCGGGCTTCGGCATCGTACCAGGCGTTCTTGCAGCACTGCAGCAGGTTCACGGTGCCCAGGACATTGCTTTCCACAAAGATCTCGGGGTTCTTGATGCTGCGGTCCACGTGGCTTTCCGCCGCAAAGTTGATCACATAGTCGGGATCATACTCTTCCATCAGGCGGGTGACCAGTTCACGGTCGCAGATGTCGCCCTGCACAAAGATGTGACGGGCGTCGCCCTCAATGTCCTTGAGGTTTTCCAGGTTGCCGGCATAGGTCAGCTTGTCCAGGTTGACGATGCGGATGTCCTGATGTTTTTCCAGCATATAGTGCACAAAGTTGGAACCGATGAAACCGGCACAACCGGTGGCAAGATAAGTCTTCATAGTTTATTCTCCATCCCAGTTTTTGAAAAAGTCGTTGATGGCGTCCTTCCAGTCCCGCATATCGTCGCCCACGGTGCAGCGCAGGGCACAGTTGTCCAGGGCGCTCCAGGCCGGGCGGTTGGCGCTTTCGGGGTGCGCGGCGGCATATTCGGCGCTGGTGCAGGGCTTGACGGTGCAGGGCAGGTTGGCCAGGCGCATGATCTCGGAGGCAAAGTCGTACCAGCTGCAAACACCGTTGCAGGTGCAGTGGTAGGTGCCGTAATCATGGCTCACCGCCAGTTTGAGCAGATGGTAAGCCAGGTCCACCGCGTTGGTGGGGTTGCCCATCTGGTCGTTGACCACCGTGATCTCGCTGTGGGTCTTGCCCAAAT
This sequence comes from uncultured bacterium, assembly GCA_905214345.1. Classification (GTDB taxonomy): domain Bacteria; phylum Bacillota; class Clostridia; order Oscillospirales; family Ruminococcaceae; genus Gemmiger. Next base: position 939 of record CAJMLV010000023.1, read on the forward strand.
TGACCATAGTCTTGACGAAGTTCTTGCCGTGGTAGCCGTACAGCCAGGCAGTGCGCACGATAAAGTGGCGGCGGCAGAAGCGCTGCACATACTGTTCGCCCAGCAGCTTGGTCTGGCCGTAAGCCGAAACCGGTGCGGGCAGGCAGCATTCGTCCAGCGGCGTGTGCCCGTCGGGACCGTTGGGGGTGCCGGGGAACACATAATCGGTGGAAACATGGATCAGCCGGGCATTGATCTTGTCACAGGCCAGGGCCAGGTTGCGGGGCCCCAGGGCGTTGACCTTGAAAGCCGCATCCCGGTTGGTTTCGCAGCCGTTGACGTTGGTGAAAGCCGCACAGTTGATGACGGTGTCCGGCTGATGGCGGCGGATATAAGCCACGGTGGCTTCCCGGTCGGTGATGTCCAGTTCGTCAATATCCACGGGAATCACGGTAGCCTTGCGCAGCCGGTCGGGCAGCGGCCCCAGGATGCACCCTTCCTCCCGAAGCTGCCGCTGCAGCTCGGCCCCAAGCTGCCCACGGCAGCCGGTGATCAGAATTTTCATTCGCTACAGTCTCCTTCGCTGCTCAATACTTGAGCTTGTCGTCCGCGACGTTGCGCAGATGCGCGCCGTAGGGGCTCTTGCCGTAACGCTCGGCGCTTTCCAGCAGTTTGGCACGGCTGATCCAGCCGTACTTGTAAGCGATCTCTTCCGGCGCCGAGATCTTGATGCCCTGGCGCTGTTCGATCATCCGCACAAAGTCGGCAGCCTCCACCAGGCTGTCCATCGTACCGGTATCCAGCCAGGCATAGCCGCGGCCCAGCAGCTGCACATCCAGCTGACCAGCCTGCAGATACATTTCGTTGAGGGTGGTGATCTCCAGTTCACCGCGGGCGCTGGGCTTGACCTGCTTGGCACGCTCCACCACGTCTTTGCTGTAGAAATACAGACCGGTGACGGCGTAGTTGCTCTTGGGAACAGCAGGCTTTTCCTCAATGGAGGTGGCGCGGCCTTCCTCGTCAAACGCCACAACGCCGAAGCGCTCGGGGTCGTTGACATAGTAGCCGAACACGGTGGCGCGGCCGGCCTCGGCATTGGCGGCGGCAGCCTTCAGGCGCTTGGAGAAGCCGGCACCATAGAAAATGTTGTCGCCCAGCACCATGGCGCAGGCGTCATCACCGATGAACTCCTCACCCAGCAGGAACGCCTGGGCCAGACCGTCGGGAGAAGGCTGGACCTTGTACTGCAGGTGTACGCCGTACTGGGAACCGTCCCCCAGCAGCTGTTCAAAGCGCGGGGTATCGGTGGGAGTAGAGATGATGAGGATGTCCTGGATGCCCGCCAGCATCAGAGTGGACAGCGGGTAATAGATCATGGGCTTGTCATACACAGGCAGCAACTGCTTGGAAGTGACCATGGTCAGGGGGTACAAGCGTGTACCGGCGCCGCCGGCAAGGATGATACCTTTCATAGTTATAACTCCTGTCTCGCAGTGCGCCCGCCCATCCCAAAGGGGCAGAAAGCGGCACGTTATTATTCTTTTTGATTATAACGTAAAATCGAAATCCTGACAAGGGGCATACAGGAAAAAGCGTATCGGTTTTACCGCCGAAAACCCGCCGGACGAAATTTCACACATGTACGAATGTATATAGATTTGCATATTTCGCGCATTTTTGGTAAAATACAGAGTATAAACAACGTTCGGCATGCAATTTTTTGTTCTTTCCGGCATACAGACAGATCAGTTTTGTAAAATATTTTCTTGCACTTTACCAGTTTAAAGGCTTAACCATAGGATTTCTTTTTCTGTTACTCCTCTGTTTTTGCGAATATTCTGCTGTGCGGCGCGCGCGGAACAGCGCGACCGCGTCCCCGCACAAGGGAAGGAAGTGATTGGGAAAATGTTGACTTTCAACATGGACGTGGAGCCGTGCAGCCGGTGGCTTCGGACCACGCCCGGTGCCGCGGCGCTGGCCCAGCCATATTTCTGCACCGAGGCCGGCCTCTTTTACGGCCGGAGCCGGTTTGTCACCGCCCGCACCGACAAGGAATGTTTTCTTTTGCTCTTCACACTGGATGGCGCCGGTGTGGTGGAGCACAACGAAACACAGGCCACACTGGCCCCCGGATGCGCGCTGCTTCTGGACTGCCGTGTGCCCCAGAGCTTCGGCACCGCGCCGGAGTATGACCACTGGCATTTCTACTGGGCCCAGATCGAAGGCAGCGGTGTGCGAGCGCTGGCCCCGATCCTTTGCCCGGACAAGCACCTGTGCACGGTGACCCTGCCCGAAGCCCAACCTCTGTTTGAGGAACTGCTGGAAGGCATTGCCACCGAAACAGCCGAGAGTGCGGTTTCCACCGCGCTGGCATTGCACAGCCTGCTGGCCCGCATGGCCCAACGCCAGCTGTCTGCCGATTCGGCTGCTGCCAACCGCCGGATGATCGACGAGGCGGTGGCACACATCCGGACCCATTACGCCGAACCGCTGTGCCTGGACGAACTGCTGACCAGCGCCCGCGTCAGCAAGAGTTATTTTCTGCGGCTGTTCCGTCAATACATGGGAACCACGCCGTATAACTTCCTGCTGTGCTACCGCATCACCAAGGCCAAGGAACTGCTGGCCCAGACCGATCTGCCGGTGAGTGCCGTAGCCCATCAGGTGGGGTTTGGGGATGAGAGCAATTTTTCCACCCGATTCACCGCCATGGTGGGGCAAAGCCCGCTGCGGTACCGCAAGAGCGCACTGCGCGCCAGATAGGACAGCTGTATGTGTAACATAAAAATCCCCGCGGGGACTGTGGAACCTTCCACCGTCTCCGCGGGGTTTTTGTTTATAGCCGGTATCAGAGCACGTCAAACTGCACCGGCGTCAGGAACAGGCGGGCCACCTCTTCCCTTTCGGTGGCCTGTCCCAGCGCCCACATCAGCTTGACGGCAGCCGCTTCGGGGGTCATGTCCCGGGCTTCCAGCACACCGGGCAGAGCCTTGGCGGCACGGCCCACCTCATACACAGCCAGGTCGCTGCCTTCGTGAGGGACCTGGGTGGTGAACACAACCAGCCGCCCCGCAGCGCACCAGTCCCGCACGGCGGCAAACAGTTCCCCGTCGTCCCCGCCGGGCAGACCGCCCACGCCGAAGCTTTCCAGGATCAGGGCTTTGCAATGCCCCGCCAGCAAGGGAATGATGTCCGCCCGCATACCCGGAACCAGGCGCAGCACGAACACCGCCGGGTCCAGCTTTTCGTAAAACCGCACGGGGCCCAGGTCCCGGGGTTTGGTCAGGAACGGAATCAGGCGCAGGTCCCGGAATTCGGCAGTGTTGGGATAATCGATGCTGGAAAAAGCATTGAAGCTCTTGGTTCGGGTCTTGCGGGCGCGGGTGCCCAGAATGACCTTGCCGTCGAACACCAGCTGCACGCCCCAGGCCGAATCGTGGCAGGCATACAGCACCGCCCTGTACAGGTTGTTGCGGGCGTCGGTATCCCGGTTATAGATAGACTTCTGGCTGCCGGTAAGCACCACCGGTTTGGGGCTCTGCTGAATCATGTAGGAAAGCGCCGCTGCGGTGTACGCCATGGTGTCGGTGCCGTGGGTAATGACAAAACCGTCATATTTATCGTAGTTGCGGCGGACTTCGGCGGCGATCTGTGCCCACTGTTCGGGGCCCACACTGGTGGAATCCAGGTTGAACAGCTGCACCGCATCGATATGGCAGACCCCGGCCAGTTCCGGCACACAGGCCAGCAGCTCGTCGGAGGTGATCATGGGTGCCAGACCACCTGCCGCGGTGGGGCGGCTGGCAATGGTGCCGCCAGTGGCAAGAAGAAGAATATGTTTCATTGGATATTGACTCCTTTGGATGACTCTGTCCCCGATTATATCACAATCAGGGGCTTCTGCACAGCATCCCCCTCTCTTTTTTGCCCCGCAAAAAGCGGGCTTGACAGGGCGGGTCCGGGCGTGGTACAGTGATAAAAGCAAGCAGTCTATTTAAATAGACCATCCAAAAACCGCCCTGCTGCGCGAGGTACCACAAACAGCGGGCTCAACCGGAAATGAGGTTTTTCCATGGAAAAAATGCTGCGCCTGGCAGAAGGCGAATACAAGTTTGCCACTCTGGTGTGGGAGAATGAACCCTTGCCCAGCGGGCAGCTGGTCCGGCTGGCCGCCGACGCCCTGGGCTGGAAAAAAAGCACCACCTACACCGTGCTGAAAAAGCTGTGTGAGCGGGGCATCCTGTGCAACAGTGACGGCACCGTGACCGCCCTGGTCAAGCAGAGCGCCGTACAACAGCAGGAAAGCACCGCCGTGGTGGAACGCACCTTCGGCGGCAGCCTGCCCCGGTTCGTGGCGGCTTTCCTGAACGAAAAGCCCATCACCGAAGCGGAAGCCGCCGAGATACGGGCCATACTGGACGCTGCCCGGACAGAACAGGAGGACACGCAATGACCGAACTGCTGCAGCAATTGCTGATTGCCGGCGTCAGCGGCGCCGTCGCCGCCCTGGCCGCTCTGGGCGTTTGCGCCCTGCTGCGCCGCGCCCGGGCGCCGGGATGGCTGCTCTGCGTGTTGTGGCTGGCGGTAGGACTGCGGTTCGCGGTGCCGGGCGGTCTGGTTCCCATAACCCTGCCCCGGCCGGAAAGCGAGCCTTTGCAGCAGCTGGCCGACGCTGCAGAAACCATCCGGGGCACCGCACCCGAACAAGCGGCGTCCCAGGTCGCCCAGGCGTTGGATGTGGCCGGGCTGGAACTGACCACCGAGGAAGAAACCGTCCGCACCGTCGACTGGGCTCTGCTGGCCGGAACGATCTGGGCCGCCGGCGCGGTGTTCTGCCTGGGCCGGGCAGGACTGGCCGGGGTCCGGCTTCGCCGCCGCGTCGCCCTTGCCTGCAAAACGGAGGACGGCTGCTACACCTGCGCGGAGGTGACGGTCCCCTTCACCCTGGGATTGCTGCACCCGCGCATCTATCTGCCTGCCGACTTGCAGGGGGAGGCCCGCCGGGCGGTGTTGCTCCACGAACGCACCCACATCCGCCGGGGCGACTGCCTGACCAAGCCGCTGTATTATCTGGTGGTCTGCCTGCACTGGTGGAATCCCCTGGCCTGGCTGGCTTTTGCCCAGTTTGAACACGCCATGGAGTGTGCCTGCGATGAGGCCGCCGTCCGCAGCTGTACCGCCGCCCAGCGCAGCCTGTACTGCGAAAGTCTGCTGCGGTATGCCACCCGGCGGGTACCGGGCGGCGCGCTGGCTTTCGGCTCACCAAGTGCGGGGCAGAGAATTCTGCACGCGCTGCGCTACCGCGCTCCCGGCAAGGTGATGCTGGGTATCTGTGTGGCAGTGGCCGTTCTGACCGGAGCGGTGCTGCTGGCACGGCCCACCCTGGCCCAGGAGGCAGCCCCCGCCGCTGTTCCGGCATCCTCCCCGGCACAGAACGCTTCGCCGGAAGAAACGTCAACTGACACAGAAACTTTTTCTGGAGAGGACCCCGAAGCCAACCAGAGCCTGTACACCTCTTCCGGCATTGTGAATGAAGGCGGGTTTGACCCGGCGGGAGCTTTCGTCGTGCCCCTGGAAGAGTACCGATACTATTCACGCCAGATGAGTTATTTCCACAAGGGCGACGATCTGGCCGCCGAGGCAGGCACGCCGGTGCTGGCATCGGCCGGGGGCGTGGTGACCACCGCCCAGTTTCATTACAGCTACGGCAAGATGGTGATCATCGATCACGGAACAGATTCCGAAGGCCGCCACTGGTACACCCTGTACGCCCATCTGAAAGATGTGCTGGTGGAGGAAAACCAGACGGTGGCTCAGGGTGATCAGATTGGCACGGTAGGCAGCACCGGAACCACCACTGGCAACGCTCTGCACTTTGAGCTGCGCTGTGACGATACGCTGCTGGCCCCTACCATGTATCTGCCTTACACCGAGACCGTCCCCGCCCTGGCAGCAGAGCAAGGCTTGCTGCTGAACGCCATGCTGGGTGATCCCGCCATTGCCAACGCCATTGCCCGGCGGGCCATCGGCATCCTGGCGCCGGATACGTTGGACTATCCCCTGCCGGAAAAGCATGAGATCACCGTCGGATATGCCGCGGGTAACCACTTCGGGCTTGACCTGCGCACCGAGGAAGGCACCGACGTGCTGGCTGCCGCCGACGGCATAGTGCTCTTTGCGGGCTGGGACGACATCCACGGCTGGACGGTGATACTGGGCCACGGCAGCGACAGTGCCGACCGTCCCCTGCTGACCATGTACTCCCATCTGCAGAAAGAGCCTTCTGTGATGATGGGCCAGCTGGTAACTGTCGGGCAGGTCATCGCTCATTCGGGCAACACAGGCAATTCCACCGGCCCTCACCTGCATTTTGCCGTCTATCTGGACGGCATTGCCGTGGACCCGCAGACCTGGCTGAACTGAGGACAGCACCTTATGAAACACAAAACTTTCAACGGCACCGCCAAGCTGGCGGCGGTGCTGGTTTTTTGTACTCTTTTTTCCCTGTTCGGGGGCATTTTTCCCGCTTTTGCCACCACCCAGCAGGACTTGCAGCAGCAGGTGGACGACGCCAAGGACGCATATGACGCTGCTGCCCAGCAGCAGGAAGAACTGGACGAACAGGTCAAACAGACCGAAGAACAGATCGGACAGCTGAACGACCGGTCAGAAGAGATTTCCGCCCAGTTGAGTTCGGTATACGCCGCCCTGACCGAAGCCCAGACCCAACTGGACGCGGCCCAGGGAGAAGCCGAGGCCGCCCAGGCAGCGCTGGAGCAAAAGCAGGCGGAATATGATGCCCGCTGGGCCACCGCCAAAGAACAGCTGGGTGCCATGCAGAGGCTGCATTACAGCGGCGGGCTTTCGATCCTGAGTCAGGTTTCCAACCTGTTTCAGTTGCTGAACTTTACCCAGGCACTGGCGGACATCAACGGAAAAAACACCGAAGTGCTGGACCGCCTGGATACCGAAGCCGCCGAACTGGAGGAATACCGTGCCCAGGCACAGGCAGCCGCCGACCGGGCCGAGGCCGCCCGCAACGAACTGCAGACCCAACAGCAGAATTTGCAGGCTACCTCCGCGCAGCTGGCCGAAGCCCTGATGGCTGCCAATGCCGACCTGGACCAGCAGCAGGCCCAGGCTGAAGCCCAGGCCCAGATCACCGAGGAAGCCAAAAAAGCCTACCAGAAGGCCACCGCTGAACTGGATGCCTACGCCAAAAGCCAGAACAACAAATACACCAGTGCTACTTTATATTGCAGCCTGGATTTCGGCTGCGCCCTGAGCCCCGGCATGTCCATCAGCTGCAATTTCGGGGACCCGGACGGCATCGACGGTTCCCCCCACGGCGGCACCGACTTTCCCGCCGCCAAAGGCACCCCCATCTACGCAGTGGCAGACGGTATCGTAAGTGCCGCCCGGGCCATGTCCAGTTACGGCAACTGTGTGCAGATCAGCCACGGCACCGCTGACGACGGCAACAACTACGCCACCCTGTACGCGCACATGTCCTCCATCGCGGTGAGCGAGGGACAGGCGGTGACAAAAGGGCAGGTCATCGGGTATGTGGGCAACACCGGCGCGGTGAGCGGCAAAAACGGCGGCTACCACCTGCACCTGGAACTGCGCATCAACGGCAGCGGGGTCAACGCCATGAGCTATATCCCCCACTGACCCTTGCGGCTTTACAATGTTCGGCATACGCCTTTACCTTTCGGGAAATCTATGATACAATACCGAACATAGTTAAGTTGGGAGGAATTCGGGGATGGACCATATCGACCGCAAAATCATCGACATTCTGCAGCGCGACGCCCGTGCGCCGCTGAAACAGATTGCCGACCAGGTGTTTTTGTCCTCCCCTGCCGTATCCGCCCGCATCGCCAAGCTGGAGAAAGACGGCTGCCTGACCGGGTATCAGGCCCAGGTGGACGCGGTGAAGATGGGGTATCTGGTCAAAGCCTTCATCAACCTGGACATGGACCCACAGCGCAAGCCGGAGTTTTACCCCTATATCCAGAGCTGCCCCCAAGTGGTGGAATGCTGCTGCGTTACCGGGGATTACAGCATGCTCATCGAGGTGCTGTTCGCCACCACCCAGGAACTGGATACTTTTATCAACCATCTGCAGCAGTACGGCCGCACCCGCACCCAGATCGTGTTCTCCACCCCGGTGGAACACCGGGGCGTACCGGTCAGCCGTCCGGAAGATGAAAAAGTGTAATACAAAAGAAAAGGCCCTCTGCCAGCCAACGGCAGAGGGCTTTTTGTGTTGTCAGGGCAGAGTGTCCACTTCCGCAGCGGTCAGTGGGCCCAGGTTAATGTCGTTTTCGTACTTTTCCCCGCCGGAATATATCAGATTCACCTGATAGTAAGCAATGTCCAGCCCGGCGGCTTCAAAGGCGGCTTTGGCATTTTTGAGCAGGGCGTTGGCATCGCCTTCGGTGGGCAGGCGGTCGGTGTAAACCAGGTAAAAATAGGCGGTCAGGGGCGGCAGGCTGCCAGGGTCGTAGGGCATATCCAACGTAAGCCCCCAATCCTCCGGGGTGCCCTCCCAGCCTTTGCCGGGCTGCACATCCAGCCAGTCCGGGTTCATCCCTGCATTGTTCAGCGCCGTGGTCATGTCCTGCCGGACGGCTTCGGTGATGCGTACCCGAGTATTGTTCAGACCCGTCACATCCTCCTCATAGGTAGTGCTGCGCACCACGCCCCAGGAAAGATACACGTCAAAGCTGGTGTCCTGGCTGGTCATGGACTGCACCCGCACCCGGTAGCGGTATCCCATCTCGTTATAGGCGTAGACGGCGGTAAAGTTGTTGCCGGGCCAGTGTTCGTTGGCGTATTCCATGGCATGGTGCCGGGCCCAGGCCAGGCTTACAGGGTCCCCCAGCGCATAACCGGCCGCAAACAAAATCAGCAGCACGATCAGGATACCGCCCGCCATGGCAGCGGCACGGCGGCCTTTGGTACGGGGCCGTTCAGGGTGCCCGGCGGATGTCTTCTTCCAATTCATCACGGGTTTCCTCCTTTCTCAGTGCATAGCGGAACAGGGCGGCGGCCAAGGTCCCCAGGGCACACAAGGCGCCAAGCAAAAGACCGTACAGGATACTCAGGCCCAGAATAGCAAAAAAGTTGTACCAATCCCACTCAGCAAGGCGGCCCAACAGATAGCCGGCATTGGACCACAGAGTCACGGCCGTGATCAGTCCCCAGACCAGCAGCGGCAGCCAGCGGGCCCGCCGGGGGGAAAGCCACTGTGCCACAGCCCCCAGGACCGGAAGCAGCAGAATGTTGTACCCCGCCTGCCCGGTGTTGGCCAGAACCATGCCCAGGATCAGCCCGGCGGCAGTCATGGCGCCCTGCCAGGCATACAAGCGGCGGCGGATACGCCTCAGCACCCGTTCCCGGTGCAAGGGCGGCGGCGGGGCTTCCTCGCCCCAGAGTTCCCGGCAGGCCTCGCAGTGGGCCACATGTTCTTCCACCGCCCGGCGGGATGCTTCGCTAGCCACGCCGTCCCGCACCAAAGGCAGCAGGTCGCGGCAGATGTCACAAGGCAGATCATGTTCGTAGGTCACAGCAATCCCTCCTTTCGCAAAGTTTCCTTGAGCCAGTGGCGTGCCCGGCAGTCGATGACCCGGGCCGAACCAGGGCTGATGCCCAGTTCCGCGGCGATGCGGTCATAAGGGATGCCCTGCACCCGCAGCGCCACCACCCGCCGGGTGCGCTCATCTTTCTGTTCCAGCAGCGCCCGGATGCGCGCCAGCAGTTCCCGCTGCACGGCGGTATCGGGCAGGGTATCCTCCACATACAGTCCCAACAGGTCATCGTAGCAGACAGTGGGGCGCCGCCTGCGCAGGTCCTGCAGCCACAGGTGCCGGGCAATGCTGAACAGCCAGGTCTTTTCCCCCGAGCGAGCCTCAAAACGGTCGATACTCTGCAAGGCTTGCAGGAAGGTCTCGCTGAGCAGATCTTCCGCCCGGGCGGCATCATGGGTCAGGCTGACCAGATAACGGTAGACATCGTCGCGATAGACGGTGTACAATTTTTCGATCATCTTCACGACGGCGTCTTCCCTCCTTCCCGGTCTTTGCCTATATGTCACTTAAAGAGAGCGTATGTTACAGATTCCGGCAAAAAAGTACCGGGCCCGCCGAAAAAGGCAGGCCCGGTTGGTTTTTGCAATATGTGCGTGGGTCAGATTCCCCCGATGATCTGGCGCAGCAGCGAAAGGAACGCCGCCGCCACCGCAGGGCCAAACAGCAGCAGAATCCACTGCCCTCCCTTGGGGATGAACCGTCCGTACCAGGGGGTAGCGGGATTGATCTCCACCCCCAGCAGGCGAGTGGGCACACCGCCCACGCTGTCCGGATCGATGCGAAGTCCGGTGACGGTGACCCCGCCCAGGTCGAACACATAGCTGCCGTCCTCGTCCTGCCAGGCATAGACTTTCTGGGTCTCCCGGTAATCGGTCTGGCCGGGTTTGAGGTAGTACAGCGTCACACTGCCCGGAGGCAGGAGCTGTTCCACCTGCAGGCGCACCGTTTCCACATAGGCTTCCCCCTCCCACAGAATATGGGGGTCGTTATCGGTGGAAAGATACCAGTCCTCCCGCTCATCGGGAGCAGTGCTCCAGGGGTCGTCATCGTAATCCAAAAAACTTTCATAGCTCAGGTCCTGCGCCGTCAGGGTCAGACTGCGCATGGACCCGTTCATCTTGTGGTTGAGCATCAGCGCGCTGGCAATGATCGCATACAGCAGCCAGAGCATCACGCCCAGGGCGTAGCACAATCCCAGCAGGCGGCGGGGCTGGAACATTGCCGCCCAGCGGGAAGAATCGCCGCCGGAAACAGAACTGCGTTTCATTGGCTCACCCCGCTTTCCGCCACAGCCACCGGCACAAAGGGATATTCGGCGTCGCGGCCCATGAATCGATACAAGGTTGCGGGCTGACCGGCGGTGATGCCGCCCTGGAAACGGTCGCTGAAATCCCGTTCCAGATAATCATCGGCCCGGTCCAGCACCAGATAGGTGCAGCCCTTTTCCTCCATATAGGCTTCCAGAGAATTGGCCGAGCAGACCGCCTGGTAATCGTACAGATCCCAGTTCAGGCTTTCCACCAGGTTCATGAAATCGGAATCCCACCGGTTGGAGTAGTCATCGTCGCCCCACCAGACACCGCCGTAACCGTTGACCACCTTGGCGGTGAGTTCGTACTTATAATAGTACCAGCGGGTGGCATCATCGCCCTGGCTGATGACCAGCACACGGTCATTCCAGTCCAGCACTTCGTTCATCACAGCGGCCCGTTCCTTCACATCGGCGCGGACGGAGTAGACACTGTCTGCCCGGGTCCAGAAACCCGCCGTGGGAATTCCCCGCCAGGCGAAAACGCCCAGCACACCGGCGGTGGCCAGGGCCAGCACACCGGCTCCCGCCCGGCGGGACCAGACACGCACCGGCGCGGCGCTGCAGGATTGTCCCAGCAGGCAGAAGGACGCCAGCACCCATCCCTGCAGATAGGGGGTCAGGTAGCGCTCGTAATCCTTGAGGGCACTGCCTTCGGTTTCGGAGAAATTATAGAAATACAGGATCAGGTGGAACACATACAGAGCCGCGAAGCAGAATGCCATGGCCAGAAAAGAGGCGATCACCCGGCGGCGGGCCGGACCTTGGGGCGCTGCCACCGCTGCGGCCAGGGTCAGCACCGCCACCAGCGCCACCACCATGACCGGGGCACCGATCAGACAGACTTTGCGGGTGAAGAAGGCTTCCCCCATGGCCTGCATGATCTGGGCAAAGCGCGCTTCCCGCCCAATGCCCAGCATCTGGCTGACCCCGCCGGTCAGCACGGCACCGTAGCCCATCTGGCTGCTGCCCACCGTAGCGGCACCGGAATCGGGCGACAGGGCGGCGGTATACCGGCTCCAGCCGACAAAGACGGCCAGCACCGGAACCGCCAGCACTGCTGTACGAAGGAAACGGCCGCCCACATACCGCGGGGTGGAAATGCCTTCCGTCCGGGCGGTGCCGAACAACTGGTCAATGCCGATCACAAACACCGCGATCAGGCCGTATGCCATGCCGATGTCCTTCGTCATGGCCAGCATGGCCAGCGGCAGCGCTGTGGCGTAAAAGCAGCCGCGCCGCCCGCCTCCTGCATAGTACAGGCACAGCGCCCCGCCGAACAAGGCAGCCATGGGCAGATCGGCCATGGCGTTCTGATAGACGGTGCTGGCGGTCCCTGCCGGGGCCGTGCTGAAGAAGAAGGGCAGCACCGCTCCCACCGCAAAGACCAGCACGCCCTGTGCCCAACGTGCCCGGGGCAGTACAGTGGCCGGGGCCAGGGCTGCCAAAGCCAGAATGTCGATAGCAGCCAGGCACTGCCACTCGGAGAATTCTCCGGGCGTGCGCTGGAACAGATACGAAAGCAGACTGGTGGCCGGGTAGGTGAAGGAAGCTGTCAGGTTGACCGGATCGGCCACATACAGCGCCGAGCGCTCGGCCACCATCTTGGGAGCCAGCCCCCAGGCGGTAAATTCGTCCCACTGGGTGAACATGGGCTGCAGAATGCCGAACAGCACCCACAAGAAGGCGGCAGCGCCCAGGAGCATCCAGAACCCGGCGCTGCCCATGGCATCCCGCACGGCCCGTGCACCGGCACGCACACCACAGTACACACCGGCGGCCAGCAGAATGCCCATCACGACAAACAATCCCACATGCAGCATGCCCGGCAAGGCAAAGATGTACAGCACCACCACCGCGCCGCACAGGGTGGGCAGCGGCAGCAGGGCGGCATCGTACCGGGTACAGGCCGACACGCACAGGCAGAAGGCGCCGAAAAAGGCCAGCACCAGCAAACCTGTCAGAATGGGTAAAAATAAGGACATAGGGAAGATCCTTTCCTTACAAAAGGGCCGCAGAAGGCACCTTTTTACAGCTGAATGGTATAGAACGGGCCCACAAAATAGTGTTGGAAGAGCAGTACCGCCCCAAACAGGGCATGGGCACCGAACAGCGGCACAGCCAGGCGTTCGGCCCGGACCACAGGCAGCGCCGGCGCCAGCAGACGGCGCAAAATGGGGGCTGCCAGCAGCACCAGCACCAGGAACACCGGCAGGAAATACCGGGCCTGCAGGCCCACCACCCGCACCATCGCCACGGGGGTGTAGGTGATATACATGGCGGCGATGGCCCCCAGGCCGTACAGAGCGGCAAACACGCCCAGGCCCGCACAGCGGCGGCGCCCCAATGCAGGTGTCTGGGGGGAGCAGAGCAGCGCAGCCGCCAGCAGCATCACCGGTCCAAGCAGGTTCAGCGCCTGGATGGGCAGGTCCTTCCAGCCGAACAGTCCCAGCTGCCCGATGAAGAATTCGTTTTCGCACAGAGTGCCCCAGAAGGTAGCCATACTGCGCAGCGGGTTGGACAGCACAAAAATCAGCTGTTCCATACCGCCCACGGCCTCACCGCCCTGCCGGGCAATGACGGGATAATTGCAGCGCATGACCCGGCCGTAGGCTTCGGTGGCCATAGTGGCAGCCAGCGCCCCGGCCAGACAGCCCAGGCTCCACTGCCAGCGGCGGCCCTTGGCATGCCAGGCCCGCAGGGGCACCAGCAGAACCAACACTACCCACAGCAGGTTCAGATAGGGCTTGGCCACACTGACAAAGGTACAGGCAGCCAGGTAGATCCCCGCCGTACGGGCGGTCCAGTCATCCCGCAGAAGAAGGGCGATCATCAGATAATAGCAAGCCAGCAGGGTGGCGTCATAGCTCAGGGACCCGCCCATGAAAAGGGACAGCGGCAGAAGCATCACACCCAGCAGCGCGGGGCGGTATTTCTGTGCCTGGCGCAAAGCCAACCAGCAGATGGCGGTATAGGCCGCCAGGTTGCCCAGGCGGCCGCCGTACAGGCACCCCAGCGCCCCCAGGCCAAAAAGCCGGGCCACCGCCATGCCCAGCGCACCGGGCAGGAAAGGCAACACCAGAAAACTCACCGGCTCATGCACCGGTTCTTCGGCAGGGTCGTCCCGGGTAGCGAAGTACTCGGCAAAACTGTCGGCCACGCTCTGGATGGCGCCGTCGCTGCCGTATTGCTTGAGGGCATAGCCCGCGGTATCATAGGGCTTTTCTTCCCCGGTGTCCGGGTCGGTACCCAGCCCCACCGAGGTGTGGGCATTCACCCATCCGCCGGGGAAAGCCTGCACCAGAGCGGCCACGTCGTCGGGATAGGTGCGGTCGTAGTCAAAGTCCAGCCGTCCCATGGAGATGGCATAGGTTCGCAGGTAATGGTCGGTCTCGTCGGGGGTCTGCAAAGGCGGGTTGGCAAAGCAGAAGAGCGCACCGCACAAAAGCAGGCACAAAGCCCCCCGGGCAGGCAAGGTACGCATACGGCGCAGCACCGCCGCGGCCAGCACCACACCCAGGCATACCGCTACGCAGCCCAGGGTGGGCACCAAAGGCGAGACCCGGCTGTCCAGGTAGAAAAACACACGCCAGTAGTATGACCACAGCACGCCCGCCACAACCGCCGCAAGAACCGCCGCACCCCAGCGAAAGGCGGGTGTTCCCGGGCGGAAGGGTATTTTTTTCGGGTCTTTCATCAAAAGGAAACTCCTAGTATAAGATCGGGCCGGCGGAAGCTGCTGCTGCGGGCACACTGTGCCCCAGGCCCCGCCGGCCCCTGTGAACAGGCAGTTACAGGATGTACTGCCCCACTTTATACGAATCCAGATTGCCGCGCAGGAATTCGATGGTTTCGGCCAGGCCCTGCGCAAAAGTGTACTTGGGCGCCCAGCCGGTCAGCTGGCGCAGCTGGGTGGAATCGCCCAGAAGACGGTTGACCTCGCTCTTTTCGGGGCGCAGGCGCTCGGCTTCGCAGACGATCTTGGCGTTGGGGTTGATCTGGGCAATCAGCTCGTTGGCCAGGTCCCCGATGGAGTGTTCCACACCGGTGGCGATGTTCAGCTCCCGGCCGATGGCCTCCTCACAATCCGCAATGGCCATGAAGCCGGCGGCGGTATCCTTGACATAGTTGAAGTCACGGGTGGGGGTCAGGTTGCCCAGACGGATCTCGGTCTGACCAGCCAGCAGCTGGGTGATGATGGTGGGAATGATGGCGCGGCCGGACTGGCGCGGGCCGTAGGTGTTGAAGGGACGCACGATGGTCACCGGCAGGTTAAAGGAGCGGTAGAAGCTCTCGGCCAGGCGGTCGGCGCCGATCTTGGTGGCGGAATAGGGGCTCTGGCCCTGGAAGGGGTGCTTTTCGTCGATGGGCACATACTGGGCGGTGCCGTAGACCTCACTGGTGGAGGTGACCATGACGCGGACGGTGTCCAGCTCACGGGCGGCATTGAGCACGTTCAGGGTGCCCTTGATGTTGGTGTCCACATAGCTGTCCGGGCTGTGGTAAGAGAACGGGATGGCAATGAGGGCAGCCAGGTGGAACACCCGCTCCTGCCCGCGCATGGCAGTGCGCACGCCATTGGGGTCACGGATGTCCCCCATGAAAATATCCATCTCGTTTTTGATCTCCGGCGGCAGGGTATCGATCCAGCCCAGGCTGCCGAAGGAGTTGTACAGGCAGAAGGCACGGACCTTCTCGCCCCGTTTGACCAGTTCCTCGGCCAGGTGGCTGCCGATAAAACCGTCGGCGCCGGTAACAAGAACAGTGTGGGACATAGAAAAATCTCCTTTGTATGCAGGCGCGGGCACAGAGCGCCCGGCGCACAGATTCCAATATATTACAAAATAGTATACCCGATTAAGCGCCCGATTTCAACCTTGGAGCGGAATTTGCCCCACTTGACACCCTTTTCCTTTTGCGATATAGTTATAAATGCTATTATAAACAGCACCGGAGCGTTTGTGCCGCCCCTATTCTGAACCGAAAGGAACTTCATTTTTTATGAACGCCGACGGCGACAGTAACCCGCGACAAAAAATGAATCAGAGAGAATAACAAGGCAAAGCCTGTGCCCGCTGCGGCACCGGGCTCTGCCTTTTTTTGCTGCACAAACTATCCATAGTCCATCCCCTTCCACCTTATTTTGAACAAAGGAGTGTTTCAACCGTGGAAAACCTTCCCGCCCAGATACTGCTGCAGGTGGTCTTTATCCTGCTCAACGCCTTTTTTGCTGGGTCCGAGATTGCCTTTTTGTCCCTTTCCCCCATCAAGCTGTCCAAGCAGGCGGAGGACGGCAACAAAACCGCCGCCGCTCTGCTGAAAGCAGTGGAAAACCCCAACAGCTTTCTTTCGGGCATCCAGGTAGCCATCACCCTGTCCGGCTTCCTCTCCGCCGCTTTCGGTACCGAAAACTTCTCCGGTTATCTGGATACCTTCATGATGGAGACCCTGGCTCTGCCCCTGCCCGCCGGGGTGGTTTCGGTGATCTCCACCGTGCTGGTCACCCTCATCATCTCCTTCTTCTCCATCGCCTTCGGCGAGATGGTACCCAAGCGGGTGGCCATGCAGAAGCCCATGCTCTTTGCCGTGCCCGCCATCAGCGTATTGCGGGTGGTGAGCGTGGTGTTTGCTCCCATGACCGCTCTGCTGGACCTGTGCACCAACGGTTCCCTGCGCCTGATGGGCATGAAGACCGAGGCCGACGACGGTGTTGCCAGCGAGGAAGACCTGCGCCTGATGGTGGAATCCAGCGGCGAGCAGGGCACCATCGACCAGGATGAGCAGGAGTGGATCGAGAACGTCTTTGACTTTGGCGATACCACCGCCAGCAACGCCATGACCCCCGAACCGGAAGTGACCGCCTTCAGCCTGGAAGACAGCAACCAGGAGATCATGGAGACCATCCGCCGCACCGGCCTGAGCCGCTACCCCGTGTACGAAGAGGACATCAACGACATCTGCGGCATTCTGAACTCCCGTGATTTCCTGCTGAACCTGCAGGAGAAGTCCCCCCGCCCGCTGAAGGACCTGCTGCGCCCGGCTTATTTTGTACCGGAAACGGTGCATGCCGACCAGCTGTTCAAGGACATGCAGGCCCAGAAGCAGCATCTGGCCGTGGTGGTGGACGAATACGGCGGCACCGCAGGCATCATCACCATTGAGGACCTGCTGGAAGAGATCGTGGGCGACATTTTTGATGAGTTCGACCCCGCCGAGCCCCAGGATCTGACCCAGGTGGGCGACGGCGTATGGCGGGTGTCCGGTTCCATGCGTGTGGAAGAGTTTGCCGAAGAGGTGGACTTTGATCTGCCGGAGGACCGGGAGTATGACACCGTGGCCGGTATGATCCTGAGCTGCCTGCCCAGCATTCCCGAGGACGGCACCACCCCCACCGTCAAGGTATGCGGGCTGCAGTTCGACGTGCAAACCATCGAGGACCGCAAGATCCTGTGGGCCATCGTGCGCAAGATCACGCCGGAGCCCCCCGCTCCCACCGAGGAAGAGACCAAACGTTCCCGCCGCAAGCGGGACCGGGACAACCGCGGGGAAACGGAAGAATCCGGCGAAGAATAAAAGAAGACCGCCCAGCAGTTTGCTTCTGCCGGGCGGTTCTTTTTGTATCAGTGCATCAGCGCTTGATGTCGTAGTTCATGTTCATCAGGTTGCGGATGCTCTTCACGTCATCGGTGATGTTGGCGTCGCCGTGGATGGTGTGCTTGATGGCACTGGAAGCCACCGCAAAGTTGACCATATCCATGGGGCGGTAGTTGTGGATCATGGCATAGATCAGACCGCTGGCAAAGGCGTCGCCGCCGCCCACACGGTCCAGAATGTTGAAGGTGAAGAGCTTGCTCTCGAAGGTATGTCCTTCGTACCACATGAAGGCTTTCAGGCTGTTTTCGGAGCCGGAATGGGCATAGCGCACATGGCGGGCCAGGCACTTGATGTTGGGATACCGCTCAATGAAGCGCTGGAATACCTCGTCCTGCTGCTCGTAGCTGGGCTGCAGGGGCACGCCGTCCTTCCAGTCACCCTTACTGGGGTCGCTCTCATCCTTCCACAGGTGATAAGGCTCAATGCCAAACAGCACATCCACATAGGGCAGGCACTTGGTGCAGTAATCCCGGGCCTGTTCCCAGGTCCACAGGGTGCTGCGGAAGTTGCCGTCAAAGCTGACGGTCAGGCCCTTTTTCTTGGCGGCCTCCAGGCAGCGCAGCACAAAGTAAGCGCAGCTGTCGCCCAAAGCGGGGGTAATGCCGGACATGTGCAGCCAGTCGTACCCTTCCAGCAGTTCGTCCACGTCCACCTTGCTCAGGTCATACTCGGTAACCGCGCTGTGTTTGCGGTCGTAGGTGACCTTGCTGGGACGGATGCCGTAGCCGGTTTCCAGATAATAGGTGCCCAGACGATGGGTGGGGGTTTCCTCGGGAGTGGAGAGGATCATGGGAGTGCAGTGCACGTCATTGGAACGCAGCCAGCGCACGGCGCTCTTGCCCAGAGAGTTGTTGGGCACCACGCTGAAGAAGGTGCTGTCCACCCCCAGGTTGGCCAAGGCCAGGGCAATGTTGGCTTCGCTGCCGCCGTAGCTGGCTTCGAAGCTGGTGGCCATGCGGATCTTTTCATAGTTGGGCGGGGTCAGGCGCAGCATGACCTCACCGATGGTGATAAACTTGGCCGGGCTTTGGTTATCCACCAGCAGGGGGTTATAGTTTTCCATACATTCCCTCGTTTCTGCCGGCACACGGGGGCCGGCTTTTGTTTGTTACCTTCATTGTATTCGATTTTCCCGTAGATTTCAACGGAAAATTGCGTCCGAAACCACAAAAACCGTGCATTTTGACCCTGTTTCGACAAAATGTACACAGGGCGGGCAAAGCTTTACACCAAGGCGAAAAAAAGGTATAATGTTATGATAATATGTCACTAATTCAGTGGGAAAGGAGCCCCCTTTCATGGGCTTGCAAACCATCCAGTATATCTTTTTCCTGGCCGTGGTGGCCGGGGTTTACCTGAACCTGCCCCGCCGCGCCCAGCCGTTTTTCCTGCTGGCAGCCTCCTGGGTGTTCTACGCCCTGGCTTCCGGTGGGTATCTGGCCGTGACTCTGGCCGTAGGTGCCTTCTCCTACCTGTGCGCCCAGGGCATCGCCTGGAAGGATGGTGCCCACAAGCGCGGGTTCGTCCGGCTGGGCGTCATCGGCAGTGTGGCCATTCTGGCTTTCTTCAAGTACTTCGGCTTTCTGGAAACGGTGCTGCCCCTGCCCTTCCAAGTGGTGATGCCCCTGGGCATCAGCTTTTACAGCTTCGCGGCCATCTCCTACATCATTGACGCCGGGCGCGGCGACTGTGAGGTGGAGCGCAATCCCCTGTACCACTTTTTGTTCCTCACCTTCTTCGGCACCGTGACCCAGGGGCCCATCCCCCGGGCAGGCTCGCTGATTCCCCAGTTGCGCGCCGAGCATCGCTTTGACGCCGAGCGCACCGTGCGGGCCTTGCGGCTGTACGGCCTGGGACTTTTCAAGATGGTGGCTGTGTCCGACGTACTGGGCGTGCTGGTGGACGAAGTCTTCGGCTCCTGGCAGAATTACGGCGGACTCATGCTGGTACTGGCGGTGGTGTTCTATACCTTCCAGCTGTACTTCAACTTCAGCGGTTATTCCGAGCTGGCCCGGGCGACCGGCCTGCTGCTGGGTCTGGAACTGCCGGAAAACTTCAAGACGCCTTTCTTTGCCACCAACTTTTCCGGTTTCTGGAGCCGGTGGCATATCAGCTTTTCTTCCTGGCTGCAGGACTACCTCTTCATGCCTCTGGCCTGGGCGGACACCGAACGCCTGACCGGCGGCCGGCTGCGTCGCCTGCCCCCGGAAGTGTGTGTGTTCATCGTGTTTTTTGTGTCCGGGTTCTGGCATGGCAGCACTTTGCCCTTTGTGGTGTGGGGCCTTTTGCAGGCACTGTACCGCGTGGGCGAAGAACTGCTCCACCGCCGCCTGGGCAAACCCAAAAAGAAAGCGCCTGCCCGTGTGCTGTGGGGCAAGCGCGCCGGCGTCTTTGTTCTGTGGACGCTGAGCATGGTGTCCTTCCGCATGGGGTCCGGCAATCAGAGCGTGGCATCCTGTTTCGGCTATCTGGCCGGAATGGTGCAGGGGCTCTCCCCCGCCCGCTTTGCCTCCGAAGCCTATGCTGCCGTATACAACGGCTTTTATGCCAACGGCATCATGGTGGCGGGATACTATGCCTTTGCGGTGCTGACTCTGGCGCTGGCTCTCTTCCTTGACTGGCGGCGCTGCTTCGGCTTCAGGAACAAGCCCGCCGAGACCATGCTGGCCGCCGTGCCCGGCTGGCGGCGGCAGGTATTGTACCTGGCGCTGGTGGCCTGCATCCTGGTCGGCTACATTCTGCAGAACGGCGGGTTCGGCGGCGCGGCCGGCCTGGGCATGTATGCCGGGTACTGATGATGACGAATAACAGAAAGGCGGGTGCCCACGGCATGCTGCATATCCTCAAGCGCCTGGCTCTGCTGCTGACGCCGGTATACCTGTGGCTGGCGTTTTTTGTGGCGTTTGAACCCAACAACTATTTCGGCCTGAAAGCCGATACCGATTCCTCCCAGCCGGTGGCCCGGGTGCGGGCATACCAGCAGGAGCCGGGCAACCGGCTGATCATCGGTGACAGCCGCCTGGCCCACTTCGACATGGACCTGGTGGCGGAAGTTTCCGGGCAGGAATGGCAGAATCTGGCCTTCGGCGGCGCCAGTCTGCGGGAAAGTCTGGACCTGGCCGACTTCGTGCTGGATTCCGGCAATGAGGTGGAGGAGATCCTGTTCGAACTTTCCTTCTACACCGTCAATGCCAACTATGATACCGACCGTTTCTCCGCCCTGGAAGAAACGCTGAACAATCCCCTGGCCTACTGCCTGAACCTGGAATACAACGTCAACGCCCTGACCATGTTCATGAACACGGTGAACAATACCCCCGATACCATCGAATCCGGGGACTGGGGCCCGGCGGATTACTTTGACGAGGAAGGCAATGCCATTCCTCTGCACTGGAAGCTGTACCAGTACCCCTCCCTCATCGACAGCAAGTGCAGCAGCTGGTCGGTGAACGAGGAAGAGCTGCTGCGTCTGGGCGACCTGACCCGCCGCTGCAGTGAAGAAGGTGTGAAACTGACCATCGTACTGCCCCCCATGGCAGAGATCGTCCGCACCGAAGTGTGCGAGAAATACGCCATTGACGAAAAGATGCAGGCCGACGTTCTGCCCCTGCTGCAGGAATGGAGCAACGATTACGGCTGCACTGTGCTGGACTACGAGTGGGGCGGCAGCTGCATCACCGATGACGATACCCAATTCTTTGACGGGTTCCATCTGGACGAAAAATACGGTCTGCCGGACTGGACCCGGCAGCTGTTCACCGAAATGGGCGCCTGATGCGCCGGTAAGGAAAGATTTATGGCTTTGGATTTTCTGATTCTGTACGAACACACCGTGCGCGAATATGAGAGCGACCTGCTGCTGAAGCTGGAACTGGAACGCCGGGGCTACACCGCCGAGATCCGGCAGCTGCTGGACCCCAAGCATCTGCGGCTGTTCGGCAAGGACAAGCCCGAGGTGCTGGTGGCCAGCTGCATGTATGACAACGAGGCCATCAACAGTCATGTGTACAACAACATCGGCCGCTGCGACAAGATCGTGAACCTGCACTGGGAACAGATGCTCTCCGACACCCAGGAGGAAGGCGACTGGTTCAACATGAACGGCAACGCCAAGCGCTGCGTGCAGACCTGCTGGGGCAAGCGCACCGCCGCCCGGCTGCAGGCCCACGGCATGGAAGCCAAGAACACCCCTGTGACCGGTGCGGTGATGATGGATTTTCTGCGCCCGGAATTCAAGGGCTATTTCAAGGATAAGTCTGCCTTGTGCCGGGAGTTCGGCCTGGATGAAAGCAAGCACCTGCACCTGTATATTTCCAGCTTCGGCTATGCCAGCATGTCCGACGACGAAGTGGCCGAGCTTTCCAGGATGGCAGGCACCGATTTCACCGGGTTTGCCCGCACCAACCGCATCTCCATGACCGAGACCCTCAACTGGTTCGACCGGTATCTGGGGGAACACCCGGAAGTGGAACTGGTCTACCGCCGCCATCCCAGCGAATGGAACAGCCCCGCCCTGGATGAACTGGCCAAAAAGCGGCCCAATTTCCACGTGATCTTTGCGGACAGCGTAAAGCAGTGGATCGTGGCGGCAGATTCCATCTCCATCTGGATGAGCACCGCCATTGCGGAGGTGTACATAGCGGGCAAAAGCTGCCACATCCTGCGCCCCACCCCCATTGAGCACGAGTATGACCCGGTCATCTACAAGGGTGCCCGATATGTCACCGACTATGAGGGTTTTGCTGCCGCCATGGCAGAGAGCGACCCGCCCTTCCCCATCGAGCGGGAAGTCATTGAAGGATATTTTGACCCCAGCGAGCGTCCCGCCTATCTGCGCATGGCGGATCTGTTGGAAGAGGTCTACCGCAACCCGCCCCGGGACAATCCCATGGGCGAAGGGTTCAAGCCCCATTTCAACCTGCTGAAGTTTGTGGCCCTGTGGGGCGTGCATATGCTCTACCGCCATGGCTGGGAACCCCGGAAGGTATTCGCCTTCTGCCCGCCGCTGGCCAACTTTGCCCAGCGCATCTACGGTTATGTGGACAAGGCCCACGTGACCCCCGAACAGGTGGAGGCCATGGCGGCCCGCATCCGCCCGTATGTGACCGCCCGCTGACCGCCTATTCCTTGCAGTAAAGGAGCCTATCATGCCCGAGACCCATAAAAAGCAGGAGACCTTCCTTTCCAGCCTGATGAAGTATTCGGTGGCCACCTATCTGGGCTTTCTCATCAGCGGCGCCGCCCTGATAGTGAAGGGGATTCTGCCCCCCGACCGCTACGCCGTACCGGCGTCCTTCATGGCCTACACCACCTCCCTGATGAATCTGGGGATGCTGGGTCTGGACCAGGGGCTGCTGCGATTTTTCCGGGAGCCGCCGGAAGGTGCCACCGGCCGCGCCATGTTTGCGGCCAGCACCCGGCTTTCCCTGCTGGTCATGGCCGTGGTGGGCCTGGTTGGTTCCGCCTTCTTTGCAGAACCCCTGGCCGCCGCTTTCGGCCTGGGCCAGGGCGGCGCGGTGCTGGTGCCCTTCCTGTTCCTGAACGCCGCGCTGTATATGCTGGTGCGTTATCTGAACGTGCTGCTCCGGCTGGAAAACAACGTCCGGGCTTACACCGCCGAAACCCTGTGGATGCAGGCCTGCCTGAACCTGTTGTTCCTGCTGCCGGGCTTTTTCACCAGCAAGACCTGGGTCTTCATTGCGGCGGCGGTGACCAGCTTCGGCTGTGTGGCCATTGCCTTCTGGTTCAAGGCCAAAGCCCCCATCCGGGCGGGCAAGGTCCCTTACAAGGCCATCTACCGCCAGATGGTGCCTTACAGCATTGCGCTGGCCCCCGCCGCCGTGCTGACCCCTCTGTTCCAGTCGGTGTGCCTGTCCTTTCTGGCCAGCAACACCGTGTCCCAGGGCTTGTTCTCCTTCGCATACCAGCTTTCGCTGCTGGTGACCACCGTACAGGCCGGGTTCTCCACCTACTGGGGCCCTTATGTGTTCGCCCATTACCGGGACGAACAGGCCCGCATCGGGCGCATCCACGACCTGCTGAACTTCCTGATCTTCGGGTTCTTCTGCCTGCTGGTCATGTTTGAGGACATCATCTTCTTCATCTTCCCCAGCAAGGCCGCCTGCATGCGGTTCTTCCCCCTGATGATGCTGGCCGCGGTGTTCCTGATCCTGATGGAAGGTACCGTGTACGGCAATGCCATCGCCCGCCGTCCCCACCACGACACCATCGGCGTGGCGGTGGGCGTGGGCGCCGAACTGGTGCTCTGCATCTGGCTGGTGCCCCAGTTCTCGGTCACCGGCGCCGCCATCGCCCTGGTGGTGGGCAACGCGGTGATGTTCCTCTACCGCACCGTGACCGGCCAGTATTACTACCGCACCATCCCCAGCTATCCCCGCACCGTATCCGGCTTTTTGCTGGCGCTGGCCACCGCCGCGGTGGGTGTTGTATTTTACCAGCAGTTTGTGGTAAAGTTTGTGCTGGTGGGTGCCATCCTTTTCATCTACTGCACTCTCTACCGTCCTCAGCTGCAAAAGCTGTGGCAGCTGGGTCTGGGTCTGCTGCGCAAGCTGGCCCGCCGGTAAGGAGGTTTCCCGCTATGGAACACCTGGGCACCGTCCCGCTGCAGACCGGCCGCCTGATTCTGCGGCGGCTGACCTTTGACGACTGTCAGACCATGTTCGACCACTGGGCCGGTGATCCGCAGGTGACCCGGTACCTGCGCTGGAACACCCACCGGGACTGGACCGTTACCGCCGAGTACCTGTACGAGGTGGAAAAGTGCTATGCCGAGCCCACCTCCTACAACTGGGGGATCTGCCTGAAAGACGGGACCCTCATCGGTACCATCGGTGTGGGGCGAGCGGAACGGGCCGCTGCCCAAGGCTGGCAGGCCCTGCCCGAATCGCTGCACGGCACCGAGATCTGGGAATCCGGTTACGCCCTGGGCCAAGCCTGGTGGGGCCAGGGCTACGCCACCGAAGCCCTCAATGCTGTGCTGGATTTCTGGTTTGACCGGGTGAACGCTCCCTGGCTTTTCATCTGCCATGCCCTGGAAAATCCCGCCAGCGGCCGGGTGATCCAAAAAGCCGGTTTTCTCTATGACCACGATGCGGTATACCACAAGTATGACGGCACACCAGTGCCCTGCCGCGCGTATTATATACCCAACCCAAACAAGGAGATGTAAATGGACGACTTTACACTGGATTTCAACCCCGACCCTCTGAGTACACTGGACGATCTGGACCCCTTCCCTCCCCTGCAGGAGGAGGAACATACCGCCATTCCGGTGGTGCTGCTCAGCCTGGACCAGGGACGCTTCAACGCCCAGCGCAGTCTGGACGAACTGGCCGCCTTGGCGGAAGCCAACGGTATGGAAGCAGTGGCCACCGTGACCCAGAAGCGCTCCACCCCCGAGGCCGCCACCATGCTGGGCGAAGGCAAGGTTGCCGAAGCCCGGCTGGTGTGTATGAACACCCGAGCGGAAGCAGCCATCTTTGACGGCGAACTTTCCGGCAGCCAGATCCGCAACCTGTCCGCCGCTTTGCAGGTGGAGGTGCTGGACCGCACCATGCTGATCCTGGAAATCTTCAAGTCCCGGGCTTCCACCAACGAAGGCAAACTGCAGACCGAACTGGCCATGCTGCGCTACCAGCTGCCTCGCCTGCAGGGGCTGGGCGAAGCGCTGAGCCGCCAGGGCGGCGGCGGTGGAGGCGGCGGCGGTGCCCGCCGCGGCGCCGGTGAGACCAAGCTGGAACTGGACCGGCGGCACCTGCACCACCGCATTGAGCACCTGGAAGGGCGGCTGAAGGAGCTGGAGAAGCGCCGGGGTGAGACCCGCCGCGCCCGCCAGAAGAACAATGTGCCGGTGGTGGCTCTGGTGGGCTACACCAACGTGGGCAAATCCAGCCTGATGAACGCCCTGTGCGGGGCAGAAATTTTTGAAGCGGATATGCTGTTCGCCACCCTGGACCCCACCGCCCGTCGCCTGACCCTGCCCAGCGGTCTGACCGTGGTACTGGTGGACACCGTCGGCTTTGTGAGCCGCCTGCCCCACCACCTGGTGGACGCCTTCAAGAGTACCCTGGAAGAAGCCGCCTACGCTGATGTGATCCTGAAAGTGGCCGATGCCAGCGACAGCGAGGCAGCCTCTCAGCTGGCGGTGACCGACGAGGTACTGGAATCCCTGGGTTGCTCGGACATCCCGCAGATCGTGGTGTACAACAAGTGCGACAAGCCCGGGGCGGTTTCCTTTGACCCTGCCGTACTGCTGACCAGTGCCAAGACCGGCCGCGGTCTGGACGAACTGCTCCAGAGGCTGGATGAGACCCTCTCCCATCGGGTGCGCACCATCGAGGTGCTGCTGCCCTACGATAAGTTGTCTTTGGCAGACATCCTGCGCAGTCGCGGCAGCGTGGCCGAGGAGGAATACCGCGCCGACGGCGTCTACTACAAGGGCACCGTCAAGATCGACGACCTGCATCGGTTTGAGGACTATATGCTCTGATTTTCCATACAAAAGCGGCAGGCCCGCCGTACCGTTTCCGGTACAGGCGGGCCTGCCTTTTGCTATCTCTCAGGAGGGACAATCGGATTATTTGCCGGCAGCGGCAGCACCGCTGGTATCCCCGGCCACCGCCTTGATGGCGGAAACAGTGGCGGCCATGTCCTGCATATTGCTGGGCACAATGATCTTGGTCGCCTTGCCGTCGGCCACCCGCTCCATGGCTTCCATGCTGCGCAGAGCCAGCATATTCTCGGTGGGGGCAGCTTCGTTGATGAGGCGGATAGAATCTGCCTTGGCCTTCTGCACCAGCAGCAGGGCCTGGGCCTGACCTTCGGCCTCCCGGATCTTCTGTTCCTTCACAGCTTCGGCACGCAGGATGGCGCTTTCCTTCTCGCCTTCGGCACGGGTGATAGCCGCCTGCTTTTCGCCTTCGGCCAGCAGGATGCTGGCGCGCTTTTCGCGGTCGGCCTTCATCTGCTTTTCCATGGCGTTGCGGATTTCCTGCGGAGGCTCGATGTTCTTCAGCTCAATGCGGTTCACCTTGATGCCCCAGCGGTCGGTGGCTTCGTCCAGGGTGGCGGTGATCTTGGTGTTGATCAGGTCACGGCTGGTGAGGGTCTCGTCCAGGGACATGGAGCCGATGATGTCACGCAGAGTGGTGGCGGACAGGTTCTCGATGGCGGCGATGGGACGGGTCACACCGTAGGCATACGCCTTGGCGTCGAACACCTGGAAGAACACAACGGTGTCGATCATCATGGTGACGTTATCCCGGGTGATGACCGGCTGCGGGGGGAAGTCGGCCACTTCTTCCTTGAGGGAAACGCGGCGGGCGATGCGCTCAATGAAGGGAATCTTCACATGCAGACCGGCGTCCCAGGTTTCCTTGTAGACGCCCAGCGATTCGATGACGTAGGAATTGGACTGCGGAACGATGACGATGCAGCGCACAACCACTACCAGCGCCACGATCAGCAGAATAGCGATAAGAATTACCGGCCAGGGCATAAATGTTACCTCCTTCAACTTTGAAAACGATTATACGAAACCGGGCGGCGCAAGACAGGGATACACCGCACCGGTCAGGTCATACGGTCTCTTCCACGGGGGCTGCCTGCACCGTCAGCACATTGCCTTCGGCGGAAAGCACCTGGCAGCGGCTCCCCTGGGGCAGCGCTTCCGCCGCCCGGGCCTGCCAGTCCAGCCCATCCACACGGACCCGGCCGATTTCGCCGGGCAGAATGGCCTGCAGCACCACGCCCCGTTTGCCCACACTGAGGGCCGGGCCGTTGGTGACCGGGGTCTTTTTACCTTTGCGTCGGGAAGCCAGCATCGGTACCATAATGGCCAGGGTCACGGCAGACACCAGTGCAAACACCAGAAACTGCAGCGGCAGCGAGGCAGTGAACAGGCTGACAATCAGCGCCACAGCAGCCCCCACTGCAAACCAGATGGAGATCAGCGCCGTGGTGGCGGCTTCGGCAGCCACAAATACGATCACAGCAATCAACCATAAGATGCTATCCATAACATCAGGTCCCTCCTTTCGCTGTTTGACACAATTTTAACAGCCTTGTACTGCAAAGTCAATATGCTCTTTTGTAAAATTGTAAAATGTCCACCATTTTCCTGCCGCTGGGTAACGGGAAGCTTTTTCCCACTGTATGCCCCTGCCCTGTTCCGAATGCAAAAAGCCGCTGCCCATCCTGCACGGATGAACAGCGGCGCTTTTTTGGCAAAATATCAGTAGATTTTAAAGTATCCCACGTTCTGGGGCTGGTTGTCCTCCACCAGGATGGTGAATCCGCCGGGGTTGATTTCGGCGGATTTGCCGAACGCCTGGGTGCAAAGCAGGTGCGGGCCCCGGTTCAGGATGATCTCGGCGGTTTGGGTCTTGCCCACACGGCGGAAATGCAGCACATCCCCTTCGGCCTGCACCAGTTCCATGCGGCCGCCGTTGAAGGCGTCACAGTCCCGGCGCAGGGCAGCCAGATTGGCCAGAGGGCCGCGCAGCCGCTTTTCGGTGCTGTTCCAGTCGTAGAAAGCCCGGTTGAAGGGGTCGCGATAGCCCTGCATGGCGATCTCATCGCCATAATAGACGCAGGGCACGCCGGGCAGGGTATAAATCAGAGCATAGGCCAGTAGCAGACGGCGGATGGCGTCATCCATGCGGGCAGCAGGAATGCGCCGGCCGCTCTGCCAGAAGCGGTCCCGGCCGTTGGCGGGCTCATCCGCAATGGCAGTGATGGCACGCTCGGTATCATGGGTGGACAGGAAGTTCATGGCACAGTCCAGGGCCGGTGCCGGGTAGTTCTCGCAGATGGAGAGAATCCGGTCGGCCACCTCCCCGGCATCCGCGCCGCAGACAAAATCGATGGCGGCGTTGCGGAAGGGATAGTTCATGGTAGTGTCCAGCCCATGGCCCCGCAGATAGGTGCGACGATGGCCGAAGCCTTCCTTGGTGGTGGCATCCTCCCACACTTCCCCGATGAGCAGTTTGTCCTCCCCGTGGGATTTGACGGCAGCACGAATCTTTTCGATGAAATCGTCTGGCAGTTCGTCGGCCACGTCCAGTCGGAAGCCGGAGGCGCCCAGTTTCAGCCAGGTATCGATAACACCGCCCTCGCCGCAGACAAATTCCACATAGGAAGGCGAATCTTCCTGCACTTCAGGCAGAGTTTCGAACCCCCACCAGCTGCGGTAGCCGCACCGGTAACCGGAGTCGAAGTCATACCAGCTGCGGTAGGGAGAGTGGCGGTCACGGTAGGCACCGCCGGGGCCATAGCGGCCTTCCCGGTTGAAGTAGCGGGAATCCGAACCGGTATGGCTGAACACGCCGTCCAGAATGATGCGGATGCCATAGCGCCGGGCTTCGGTGCACAGGTCAGCAAAATCCCGGTTGGTGCCCAGCAGCGGGTCTGCTTTCAGGTAGTCGGCGGTATTGTAGCGATGGTTGGAGTGGGCCTCAAAAATGGGGTTGAGGTAGATGCAGGCCACCCCCATCTTGTGCAGATAGGGCAGTTTCTGGCGGATACCCACGAAGTCACCGCCGAAATAGTCCATGTTCAGGTAGCCTTCCGGCTGTTCGGTGGGCCAGAAATAGGGCTCGCCGGTCTTGTCCGGGCGGTAGATGCGGTCGGCAAAGGGCATGGGCTTGTTGGGCACGCCCTCGCAGAAGCGGTCCGGGAAAATCTGATACATGGTGCCGTTCTTGATCCAGTCCGGAGTGCGGAAATCCGGCTCATAAACGGTGAGCTGCCAGCAGTCCCCTTCCACCCAGGTCAGTTCGCCCTCGGCATTTTTGCCCCGGCAGACCTTGCGGAAGTCGGTATACAGGTCAAAATAGTAGAAATACAGCCCCGAGGTGGTGGGGGTGACCGTTACCGAAAAATGGTTGGCCCCCTCCTCCTGGCCGGTAAAGTCCATACGGTAGTGTACCGGGTCTTCCCGGTCCTTGATCAGGACCAGGTGCGGGTCCACATACCCGTAATCCTGGGGAACATCCAGGCGCAGGGTGACGGCGGTGTTGGCCGGAACCGCGCCGAACGGGGTCTTGTACCGGGGCAGGCGGCTGTTGAAAAAGGTATGCGACATAGAAAATTCGTCCGTCCCTTCGGGGTGAGTTTACCCGAAAAGACCGCCGCACAAATGGGCGGCGGTCAGTTCCGGAAAGTTCAGTTTACGGGCGGCTCAGCGAACCGGAGAAGCGCCCCAGATGTCACGGGCATAGTCCATCACGGAACGGTCGGCGGAGAAGATGCCGGCGTTGGCGATGTTCATCAGGCTCATGCGGTTCCAGGTCTCGCGGTCACGATACAGCTTCTGCACGGTGTCCTGGGCACGGCGGTAATCCTTGAAGTCCGCCATGACCATATAGGGGTCGCTGTTGCGCAGGTTGTTGGTGATCTCGGTGAAGTTCTCGCCGTTCCAGCCCTTTTCCAGCAGGTCCAGCACCGCCATGGCGATGTTGTCGTCGGCGATATAGGCGTGGGGATGATAGCCCATGCCCTTCAGCGCATTGACCTCGGGGGTCAGCATGCCGAAGATGATCTCGTTTTCATGGCCGGCGGCGTCCGCGATCTCCACGTTGGCACCGTCCAGGGTGCCCAGGGTGATGGCGCCGTTGAGCATGAACTTCATGTTGCCGGTGCCGGAAGCCTCGGTGCCGGCCAGAGAGATCTGCTCAGACACTTCGGAGGCGGGCATCAGCTGCTCGGACAGGGTGACGCAGTAGTCTTCCAGATAGACGATGCGCAGCTTGCCGCGGACAGCGGGATCGGAGTCGATGAGCTGGCCCAGCTTGCAGATCATGCGGATCATCTGCTTGGCCATGTAGTAGCCGGGGGCCGCCTTGGCGCCGAAGATATAGGTCTTGGGGGTGAAGTCGGCGTTGGGGTTGGCCTTCAGGTACAGGTACTCGGCCGCGATGTTCAGGGCGTTCAGGTGCTGGCGCTTGTACTCGTGCATGCGCTTGACCTGGCAGTCAAAGATGGAATCGGGGTCGATGAGCTGGCCGGTGGCACGCTCCAGATAGTTGGCGAAGTTCACCTTGTTGGCCCGCTTGACACCTTCCAGCTTCTTCAGGAAAGCCTTGTCGGTGGCGAACTTCTCCAGCTTCTTCAGCTGGGAAGCGTCGGTCTTGAAGCCGTCGCCGATGCTCTCGCTGAGCAGGTCGGTCAGGCCGGGGTTGGCGCACAGCAGCCAGCGGCGGTAAGCGATGCCGTTGGTGACGTTCTTGAACGCCTTGGGCTTGTACAGGAAGTAGTCATGGAAGACGCTGTCCTTGATGATCTCGCTGTGCAGCTTGGAAACGCCGTTGATGGAGTGGCAGGTATAGGCGCAGATGTTGGCCATGCGGACCTGGTTGTCGCCCAGGATGGCCATATAATCGATCTTGCCCTGGTCGCCGGGGAAGACCTTTTCCAGGTCGGCGCGGCAGCGGCGGTCCATCTCGCAGACGATCTGCCAGATACGGGGCAGAGTGGAGCGGAAGATGTCCACATTCCACTTTTCCAGCGCCTCGCTCATGACGGTGTGGTTGGTGTAGGCAAACACTCTCTGGCAGATGCTGAAAGCGGCATCCCAGCTGTAAGAGCATTCGTCCAGCAGGATACGCATCATTTCGGGGATGGCCAGGGTGGGATGGGTATCGTTGAGCTGGATGGCCACCTTGTCGGGCAGGTTGTCCAGCGTGCCGTACTGGTTCAGGTGGTTGCCCATGATGTCCGCGATGGAAGCGGCAGACAGGAAATACTGCTGACGCAGACGCAGGATCTTGCCCTCGGTGTGGTTGTCGTTGGGGTACAGGATCTTGGAGATCAGCTCAGCGGAAGCGCTGTGGCTGATGGCGGTGTTGTAGTTGCCGGCGTTGAAGCTGCTCATGTCGAAGCTGGGCGCCTTGGCCTGCCACAGACGCAGCTTGGCCACACCGGACGTGCCGTAACCGGCCACATACATATCGTTGGGCACAGCGATGACGCTGTTGTAGTTCTCGTACTTCACATGATGGAAACCGCCGTCCCAGGTCTCGATGGCCTGGCCGTCAAAGCGGATCTCCTGGGCCTGGTCGGGGTGGCTCTTGATCCACACCTGACCGCCGGGCAGCCAGTTATCGGCAGTTTCCTGCTGCCAGCCGTCCACGATCTTCTGCTTAAAGATACCGTATTCATACAGGATGGAGTAACCGGTGCCGGGGATGCAGTCGGTGGCCATGCCGTCCAGATAGCAGGCGGCCAGGCGGCCCAGACCGCCGTTGCCCAGGCCCGCGTCGGGCTCCTGGTTGTAGATGTTGTCGATCTTGATGCCGGCCTTGTCCAGCACAGCCTCGGCCACTTCGTTCAGGCCCAGGTTGAACAGGCTGGTGCGCAGGCTGCGGCCCATCAGGAATTCCATGCACAGGTAGTAAACCTGCTTCTTACCTTCGCCCAGGGTGCGGGACTGGAACTTTTTCTGCTGGTCGGACATGATCTGACGCACGAT
The DNA here is from genome assembly GCA_905214345.1 of uncultured bacterium. Taxonomy (GTDB): domain Bacteria; phylum Bacillota; class Clostridia; order Oscillospirales; family Ruminococcaceae; genus Gemmiger. The sequence continues at coordinate 32,965 of CAJMLV010000023.1, forward strand.
GGCAGCCATGCAGCGGTAGATCTGATCCACCGAGGCAACGTCCAGCGTGACATTGCATTCGCTCATCAGCGTGTCTTTGAGCAGTTTATCAAATTCTTTTTCCGTATATTTCACCAAAACGACTCTCTCCTTTTACAGAATTTGGCGTTTTCTACCGTCCTGTACGGCAGCCGGAAGACCGGTCCGCGGACGACTTTTGGGGTCTGGATCAGCGGTTTGACACTTGTTCAGCAAACCACTTGATTTTTATTATAGTAAAATATTCCCCTTTTAGCAAGGGTTTTTGCCCCCATCGCGTGAATTTTGCATTTTTACACAAAAGGGCTTTTTCTCGGGCTGAAATTATACTATAATATAGTATACCTGTGAACAATAGCGTAGAGTCTGATTTTCCAGAAAGATTTTTATGCAGCAAAGGAGTTTCAGTATGCCTACTTCCAAAGTACGTTTGAATATCTGCGGGTCCAGCTATGTCATCGCCACCACCGAGAGCGAGGACTATATGCAGAACCTGGCCGACCGGCTGAACCTGGACATGAACGAGCTGATGTCCTCTTCCAACACGGTTTCCATCACCACCGCCGCCGTCATGACCGCCCTGAGCTACCGCGACGAGCTGGAAAAGGCCAGCGGCAGCGCCGACAATATGCGCCGCCAGATCAAGAATTACCTGGAGGACGCCGCTTCCGCCAAGATGGCGGCCGAGGAACTGCGCCGGGAAAACGACGCCCTGCGCAAGCAGGTGGACGACCTGCGCCGCCGCCTGAACCTGCGCGACGTATCGCTGAACGGATGAGTCTGCCTGTCAAGATGCCGCGGCCGGAGATCCTGGCCCCGGCGGGAAATGCACAAATGCTGAGCGCCGCTGTTTACAGCGGCGCTGATGCTGTTTATCTGGGCCTGACGGGATACAACGCACGGCGCAGCGCCGGCAATTTTACGCCGGAAGAACTCTGCGAAGCCGTGCGCTTTTGTCATGCCCGCGGGGTGCGGGTCCATGTGACCCTGAACACCCTGGTGTTCGGTCCCGAGCTGTCCGGTCTGGCCGATGCGGTGCGGGCCGTAGCCCGGGCGGGGGCCGACGCCGTGATCTCGGATGATCTGGCGGTGGCGCAGATGGTCAAGACCATCGCTCCCGAACTGCACCTGCACGCTTCCACCCAGATGAGCATCCACACCCCCGAAGGTGCCCGCCAGATGGCGGAAATGGGGTACGACCGGGTGATCCTGGCCCGGGAACTTTCCCTGGAAGAGATCCGCGCCGTGGTCAAGGCCAGTCCCATCGAGGTGGAGGTCTTCATCCACGGGGCTATGTGCATGGCCGTGAGCGGCCAGTGCATGATGAGCGCCTTTTTGGGCGGCCGCAGCGGCAACCGCGGTGCCTGCGCCGGGCCCTGCCGTCTGCCCTTTGACGCCACGCCGGGGCTGCGCCCCGGCCAGCCCGGCACCGCCTGCCATCTGAGCCTGAAGGACATGGACCTGGTGCCCCACATGGCCGCCCTGATGGACGCGGGCGTGGCCAGCGTAAAGATCGAAGGCCGGCTGCGCACCCCTGAGTACGCGGCCGCCGCCGTGACTGCCTGCCGGGCCGCCCGGGAAGGCAGAGCTTATGACGAAGCCCTTTTGCGGGACATTTTCTCCCGCTCCGGTTTCACCGACGGGTACCTGACCAATCGCAATGACAAAAATATGTTCGGTGTGCGCACCCAGGCGGACGCCGACGCCACCCGTGCCGCGGCCCCCAAGGCCCGGGAACTGTTCCGCCGGGAACTTTCCCGGGTACCAGTGACCTTTACGGTGGAGGTGCTGCCCGACGGCGTTGCCCTGACGGCTGCCGATGCCGAGGGACGTACCGCCCGCTCGGTAAGCCGCACCGCGCCCCAGCCTGCCCAGAAGGACCAGAGCGATGCCATCTCCCGGGCGCTCTCCAAAACCGGCGGCACGCCCTTCTGTGTGGGGGACATTCGTCTGCCGGATGCTGCCCGCAGCGCTTTTTTGCCGGGCAGCGAATGGAACGAGCTGCGCAGGGATGTTTTGGAGCGGCTGCTGGAATTCCGCAGCGCACTGGCCCCCAAAGCGGTACACCCCTGTCCCCTGCCCGACTGGACGCCCCGCCGCCCCGGCCGCCCCAGGCTGGCTGCCCGGTTCGAGCGGGCCGACCAGATTCCGGCAGAGCTTGTGCAGAAACTGGAATTTCTGGTGCTGCCGGTGGCAGAAGTCGCCAGACTGCCAGAAGCTCTGCGCTGCCGCACATTGCTGGAACTGCCCCGGGTATGCTTCGGTGCCGGTGAGACCTCCGCGCAGGCTGCACTGACCGCCTGCGAAGGGCAGGGGTATGGGGGAGTTGTGCTGAACAACCCCGCCCAGCTTCGCTACGCCACTTTCCTGCCCCGGTACGGCGGCATGGGCCTGAACGTGACCAATCCCCTGGCCGCCGCCCGCTGGCGGGAACTTGGCCTGCGGGGTATGCTGGTACATCCCGAAACACCGCTGCCTGCCATGAGCCTGATCGATCCGGGTGTCCCCACCGCTGCTTTGTGCTATGGGCATATTCCGCTGATGCTCACCCGGGCCTGCCCGCTGAAAAATGTACGGGACTGCAAGGGTTGTTCCCGCAGCGGCAGCCTGCGCGACCGCAAGGGCCGGGATTTCCCCGTGCGCTGCTCCGCGCCGGGCATGGCGGGAATCCGCACCGTGTACAATCCCGTGCCCTTGTATATGGGCGACCGGCTGGGTGAAATGCCCGTTGACATCGCTCTGGCAGCCTTCACCCTGGAAGCGCCCGACCGGGTGCGCCAGATTTTGGAGATGCTGGCAGCGGGCCGCGGATTTGACAGCGAGTTCACCCGCGGATTATACTATACAGGTTGAACCTTTTGAAACAGGAGAAGATAATGGAACGCAAGACCGTGAAATTCAAGCGGCTGAATCCTGCCGCCAAAGCCCCCGCCTATGCCACCTCCGGCGCCGCCGCTGCCGACCTGTGCGCTCTGCTGGACGCACCGCTGACCGTGGAACCCATGCAGCGGGTGCTGGTGCCCACCGGGCTGGCCATCGAACTGCCCGGCCCCGAGTGTGTGGCTCTGGTATATGCCCGCAGCGGACTTTCCATCAAGCACGGCCTGTGCATGGCCAACGGCGTGGGCGTGATTGACAGCGATTACCGCGGTGAACTGAAGGTCCCCATGGTGAATCTGGGAACTGAAGCCTATACCATCGCCCCCGGCGAACGGGTGGCCCAGCTGTGCATCGCCCCGGTGTGGCAGGCCGATTTCGTGGCCGCCGATACCCTTGGCGACACCGCCCGGGGGGAAGGCGGTTTCGGGTCCACCGGACGCGCCTGACCGGCCCCCTCTTTTGGCTCTGCGCCTAAATTTCGTCAGGATTTTATCCGGCAGCGCTATATAATAGCCAACGAAAGGAACATCCCCATGTCTTTGATCCTTGCATCCGGCAGCCCCCGGCGTCGGGAACTGCTTGCCCTGATCACAAAAGATTTCACCATCTGTGCCAGCGACGTGGACGAAAGCAAGATCGCCGCCGACACGCCCGCCCATCTTGCCCAGGCTTTGGCCGTGGCCAAGGCCCGGGCGGTGGCATTGCAGCATCCGGACGACGTTGTTCTGGGCTGTGATACGGTGGTGGAATGCGGCGGCGAGGTTTTCGGCAAACCCCACGACGAAGCGGACGCCGCCCGTATGCTGCGGGCACTGTCCGGCGGCACCCACATGGTGCACACCGGCGTGTGCGTCTGCGGCGGCGGAAAGGCCGTCTATTGCGTGGAGACCTCCCGCGTACATTTCGCCCCCATTGCCGAGGAGGACCTGCTGCGGTATATCCGCACTCCGGAACCCTACGACAAAGCGGGGGCCTATGCCATTCAGGGCCACGCCGCGCTGTGGTGCAGCGGCATTGAGGGATGTTATTACAACATTATGGGCCTGCCCGTCCACCGAACGGCACAGCTGCTGAGTCAATTCATGCCGCTGTGACCGCCTTTTGTGCCGGGGACCCGGCACAAAGGAGAGAGCAATGGCAAATTTTCTGACTCGATTTTTTCACAGCATCAGTGAGGGACTGCACAACATGTTTACCAAAGATATAGGCATCGACCTGGGCACCGCCAATACCCTGGTGTACATGAAGGGCCGGGGCATCATCATGCGCGAGCCCAGCGTGGTGGCCGTGGATACCCGCACCGATGAACTGCGGGTGCGCAGCGTGGGCCACGAGGCCAAGGCCGTGATCGGCCGCGCCCCCGGTTCCATTGTGGCGGTGCGGCCGCTGAAGGACGGCGTGATCGCAGACTTTGACATCACGGCGGCCATGCTCCAGAGTTTTATCCGCCAGGCCTGCGGCAAAAGCCTGTTTGCCCGCCCCCGGGTGGTCATCTGCGTGCCTTCCGGCGTGACCGAAGTGGAGCGCCGCGCGGTGCGCCAGGCCGCCGCCCGGGCCGGTGCCAGGCAGGTCACGGTGATCGAAGAGCCGATGGCTGCGGCTATCGGCGCGGGCCTGCCCACCACCGACCCCGTGGGCAGCATGATCGTGGACATCGGCGGCGGCACGGCCGAAGTGGCGGTGATCAGCCTTTCCGGCATTGTGGCCAGCCGCAGCGTGCGCTGCGCCGGTGATGCCCTGGACCAGAGCATCATCGCCTTCATCAAGCGGAAATACAACCTGCTGGTGGGCGAGCGCACCGCCGAGCAGATCAAACTGGAAATCGGCTCCGCCTGCGCCCAGGACCCGGAGACCTCCATGGAGATCAAGGGCCGCAACCTGGTGGACGGCCTGCCCAAGGACATTCTGATCCGCTCGGAGGAAGTGCGGGAAGCCATGAGCGAGTGCCTGATGCGCATTGTGGATGCCATCAAGGACACCCTGGAATGCACTCCGCCGGAACTTTCCAGCGACATCATCGACCGGGGCATCATGCTTTCCGGCGGCGGCGCTTTGCTGCGGGGTCTGGACACGCTGATCCAGAACGAGACCGGCATTGAAGTGCATATTGCCGAAGCGCCCCTGGACTGCGTGGCCCTGGGCGCCGGTGCGGTGCTGGACCGTCCTTCCCTGGCCGGTCAGCGCCGGGAGGAACCCAGTTACCTGTAAGGTCCTCTCCCCTTCCCATACAAGCAAAAGAGGCTTCCCACAGTGGGAAGCCTCTTCTTTTATTTTGATTGTCGGGTGTTACCGGCTGGCAGTGCGCTGTTCCGTCTCCCATGCAGTGAGAAGGACCGCCGCCGTCTGTTCCAGGTTTTCCCGGGCGCTGACCACCGCCTGGGTATCTGCCGGGGTCATGGTCTCGGCCTTTTTGCGGCGGGTCTGTTTTTCCAGATTCTTTTCCGCGTCCTTGATGCGGCCCTTAGTCTCCCGGTCCAGGGATTTGCCTGCTTTGCTGCCAAGCGCCGTGTTCACCCGGTACAAGGTGCTTTCGGCTGCGTTCAGTGCCTCGATGGCCGCCTTGCGCTCCTTGTCCTGACCCGCGTACATGGCGGCATCCCGCATGGCCCGCTGGATCTCCTCCTCGCTGAGGTTGGAGGTGCCGGTGATGGTGATGCTCTGATGCTTGCCGGTTTCCAGGTCTTTGGCGCTGACGGTCACGATGCCATTAGCGTCAATGTCGAAGGTAACTTCGATCTGAGGCACCCCCGCCCAGGCCCGCTTGATGCCCTTGAGGGTGAAGGTCCCCAACAACTTGTTGTCCCGGGCGAATTCACGTTCGCCCTGCAGTACCTTGATTTCAACGGTAGACTGGAAAGGCGCCGCCGTGGTGAAAATCTTGGAGAACCGGGTGGGAATGGTGGAGTTGCGCTCGATCAGATGGGTGGCCACACCGCCCACCGTTTCGATGGAGAGGGTCAGCGGGGTCACATCCATCAGCAACAGACTTTCCCCGCCGCTGGCCAGCACCTCGCCGCCCAGCCGGCCGCCCTGCACCGCCGCGCCCAGCGCCACGCACTCGTCGGGATTCAGGGTCTTGGAGGGTTCCAGGTCCACCATGCGCAGGACCTTGGCCTGGACCGCCGGGATACGGGTGGAACCGCCCACCAGCAGCACCTGATCCAGGTCGTTGGCGGCCAATCCGGCGTCCCGCAGAGCATTCTTCACCGGCAGAGCGGTGCGCTCCACCAGATCGGAAGTCAGCTCGTCAAACTTGGCCCGGGTCAGGGTCGTCTGCAGATGCAGCGGGCCCGTGGCCGTGCTGGCGATAAACGGCAGATTGATCTCTACCTGGCGGGCGCTGGAAAGCTCCTTTTTGGCTTTTTCCGACTCTTCCCGCAGGCGCTGCACCGCCACCGGATCATTGTGCAGGTCCAGTCCGTGCTCGGTGCGGAAGTTTTCCATCAGCCAGTTGGCGATGCGCTCATCAAAGTCATCACCGCCCAGATGGTTGTCGCCGCAGGTGGCCAGCACCTGCACAATGCCGTCCCCGATCTGAATCAGAGAAACGTCGAAGGTACCGCCGCCCAGGTCATACACCATGACCGTCTGGGCTTTGCCGTTGTCCAGGCCGTAAGCCAGGGCGGCAGCGGTGGGTTCGTTGATGATGCGCCGGACATTGAGCCCGGCAATGCGCCCGGCGTCCTTGGTGGCCTGGCGCTGTGCGTCGTTGAAGTAGGCCGGAACCGTGATGACCGCTTCGGTCACCGGCTCCCCCAGATAAGCCTCGGCGTCCGCCCGCAGTTTCTGCAGCACCAGCGCGCTGATCTCCTGGGGGGTATAACATTTGCCGTCGATGGGGATGCGGGCGTCGCTGCCCATCTTGCGCTTGATGCTGCTGATGGTGCGTGCCGCGTTTGTGACAGCCTGACGCTTGGCGGGGTCCCCCACCAGGCGTTCGCCCGTTTTGGCAAAGGCCACCACCGACGGGGTGGTGCGCTGGCCTTCACTGTTGGGGATGACAACAGGGCGGCCGCCCTCCACCACCGCCACACAGCTGTTGGTGGTGCCCAAATCAATTCCGATGATCTTGCCCATTGCGTATAAGTTCCTTTCCGAAAAAAGCCGGCCCGCAATGCCAGTGCGGCGCATCGCTTCGCCTGCGGTGCGCCCTGTTTACATTTATTGTAGCGCGGGCGTATTCAAAATGTGTTGCTAAATCGTAAACAGTCTACGAAAATTGCGGGAAAGCTTTTTGCACCTTTTCCGGCGGGTTCCTTTGGGTTGACGATAGAGCGCCGGAATGGTATATTTTTTACTATACCTATGGGTCCAAACCCCGGAACAGGAGCGCTTTTCGTGGCACAGAATTATACAAGCCGTGATATTTACAATCAATTATACAGCGAGATCATGTCCCTGCAGCGCAAGCCCGGCGCCGTCCTGCGGGAAAACGCCCTGTGTGAGGAATTCGGCGTTTCCCGCACGCCCATCCGCAGCGTGCTGCAGGAGCTGCGCATTGCGGGACTGATCGAGGTCACCCCCTACAAATCCACCCATGTGACCCGCCTGGATTTCGATACCATCAGCCAGCAGATCTATCTGCGGGTGGCGGTGGAGACCGCGGTCCTGCTGGATTTCTGCGAGTTGTGTACCCCGGAGCAGGTGGAACAGCTGAAAGCCCGCAACAACGCTCTGCGCCGCCTGGTCGCACAACCGGACCCCGCTCCCGAGGCTTTCTATCATCTGGACAGCTGCCTGCATGAATACTGGTTCACCGCCACCGGCAAGGACCAGCTGTGGGAACTGATCCAGACCAACCAGAACAGCTATTCCCGCTTCCGCATGCTGGACCTGGTGGAAGCCAGGAACTTTCAGGAGATCGTGGAGGAACATGATGCCCTGCTGCAGGCCATCGCCGACAAGGACACCGACCGTGTGAAAGCTCTGTGTTCCCGGCATCTGTACGGCGGCGTGACCCGCCTGGGGCAGGAGCTGCCCACCAAATTTGCCGATTACTTTGTACCGGGCACCCGCTGGCCGGACCCGGTACATAAATAATAAAGGTACAGGCCAGCCTGCGCATGATTTAAGGAGGGATGTATATGGGACGTTCGGCTACGGTGACCCGCCAGACCCGGGAGACCCGCATAACCGTGACCATCGATCTGGACGGAACGGGACGCGCCGACCTGCACACCGGCATCGGTTTTTTCGACCACATGCTGGACGGGTTTGCCCGCCACGGATTGTTTGATCTGACCGTGAAGTGCGAGGGCGATCTCTTTGTGGACTGCCACCACACCATCGAGGACACCGGCATCACCCTGGGCATGGCCATCGCCAAGGCCCTGGGGGACAAGGCAGGCATCGTGCGGTACGGCAGCTGCATGCTGCCCATGGACGAGACCCTGGCCCTGTGTGCCGTGGACCTGGGCGGACGGCCGTATCTTGTTTACGACGCCGCCTTTGCCTCCCAGAACTGCGGCGGCATGGACACCCAGATGGCCCGGGAATTTTTCTACGCCGTCTCCTATACAGCCGCCATGAACCTGCACCTGAAGGTGCTGTACGGCGAGAACGACCATCATAAGCTGGAGGCGCTGTTCAAGGCCTTTGCCAAGGCCCTGGACGCCGCCACCCGCCAGGACCCCCGTATCCAGGGAGTGCTTTCCACCAAGGGCAGCCTGTGACCGCCCGTTTACCACGAAAGGAGCGAACTATGTACAAGGACATGATGAACACCATCGGCTTTGTGGAAGCCGCCGACCCCGAACTGGGCGCTGCCATGCAGCGGGAACTGGTGCGCCAGCGCCAGAACATCGAGCTGATCGCCAGCGAGAACATCGTCTCCCCCGCCGTGATGGCCGCCATGGGCAGCGTGCTGACCAACAAGTATGCCGAGGGCTACCCCGCCCACCGTTATTACGGCGGCTGCCAGTTCGTGGATGAGGTGGAGAACATCGCCATCCGCCGGGCCTGCGAACTGTTCGGTGCCAAGTACGCCAACGTGCAGCCCCATTCCGGTGCCCAGGCCAACCTGGCCGTCTACTTTGCACTGCTGAATGTGGGCGATACCGTCATGGGCATGGATCTTTCCCAGGGCGGTCACCTGACCCACGGTTCCCCGGTCAACATGAGCGGCAAGAACTACAACTTTGTGGCTTACGGCGTCAACGAGGACGGCTACATCGATTACGACGCCCTGGCCAAGCAGGTGGCCAAGGTGCGCCCCAAGATGCTGGTGGCGGGCGCTTCCGCCTATCCCCGCGCCATTGACTTTGAGAAGCTGGGCGAGATCGCTCACGGTTACGGTGCCATGCTCATGGTGGATATGGCCCATATTGCGGGCCTGGTGGCCGGGGGCATGCACCAGAATCCGGTGCCCTATGCCGACGTGGTGACCACCACCACCCACAAGACCCTGCGCGGTCCCCGGGGCGGACTGATCCTGACCAACAACGAATACATCGCCAAGCGCATCAACTCCGCCATCTTCCCCGGCACCCAGGGCGGCCCGCTGGAACACGTCATCGCCGCCAAAGCGGTCTGCTTCGGCGAAGCCCTCTCCCCCGCTTTCAAGGAATACGCCCGCAAGATCGTGGAGAACGCCGCTGCTCTGGCCGACGGCCTGACCGCCCGCGGCGTGAAGCTGGTGTCCGGCGGCACCGACAACCACCTGATGCTGGTGGACCTGAGCGACGTGAACTGCACCGGCAAGGAGCTGGAGCACAACCTGGATGAGGTACACATCACCGCCAACAAGAACACCGTTCCCGGCGAGAAGCGCAGCCCCTTCGTGACCAGCGGCGTACGCCTGGGCACCCCGGCCGTGACCACCCGCGGCATGGGTCCGGCAGAAATGAAGATCATTGCCGACTGCATTGCGGACTGCATCTTTGACTTTGACAACAAGAAGGATGAAGTGGCGGCGCGCGTGGCCGAACTGACCGCGCGGTTCCCGCTGTATGAATAAAAGTGAGGCGTATACTCTGTTATGATCCGTTTTGAATGTGACTACGGCGAAGGCGCGGCCGCCCCGGTGCTGGAAGCGCTCTGCCGCACCAATCTGGAACAGACCCCCGGCTACGGCGAGGATCTCTACTGCGAACAGGCCCGGGACCGCATCCGTGCCCTGTGCGATGCCCCCGGTGCTGAGGTTCAGTTTCTGGTGGGTGCCACCCAGGCCAACTTCACCGTCATTGATGCGGCGCTCAAACCCTGGCAGGGCGTTCTCTGCCCGGACAGCGGGCACATCCATGTGCATGAGACCGGCGCGGTGGAAGCCACCGGCCACAAGTGCCTGACCTTGCCCGGCCACGACGGCAAAATCACCGCCGCCCAGGTGCAGGCCGCCGTGGACGCCCATTGGGCCAATCCCACCCACGAACATGAAGTCCAGCCGGGTATGGTGTACATCTCCAACCCCACCGAATGGGGTACCCTGTACACCAAAAGTGAGCTGACCGAACTTTCCCGGGTGTGCCGTGAGCACGGCATTTACCTCTTTGTGGACGGTGCCCGCATGGCCTACGGCCTGGCCAGCGAAGCCAACGACCTGACCCTGAAGGATTACGCCGCTCTGTGCGACGCCTTCTATCTGGGCGGCACCAAGTGCGGCGCCCTGTTCGGGGAAGCCCTGGTGCTGACCCATCCCGCCCTGGCCAAGGATTTCCGTTATGCCATCAAGCAGCACGGCGGCATGCTGGCCAAGGGCCGGCTGCTGGGGCTGCAGTTCCTGGCTCTGCTGGAAGGCGACGCCATGCCCTACCTGGCCATGGCCAAAAAGGCCGACGCCCAGGCCATGCGCATCCGGGACGCCTTTGCGGCCAAGGGTTGTACCATGGCCTACGCCTCCCCCACCAACCAGCAGTTCCCCATCCTGCCCGATGCCTGGGTACAGGCGCTGGAAAAGAAGTACAGCTTCAGCCATATGGGCGCCGCTGAACCTGGCCGGACGCTGGTGCGGTTCTGCACCAGCTGGGCTACCCGGGACGAGGACGTGGACGCTCTGATTGCGGACATTGCCGCCCTGTAAAAATCAAATACAACAAACGCAAACCCCCGCCCTCTACAGCTGCAGAAGGCGGGGGTTTGCGTTGCTTGCAAATACGTTCTAGGAGGAGTCTATATAAAATCGGTCTGGGGGAGACCGATGTTGTAGGTTGTCTGGCCTTTGCCGGATCTTTGGCCACGATTGCGGCCGGTCCTCGCATTGGCAAAGGGCGCAGTGGGTATTTCTGGCGTTCGAGCCGTTTCTTCTTTGTTTTTGCAGTTCCTTTTGACAGTTCTAAGTATAGAGGCAGAATGTGGCAAACGTATAAAAGGCTTTTGAAAAAATTGGTAACATTATTTGAACGAATTATGACCGACAAAATCTGTCATGCCATGGTATGAAAAAGCCGGTCCCGGCGTGCAGGACGCCGGGACCGGGCAAACGATATTGTCAGCGCATTACTTGCGCAGGCGCTTGTCGCACTTGACAGCCAGCCAGGTACCGATGGACTGGAACACCTGTACCATGATGACCAGCAGCACGGTGGCCACCACCATGATGAGGTACTTGTAGCGGTAGTAGCCGTAGTTGATGGCGATCTGGCCCAGGCCGCCGCCGCCGATGATGCCTGCCATGGCGGAATAGCCCAGGATGGTGGTCATGGCGATGGTAACATTGGCGATCAGGCCGGGCAGGCTTTCGGGGATCATCACCTTGGTGATGATCTGCAGCGGGGTGGCGCCCATGCTCTGGGCGGCCTCGATCACACCGCCGTCCACCTCCCGCAGGCTGGTTTCCACCAGACGGGAGACAAAGGGGAAAGAGGCAATGAACAGCGGAATAATGGACGCCGGGGTACCGATGGAAGTGCCCAGCACCAGCATGGACAGCGGCAGCACCGCGATCATCAGGATCAGGAAGGGCACGCTGCGCAGAAGGTTGATCACGGCGTTGAGCAGGGTCATCACCCAACCGGGCAGAGGCAGAACGCCGTCCTTCTCCCCCACCACCAGCAGCACGCCCAGGGGCAGCCCAACCACCATGGCCAGCACGGTGGAGATAGCGGTGGCGTAGAAGCTTTCCCAGGTGGCGAAGGGCAGGTTGGGCAGATTGTCCAGCAGGACCTGCCATTCGTCCGAAGCAAACAGAAATTCCATTATGCCTGTACCTCCTCATACGTCAGCCCGGGGTAGTTGCGGATATACGCGATGGCCTTTTCGGCTTCGTCTGCGTTGTCGGGCAGAGCCAGCAGCATACTGCCCAGGGTCTGGCCGTTGACAAGACGAGTGTCGGCGGCCACGATGGAGACCAGAGCCCCGCACTCGATAGCCAGGCTGGCCACCAGGGGCTTGTCGGTGGTCTGGGTACCGTTGAAGGCCACCCGCACCAGACGATGCCCGGCGGGCAGTTCGCCCTGGGGTGCACCGGCCGGGAACACCAGGCGGCGGGCCGCCGGGGTCCTGGGATTGGAGAAGATCTCGGCCACCGAGCCTTCTTCCACCACCTTACCGGCATCCAGGATGGCCACATGCTGGCAGACCTGCTCCACCACGCTCATCTGGTGGGTGATGATGACCACCGTGATGCCCAGTTCCCGGTTGATGTTCTGGATCAGCTGCAGGATGGCATGGGTGGTGTTGGGGTCCAGGGCGCTGGTGGCTTCGTCGCACAGCAGCACCTTGGGATCAGTGGCCAGGGCGCGGGCGATGGCCACGCGCTGCTTCTGGCCGCCGGAAAGCTGGGCCGGGTAGCTGTCTGCCTTATCGGGCAGGCCCACCAGTTCCAGCAG
>CAJMLV010000024.1 GCA_905214345.1 uncultured bacterium
TATGTGGCGGCCCACCGTGTGGTGCTCTGGCCCATGAGTGATACCGGCATCAATCTGGAAGCCTACAATCGCGTGTTCCACGACTCCTCCATCATCACCTCCCTGTGGGTCACCGTTGAGGTCACCGTCATCTTTACCATCATCGGCATGTTCCTGACCGTCTGCGCGGCCTACGCCCTGACCCGCCCGGAACTGCACGGACGCAAGGTCATGACCTTCATGATCATGTTCACCATGTACTTCACCGCAGGTACCATCCCCGACTACTTGCTGATGAGCGAGCTGAACATGCTGGACACCATCTGGTGCCTGATCCTGCCCCTGTGCTTCGCCCCGTACAACCTGCTGATCATGAAGAACAACTTCCAGGGTTCCATCCCTGAAAGCCTGATCGAGTCCGCCCGTCTGGACGGCGCCAGCCACTTCACCATCCTGGGCCGCATCGTGGTGCCCCTGTCCAAGCCCATCCTGGCCACCATCGCCCTGTTCTACGCCGTGGGCCGCTGGAACGCTTACGCCGACGCCCTGTACTACATCAAACAGCGCGTGGACCTGCGTCCTCTGCAGCTGAAACTGTACTACCTCATCGTGGCTGCCAGCGAGAGCTTCCAGTCCGAAGGCATCTCCTCCACCGTCATGACCAACCCGGATGTGCTCCAGGCCGCCTGCATCATCTTTGCGGCGGTGCCCATCATCTGCGTGTACCCCTTCCTGCAGAAGTACTTCGTGCAGGGCACCATGGTCGGCGCTGTCAAGGGGTGATCACCGCCCCGTTCTTCTTTCGTAACCGGCCGGGCCGATGCGCCCGGCTGCAGATAAGACCCCCATGTTTTCAAGTTTTCATTTAAGGAGGAAAACCATGAAAAACACCTGGAAAAAGGCAGCCGCCTTCGCGCTGGCAGCCGCAATGACCACCTCTCTGCTGGCCGGCTGCGGCGGCAAGGATTCCGGCTCTTCCAGCACCGCCAGCACCGGCGGCACGGACAGCTCCGCCACCACCGAGACCGGCACCGAAGGTTCCTACACCGACTATTCCGCCGGCTTCCCCGAGAGAGTCACCCTGCAGATCCCGGTCTATGACCGCGGCTTCGAAAACTGGGACGTGACCAACAACTACTACACCAAGTGGGTGCAGCAGGAATTCGGTGAAAAGTACAACGTGGATGTGGAGTTCGTTGCCATCTCCCGTACCAACGAAGTCACCGACTACATGCAGATGATCGCCGCCGGCACCGCCCCCGACATCATCATGCACTACGATATGCCTCAGGCCGTTGCCTACTATGACCAGGGCGCCCTGCAGGAAATCGATTACGATGAGCTGGCCTACTACGCCCCCACCTACTGGGCCAACATGCAGAGCACCATCGAGACCTACGGCACCGTGAACGATGAAAAGGTCTTCATCTTTGCCGAACGCGAACCCATCTACTACAACTGGGTCACCCTGATCCGCAAAGACTGGTGCGACCAGGTCGGCATGGAAGTGCCCACCACCTGGGATGAGCTCAACGCCGTTGCCTCCGCCTGGAAGGAAGCCGGTCTGGGCACCATCAACCACGAACTGTGGACCAAGTCCTTCACCTACTTCTATCCCTGGATCGAGGCTGACTCTGCCGCCAACCAGGAAGAACTGGCCCTGTATCTGGACCTGAACGTGGCCCCCTTCACCTGGAGCGCCACTGAAAACTACCTGCGCGCCACCAACGAGCAGTACAACAACGGTCAGCTGGACCCCAACTTCTACCTGACCACCGACGACACCATGGAGAAGAGCAAGTTCGTCTCCGGTGAATGCGGCACTTACAGCTTCTACATCTCCAACGGCACCGACGCCATCTCCAGCCTGCTGGCCAACTTCCCCGACGCCGAAGTGGCGGTCCTGAACTCCACTCCCTCCATCGTGGACGAAGGCTACACCCCCTACTACTATGAATATCCCTCTTACGGCATGATCATGGGCATCAACGCCGCCAGCTCCGACGAAGAGCGCGCCGCTGTGTACATGTATCTGGAATGGCTGAGCCAGCCCGAGAACCTGACCTACATGCAGTACGGCGTGGAAGGCGAGACCTACACCGTCAGCGATTCCGGCATCAACACCCTGGTCACCGACTACACCGGTGAAGCCGCTCTGTCCCAGAACCAGAACAAGGACTACTGGTGCCTGGTTCAGGAAGTCATCACCTACGGCGACGAAGCCAAGGACCTGGAAGCCAACAAGCTGACCCTGGCCCCCGCCGGTTACGAAGATCTGATCCAGCAGTCTTACGACATGTGCAAGGCCAACGAGGACGCCGGCCTGATCAGCCCCATCTTCACCTCTGTTGTCGAATCCAGCACCGAGTACTCCGCCGACCTGGCCAGCCTGTGGCAGGAAGCTTACGTTGCCTGCATCACCTGCAAGCCCGAAGAGTTTGACGCTCTGTACGAAGAGTACTGCCAGGAATACCTGGATGCCGGCTACCAGGAGATCCTGGACGAAAAGCAGGCTCTGATCGACGAAGGCGCTGTCCTGTACGCCGAATAACCCCTTCATAACCCGATAAAAGCGGCACATTCGCCGTGTGCGCGGGGCTGCTGCCAAAGCGGCCCCGCGCCTTTTTAACGGGCTTGAGCCCCACACCGGCAAAGTCCTATAATAGCCATACAAGGGCGGACGGCCGCCCCGCAACAGAAATTGCAAAAGGAGAATACAAACCATGGCCGGACTGATTTACGACAAACAGCAGATTGAAAAGACCATCGACTCCATTGTGGAGCGCACCATGCGGATGGATATGCCCTGGGACTGGCCCTGCGGCGTGGCCTATTACGGCATCTGCGAAGCCTATGAGGTGACCAAGAACGAAAAGTACCTGCAGCTGGTCAAGGACCGTGTGGACGAATACATCGAGCTGGGCCTGCCCAAATGGACGGTGAACACCTGCTCCATGGGCCACTGCCTCATCACCCTGTACCAGCACACCGGCGACGAAAAGTATCTGGACATCGCCAAGAGCAAGGTGGAATATCTGGAAAAGGAAGCCCTGCGTTTCGGGGACCATGTATTGCAGCACACCGTTTCGGTGAACAACGACTTCCCCGAACAGGCCTGGGCCGACACCCTGTTCATGGCCGCCTTCTTCCTGCTGCGTATGGGCGTACTGCTCAACGACCAGGCCCTCATCGACGACGCCCTGAACCAGTATTACTGGCATATCAAGTATCTGCAGGACCCCAATACCGGCCTGTACTATCACGGCTACAACAACATCACCGGCGATCACATGTCCGGCATGTTCTGGGGCCGCGCCAACGCCTGGGCGGCCTACACCATGGCCCAGGTGGGCGTACGCCTGCCCGAATGCTACCTGTATCCCAAGTTTCTGGACGTGGTGGGCAGCCTGAACGACCAGCTGGCAGCCCTCAAGCTGTACCAGACCGAAAACGGCCTGTGGCGCACCATCGTGGATGACCCCGATTCCTATGAGGAGATCAGCGCTTCCGCCGGTATTGCCTCCGCCATGATCACCAAGGGCAATCCCCTGCACATCAAGTACATCAACAAGGCCATTCCCGGCCTGCTGGCCAATGTCAGCCCCGACGGCCGCGTGATGAACGTGTCCGGCGGCACCGCCGTGATGAAGGACCGGGACGGCTACCGGGGCATCAGCCGGGATTGGATCCAGGGCTGGGGCCAGGGGTTGGCGCTGGCGTTCTTTGCCGGCGTGCTGAACTACGAGAACGTGCGCAGCGACGGAGCTTTGTAAGATGGATCTTTCTTTTGATTTTTGCCTGCCCGGCCAGGCGGAAGCCTATACCCCGCAGACCGGCCACGGTTTTGTGAATGCGGTCTCCCTGCAGGAAATGCCCCGGCTGACGGTGCCCCAGATCGGCGCCAACTGGCAGCCCATGTGGTGGCACGACGGCTGGAAAGCGAATTTCCGCACCGTTCCATCGGGGGTGGAAGCCTGCGCCCATGATCTGCCCGCCGCCGACCTTGCGGGGCGTTCCCTGCCCCTTTGGTTCCGGGCCGATCTGCCGGAAGAGGGCATTTATGCCGCCAAAGTGATTCTGTTCGGGCAGGGAGGCGAAGCCCTGCTCTTTGCGGGGCGACGCCGTCTTGTCTGGCGGGGCACCCTGACGCCCGGGGAATGCCGGGAGGTGGAATTCCTCACCGATGTGACCCCCTTGGTGCCGGACGGAGAGAGCGCTCCCGCCCTGTACCCCGCCGCCGACATCGTAACGGTGGGGGCCGGGCTGCAGCGGGTGGAACTGACCCGCGCTGACGCCCGCCGTGTATTCCTGATGGGGGATTCCACCGTCACCGACCAGTGTGCCGGCTTCCCCTATGCCCCCGGCACCAGCTATGCGGGATGGGGGCAGATGCTGGGGTATTATCTGCCCAAAGAGTTCTGCGTGTCGAACCACGCCCACTCCGGCCTGACCACCGAAAGCTTCGAGACCGGCGGGCACTGGGCGGTGGTGGAGCCCCGTCTGCGGCCGGGTGATGTATGCCTGATGCAGTTCGGCCACAACGACCAGAAACTGCCTCATCTCACCGCCGAGGGAGGGTACACCCAGCGCCTGCGCGCCTACATCCGCGCCATCCGGGCCAAGGATGCCTTGCCGGTTCTGGTCACCCCGCTGGCCCGCAACAGCTGGACCGCCGACGGGCAGTACAATGACCTGCTGGCCGCTTTCGCCCGGGCCGTGCACCGGCTGGGACAGGAAGAGCAGGTCCCTGTGCTGGACCTGCACGCCGCTTCCATGAAAGCAGTGGAAAGCCAGGGTCGGGATGCCTCCAAATGCTGGTTCTATCCCGGCGATTACACCCACACCAACGACTTCGGTGCCTGCCGCTGGGCCGCCTTCCTGGCCGGGGAACTCTGTGCCGTCCTGGGGCTCACCGCCCCCGAACGTACCCCCTGGGCCCCCGCCGAACCGCTGCGCCCGCTGGCGCCTCCGCCGGACCGGACCGCCACCGCTGCCGACCGGCCGGACCCCTACATCGACTACGAGACCACCAATCCCGAAGCTCCCCTGACCCGGGCCGATGCTCTGTGCCTGGTGACAGCGGCGCTGGGGCTGTTCCCCACCAACGAATACACCAGTCCCTTTGCGGACGTGGTGGGGCAGGCGCCCTACGCCCCCGCGGTACAGGCCGCCGTGCAGGCGGACCTGGTCCCCGCCGCCTGGGTGGCGGACGGCTGCCTGCACCCTTCGGAAAAAATGAGTCTGAAGGAATTTTTGTCTGTGCTGATTCCCGGCTATGCCATCCGCTGCACCCTGCCCCACGGCGAAAGCTATTTTGCCCAGGCGGTGCAGTCCGGATTGATTCCGCCGGAACTGGACCCCGAAGCCACCGTCACCCGGGCCCGGGGTGCCGACATCTGCCGCCGGGTGCATATCTGAAATTTTCCCTGCGGACAAACCACAACGAAAGGTTGGATACACCATGAAACACCACACCACCGGCGGCTTCACCCTGCCCGGTGAAGCCGGATGCGAAGCCCTGACCCTGGATCTGGCACGCCGCTGGGGCGCGGATGTGATCCGTGACAGCGACGGCACCGAACTGTCGGATGAGATCCTGCAGGCCGGGTACGACATCTACTCCACCATCTGCATCATCCGCGAGCACAACGACTGGGCCCGGCAGCACCCGGACTGCCTGCAGCAGACTTTCCTGTCCACCCAGCCCGCCCTGGCCGAAGAAGAAAGCCTGTCCGTGCCCCTGATGGCCGGATTCTTCGACCAGCAGTTCAAGGTCAACGACCGTCCTGCCGCCCTGGCTTTGTGGCAGGTGTGGGACCGCACCGAAGAGACCCTGCTGCCCGCCGACGCCTGGCAGTGGCAGCCGGACACCGGCTGCGTGGTGATCCGCCATCCGGTTCCCTATCACCAGTACACCGTCAGCTTTCTGGCCTGGCGTATCTGGGAAGAAATTTCCATGTACAACCATGTGACCAACGGCTGGACCAAGGAGCATCTGGTGCCCATTGACCCCCGCACCCCCGTGGCCCGGGAATACCTGACCCACTGGCTGCAGACCTGGTGCGAAAATCACCCCCACACCAATGTGGTGCGCTTTACCAGCATGTTCTACAACTTTGTGTGGATGTGGGGCTCGGACGAGCGCAACCGCAACCTGTTCACCGACTGGGGCAGTTATGACTTTACCGTGTCGGAACAGGCCCTGGCAGACTTCGCCGCCGAATACGGCTACGCCCTGACGGCCGAAGATTTCATCAACAAGGGCAATTTCCAGGTCACCCACATGCCCCCCAGTGACCGCAAGCGGGATTACATGGCCTTCACCCAGCGGTTTGTGGCCGGGTACGGCAAAGAACTGGTGGACCTGGTACACAGCTACGGCAAAAAGGCCTACGTTTTCTACGACGACAGCTGGGTGGGGGTGGAGCCCTACGGCCCCTGTTTTGAGCAGTTCGGCTTTGACGGCATCATCAAGTGCGTTTTCTCCGGCTACGAAGCCCGGATGTGCGCCGGGGTAAAAGCCCCGGTGCATGAGCTGCGCCTGCACCCCTATCTCTTCCCCGTGGGTCTGGGCGGGGCCCCTACCTTCATGCCCGGCGGTGATCCCACCCGGGACGCCAAACTGTACTGGAACCATGTGCGCCGGGCCTTGCTCCGCGCCCCCATCGACCGCATCGGTCTGGGCGGGTACCTGCATCTGCTGGAGGACTTCCCGGACTTTGTGCAGTATATTGCCGATCTGGCGGACGAGTTCCGCACCGTGCGGGACCTGCACCGCGCCGGCAAAGTCTACATCATGCCCCTGACCGTAGCTGTGCTGCACAGCTGGGGCAATCTGCGCCCCTGGACCCTGTCCGGTCACTTCCACGAAACCTATATGCACGACCTTATCCACATCAACGAAGCGCTTTCCGGCCTGCCGGTGCAGACCGAATTCCTGAGCTTTGAGGATGTGAAGGCCGGCAAGCTGGAAGGGGTGGATGTGGTCATCAACGCCGGCCGGGCGGGCACCGCCTGGAGCGGCGGCGACGCCTGGCATGATGCCAAGCTGGTCACGGCCCTGAACACCTGGGCAGCCCAGGGCGGCGTGCTCATCGGTGTGAATGAGCCTTCCGCCGCACCGGGCCACGGCGATTACTTCCGCATGGCCCGTGCTCTGGGTGTGGACGAGGACACCGGCGCCCGGGTCTGCCACGGCCGCTGGCCGGTGGCCGCCGATCCTGTACCCGGACTCATTCCCGAAGGTGCGGAGCTCCCTGTGCGGGAACACCTCTACCTCACCGACGGCGACACCCGGGTGCTGGCCGAACAGGACGGCTGCCCCGCCATCGCCACGCATGCCTTCGGCAAAGGCCGGGGTGTGTACCTGGCCGGGTTCTCCTACTCGCCGGAAAACGCCCGGATGCTGCTGAACCTGATGCTGTGGGCCAAGGGCCTGCCCCTGAACGCCGCCTACCTGACCACCGATCCCGGCACCGAGTGCGCCTGGTTCCCCGATGCCCGTCAGCTGGTGGTCATCAACAACACCGATACCCCCCGCACCACCGCCGTGCACACCCCCGAAGGGGATGTCACGGTGGAACTGGAACCCTTTGCTACCTGCATCCTGGACCGCTGACCGGTCCCATCCATCCTGACAGGAGGGGATTTCATGTCCCGTATCATCGTCAACGCCAACCGTTCGGCGGGCGTCATCAACAAGAACATCTACGGCCATTTTGCCGAACATCTGGGGCGCTGCATCTATGGCGGGCTGGCCAACAGTGACGGCAGCCTGCGCGCCGACGTGGTTGCCGCCCTGAAAGAGCTGCACGTTCCGGTGCTGCGCTGGCCCGGCGGCTGTTTTGCCGACACCTACCACTGGCGGGACGGCATCGGCCCCAAGGAAGAACGCAAAACCATCGTAAACACCAACTGGGGCGGCGTGACCGAAAACAACGCCTTCGGCACCCATGAGTTCATGGCCCTGTGCCGGGAACTGGGTTGCGAACCCTACATTTCCGGCAACGTGGGCAGCGGCAGTGTGCAGGAATTTTCCGATTGGGTGGAGTACTGCAACATGGCGGGGCAGTCCCCCATGGCCGCCCTGCGCCGTCAGAACGGGCAGGAAGAGCCCTTCAACGTGCGGTACTGGGGCATCGGCAACGAAAACTGGGGCGGCGGCGGAAACATGCGCCCGGAATTTTACGCCGATCTCTGCCGCCAGTATTCCACCTTCCTGCGCAGCTATGACCCGGGCCTTGTCCCCTACAAGATCGCCTGCGGCGCCAGCGAGGAGGACTATCACTGGACCCGCACGGTGGTGGAAAGTGCCGGGCACACCATCGACGCCATCAGTCTGCATTACTACACCATCCCGGGGGATAACTGGGGTGTGAAGGGCAGCGCCACCGACTTCGGCACCGATGAATACTACCACACCCTCTACCGCACCCTGTGGATGGATGAACTCATCGAAAACCACAGCCGCGTGATCCGCCGTTTTGCCAAGGGCAGGAAGATCGGCCTGGCGGTGGACGAGTGGGGCACCTGGTACGATGTGGAACCGGGCACCAATCCCGGATTCCTCTACCAGCAGAACACCATGCGGGACGCTCTGGTGACCGCCATCAACCTGAACATTTTCAACAACCACTGCGATACGGTGGTCATGGCCAACATCGCCCAGATGGTGAATGTGCTCCAGGCCATGGTCCTTACCGACGGGGACAAGCTGCTGCTGACCCCCACCTACCATGTGTTCCGCATGTACCGGGAGCACCAGAACGCCGCCCAGCTGGAAACCTACGCCGAGACCACCCTGCTGAACACGGCGGAGGAGCCGGTGCCCGACCTGCATGTGTCCGCCAGCCGCGGGACCGACGGCACCCTTCTGGTGACCGCCGCCAACCTGAGCGCCGACCAGGCACGGCCGGTGGAGGTTCTGCTCACCGGGCTGAAAGCCGCCGCCGTGACCGCCGAGGTCCTGGCCGGTGCCCCCGCCGCCCGCAACACCTTTGAAGCCCCCGCAGCCGTGGTTCCGGCCCCGCTGGAAGCCAAAATCACCGATACCGGCTTTACCGCCCAGCTGCCTCCCTGCAGCGTGGCAGCGTTCCGGGTGACCACCACTTGACAGCGGGCTTTGTCTCGGATAGGATGGTGACAAGATCATCCAGAAGGAGGGAACTTCCCATGCACACCCCCGCACCCGATCGTTACGATACCATGCAATACCACCGCAGCGGCGAAAGCGGCCTGAAACTGCCCGCCGTTTCCCTGGGGCTCTGGCACAATTTCGGTGACACCGCCCGCTACGACAACATGAAGGCCATCTGTCTGACCGCTTTTGACCACGGCATCACCCATTTTGACCTGGCCAACAACTACGGTCCCGAACCCGGCGCGGCGGAGAAAAACTTCGGCCGTATCCTGCGGGAAGAACTGGGCGCCCACCGCCACGAACTGCTCATCTCCACCAAGGCGGGCTATCTCATGTGGCCGGGACCCTACGGGGATTTCGGCAGCCGGAAATATCTGCTGACCAGCCTGGACCAGAGCCTGCAGCGGATGGGCCTGGACTATGTGGACATCTTCTACCACCACCGCATGGACCCCGACACCCCGCTGGAAGAAACCATGGGTGCCCTGGACCAGGCGGTCAAGAGCGGCAAGGCGCTGTACGCCGGTCTTTCCAACTACGACGGTCCCACCCTGGAAAAGGCCACCGCCATCCTGAAAGAACTGCACTGCCCCTTTGTGATCAACCAGAACCGCTACTCCATCTTTGACCGCACCATCGAGAAAAACGGTCTGAAAGACACCGCCGTGCGCCTGGGCAAGGGCATCATCGCCTTCAGCCCCCTGGCCCAGGGTCTGCTCACCGACCGGTATCTCCACGGTATTCCGGAGGACAGCCGGATGCGCACCGACGGGCGCTTCCTCAAGGACAACGCCCTGACCCCCGAGCGCCTGGCCCAGATCACCGCCCTGAACGACCTGGCCGCCCGCCGTGGCGAGAGCCTGGCCACCATGGCCCTGAAATGGATTCTGAAGGACGGCGCCGTGACCAGCGTGCTGGTGGGCGCCAGCCGTCCGGAACAGGTGCTGGACGACCTGAAGGTGCTGAACAGCCCCGATTTCACCGACGAAGAACTGGCCATCATCGATCAGAACAGCTGATTCAAAACAACAAAACCGCCCGCCGGGCTTTGCGCACCGGCGGGCGGTTTGTTTTTTTGTTTATGGGGCCATCAATAGCGGTAGACGATGGCGTTCTTGACGGCGAGGGAAGCGTCCTGCCCGGCCAGACGACCTGCCAGGGTCAGGGCAAAGGGAATGGCGGCGCCCAGGGCTTCGCCGGTGATGATGTTGCCGTCCACCGACAGAGGCAGGCCGGTATACTCGGCACCGGCTGCGGTGAGGGTTTCATCCATACCGGGATAGACGGTGGCACGCTTGCCTTTCAGCAGGCCGAAGGCGGCCAGCACGGTGGGGGCGGCACAGATGGCGGCCACGATCTTGCCGTCGGCAGCCATGCGGGTGCAGGCGTTCCTGACGGTTTCGCTGGCCTGGAGGTTGTGTACCCCCGGAATGCCGCCAGGCAGGATGACCGCGTCAAAGGCGGAATAATCCAGCTCTTCAGCCAGGGCGTCAGCCACCACATTCACCTGACGGGCGGAACGGACGGTGCGCTCGCCGCCCACGGCGGCAATGGTCACATCCACACCGGCACGGCGCAGGATGTCCACACACAGAAGTCCCTCGCACTCTTCCAGACCGGGGGGCAAAAAAGATCACGGCTTTGCTCATAGGGGTTCACTCCTTTTATAAATAGGTTCAGAAGGGATGGAAATTGCGGGTCACATTGCGGATGACCGGCAGCGGATCGGTTTTGCGGCGCAGGGCGGTGACCAGCCCGATGATGGACATGACCTCCACCAGCAGCCCGCAGCTGAAGGCAAACTCATAGCAGTAGGGCACAAAACCGATCATGGCGAACACCACCATCATGGCCAGCAGCACCAGCCCCTGGTTGAGGTGGAACCGCACAAAATCATGCTTGCGCCAGCGGCTGCAGGCGGGAATGAGGATGAGAATGTTCAGATAACACAAGGCGCCCATCCAGCGGGCAGCGGCAGGCACTTCCGGTTCCTTGGGTGCCTGGGGCGCGGGCTGGGGTCTGGGTGCGGCGGCGCGGGCGGCCTGTTTGCGTTTGGCACGGCTGCTCATTTTGTTTCCTCCCCGTATGGTTCACCGAACAGCACCTGCATATACAGAGGCACCTGCTCCGCCCAGGAGGCTTCACAGTGGGCCCCGTTCATCTGCAGATACGGATACACCGACGCCCCGGCTTTCTGCAAAGCACGGGTGACGATGAGGGCGTTTTCGGTATACTGGGCCAGACCATGCTGGCCTTTGGCTTCCTTTTCGCCCCAGCTCAAGAACACCCTGGTATCCCGGGGCAGGCGGGCCATGTTCAAATCCGCCAGCAGCGGGTCCATGCACAGCCGCACTGAGGGCGACAGGCAGCCCGCGCGGGAAAACACATCGCTGCGTGCGGTGACGGCGTACAGGCTCATCAGACCGCCCATGCTGCTGCCCGCGATGGCGGTGTGGGCACGGCCGGGCAGGGTGGGCCAGGTCTTGTCCACAAACGTCTTGAACTCGCCGCACAGCCAGTCCAGATACACCTTGCCGGTGCCGTGGATGCCG
The DNA here is from genome assembly GCA_905214345.1 of uncultured bacterium. Classification (GTDB taxonomy): domain Bacteria; phylum Bacillota; class Clostridia; order Oscillospirales; family Ruminococcaceae; genus Gemmiger. Next base: position 11,671 of record CAJMLV010000024.1, read on the forward strand.
CCGAACCAGTCGCTCTCATAGGGGCAATATTCTTCCAGGCGCTTGTCCCCTTCGTGGTTGCATTCCACACCCACCACAATGTAGTCGGGATGGGCGTCGTAATAGTCTTTCAGGCCCCAGCAGGTGCCGTAGGTAGCGGTCTCGTTGAAGAAAAGGTTGTGACCGTCGAACATGTAGATGACCGGGTAACGCTTCCCGGAAGACTGCCAGTTTTCCGGCAGATGGATGAACACCCGGCGATCCAGCCCATACGGGGTGATGCGGGTGGTAAAGGTTTCGACCATGGTCGGATCATGCTCCTTATACATTGGGTTCTGTGTTTTATTGTACCGCAACCTCTGTTTTTTCGCAACTTGCAATCGGCCCAAAGGCCATGATACAATGCTTTCAACCTTTTTGACTTTGGTGGGATCGCTCAAAAACAGGAGGGATTTTTGTGGCAAGTATCAAGGAATTCTGTCGGCGCAAAGACGTGATCTTTTCGGCACACCGGTACGGCATCGACGCCATGGGCGCCATGGCCCAGGGACTGTTTGCCAGCCTGCTCATCGGCACCATCATCAAGACGTTGGGCGAGCAAACGGGCATCGCCTTTCTGGTGGATGCGGGCACCTACGCCACGGCGGTGGCGGGCCCGGCCATGGCGGCTTCCATCGGCTGTGCCCTGAAAGCCCCCCAGCTGGTGCTGTTCAGCCTTATCGCCGTGGGCGGAGCGGCCAACACCCTGGGCGGGGCCGGCGGCCCGCTGGCTGTTTACCTCATTGCCATCGCGGCGGCGGAACTGGGCAAGCTGGTGAGCAAGGAGACCCGCATCGACATCCTGGTGACCCCGGCCGTGACCATTCTGGCCGGCGTGGGACTTTCGGTGCTGTTTGCCCCGGCCATCGGGGCTGCAGCTTCGGCGGTGGGCAGCGTGATCATGTGGGCCACCGAACTGCAGCCCCTGCTCATGGGCATCATCGTGTCGGTGCTGGTGGGCGTGGCCCTCACTTTGCCCATCTCCTCGGCGGCCATCTGTGCCGCTTTGAGTCTGACCGGGCTGGCGGGCGGCGCCGCCGTGGCAGGCTGCTGCGCCCAGATGGTGGGCTTTGCGGTGATGAGCTGGAAGGAGAACGGCGTGGGCGGCCTGGTGAGCCAGGGTCTGGGCACCAGCATGCTGCAGATGCCCAACATCCTGCGCAACCCCCGCATCTGGATTCCGCCCACGGTGGCTTCGGCCATCACCGGGCCTTTGGCCACCTGTCTGTTCCGGCTGGAACAGAACGGCCCCGCCGTTTCCAGCGGCATGGGCACCTGCGGCATGGTGGGCCCCATCGGGGTATACACCGGCTGGGTGGCCGCCGCCGCGGGCCTGCGCCCGGCGATCTCCGCCTTTGACTGGGCGGGGCTGGCGCTCATCTGCCTCATCCTGCCCGCCGTGCTGACCCCGCTGATTGCCTGGCCTTTGCGCAAGGCGGGCTGGATCAAGGATGGCGATTTGACCCTTTCCTGAATACAAAGCAAATCCCCGGCAGCCAGACGGCCGCCGGGGATTTTGTTGTATTTTTGCACATCTTCTCCCCGCCCCGCGTATGGTAAGGGCAAGGAGGCGATGGTCCCATGAGACTTTCCGACGGTACCGTGCTGTTCAGCTGGCCTTTGGCCCAGCACACCCTGACAGCCGGATATTACTATAACGACGGCAGCTATCACGGCGCGATCGACATGCGGGCTGCCAGCGGCACCCCGGTCTATGCCGCTGAGGACGGCACGGTGGACTGGACCCAGGTATGGGACGGCAGCACCAAGACCGGCAACCAGAGTTACGGCACGGCCCTGCGCATCCGCCACGCCGACGCCCAGGGCAAGACCCTGCAGACCCGCTACGCCCATCTTTCCAGCCTGGCGGTGGCGGCGGGCGCCAACGTGCGGGGCGGCCAGCTTATCGGCTATTCGGGGGTGACGGGCAACATCACCGGTCCCCACCTGCACTTTGAGGTGATCTGGGACGGCGTGCGCCGCAACCCGCTGGTCTGGCTGGACGGGGATTTCAACACCGCATCCTCCGCCGTGTACACCTACGGTCCAGGGGAAGGCCCGGTGCAGCGGCCCAACTTCCCCGCCGGTGCCATGCAGAAACTGGTCATCGGGCCGGTGTCCGCCGGGGATGCAGAGATCTTCCGCAAATTTGCCTACTGGCTGGGGGTGCCGGACCGCTTCCGCATCGAAACCTACGACAACGGTACCCGGGTGGTGGTGCTGGGTCCCGTTTCCGCCGGGGACGCCCAGATGGCCTATCTGCTGGCGGATTTTCTGGGGCTGGTGGAACAGGGGCTCTTCCGCAGCGAAGCGGAAAGCTGAATCAGCTTTTCAGGCTTTCCCGCAGGGCCAGGACCTTTTCCTCGATCACGGCGATGACCTTGCGGAATTCCTCGTCGCTCTTGCCGGTGGGGTCTTCCAGCCCCCAGTCCTCCCGCCGCTGGCAGGGCAGGGCCGGGCACCTGACGTTGCAGCCCATGGTGATGAGCACATCCACCGGGGGCAGTTTGTCCAGGGTCTTGCTGTACTGGTCTTTCATGTCGATGCCGTAGATTTCCTTCATAAGGCGCACGGCGTCGGGGTTGATGCGGGGCACCGTTTCGGTACCGGCGGAACAGCTGGTGAACACATCGGCGGCCAGGTGCCGCCCCAGGGCTTCGGCCATCTGGCTGCGGCAGGAATTGTGCACGCAGACAAAGGCCACCACAGGCTTTTTGTCCATCTCAGCCCCTCGCTTTCTGCAGCAGTTCCCTGGCCTGAGCCACATTGAGCACCTGCCCGGCGCTGAGCACCTTGCCGTCCACCACCAGAGCGGGGGTGGTCAGCACGCCGTAGGCGGCGATCTGGGCAAAGTCGGTCACGTGGCCCACTTCCTCCCGGATGTTCAGTTCCTCCATGGCAGCGCGCACCGCCTGTTCCAGCGCCCGGCAGTTGGCACAGCCGCCGCCCAGGATCAGAATGGCGGCGCCGGTATTGTCCGCCGGGGTGGTGCAGCCGGAATTGCAGCCGCAGGAAGAGGGTTCGGATTTTTTCTTGCCAAACAGAAAAGCCATGATATTTTTTCCTCCTTGTAATATTACACTAAAAATGTCTGAATCGTATTAAAGAAATATCCCACCAGGATGATGCCCGCCACACAGATGCCCACGAACACCGCCAGCAGCTTGGGTTTGACCGCCTTGCGCAGCATGATGAGAGAGGGCAGAGACAGGGTGGTGACCGCCATCATGAAGGAGAGCACTGTGCCCAGCTGGGCGCCCTTGCTCAACAGGGCTTCGGCCACCGGGATGGTGCCGAAGATGTCGGCGTACATGGGCACACCCACCAGTACCGCCAGCACCACACCCAGGGGGTTGCGGCTGCCCAGCAGGCCGGTGACCCAGCTTTCGGGAATCCAGTTGTGGATGAGAGCCCCCACCCCCACGCCGATGAGGATATAGGGGAAGACCTTGCGCAGCGTGCCCGCCGCCTGGTTCCGGGCGTAAAGCAGGCGGTCCCGCACCCGCAGCCGGGGCAGGTCCAGTTCCGCCGGGCGGGCAGCGGCCCGGACAAAGTCCTCCACCTGGTCTTCCGGGTGGAGCTTTTCAATGATGGAACCGCCCGCCACCGCGATGACCAGCCCCAGCACCACATACACCACAGCCACCTTGGCGCCGAAGATGCTCATGAGCAGCACCAGACTGCCCAGGTCCACCATGGGGGAAGAAATCAGGAAGGAGAAGGTCACCCCCAGGGGCAGCCCTGCTCCGGTGAACCCAATGAACAGCGGGATGGAAGAGCAGGAGCAGAAAGGGGTGACAGTGCCCAGCAGGGCGGCCGCCAGATTGGCCCCCAGGCCATGCCTGCGGCCCAGGATGCGGCGACTCCGCTCCGGGGGGAAGTAACTCTGAATGTAGGAGATCACAAAAATCAGCACGCAGAGCAGCACCGTGATCTTGATGACGTCATACAGAAAAAACTGCAGACTGCCTCCCAGACGGGTGGAGACATCCACCCCCAGGGCGGCCAGCCCGCCGCCGATAAGGCGGTTGAGCCACTGCATGCCCAGCAGCTCGTTTTGGAGCCATTGCCAGATGGCCATGATGAGGTTCCTCCTTGTCTTGTATGGCAGGGCCACACATAAAAATTTCTTGATGTGTCATCCTGTAAAAAGCGCCGTTTTACACGGCGCGGTCCTTCAGCGGCCGCAGGAACAGCCGCCGGAAGTGGTTTCTTCGGTGTTGGGGCGAGTGAGTTCCGCCAGCAGGTCCAGCGCCCGCTGCCGCCCGGTTTCGCTCAGGCGGTAGTGGGTCCACTTGCCCACCTGGGAACTTTCCACCAGACCGGACTCGCACAGGATCTTCATGTGGTAGGAAAGTCCCGGCTGGGTCAGGTCCAGGGGTTCCTGCAAGACACAGGCACACTTTTCCCCGCTGCGCAGCTGCTGCAGAATGGCCAGCCGTTTGGGGTCGCACAGCGCCTTGAACACTTTGGCTTCGGCCTGAAAATCCTGCTGCATCCAGGTGCCCTCCTTTTCACATCAAAATTTCTTTATGTGTTATCATACGCCCTCCCGCCACTCTTGTCAAGCCCCCGGCAAAACAAAGCGGCGTCCGCCGGGCAGCGGACGCCGTTTGAACTGTATCAAAAAATCACACAAAGCCCAGCAGCAGGCCCACGACCCGGACCAGAGCTGCCGCCAGCCAGGCGATGACGCACTGGCCCACCACCACGGCTGCCGCCCACTTGGTGCCCAGTTCCCGCTTGATGGAGGCCACCGCCGCCACGCAGGGGGTGTACAGCAGGCAGAAGGCCAGCAGACCGGCCGCCGCCAGCGGGGTGATGGTAGCCAGCAGCTGATCGGTGGAACCGAAGAGCACCGACAGGGTGGAGACCACGCTCTCCTTGGCCATGAAGCCGGAGATGAGGGAGGTGGAGATGCGCCAGTCCCCGAAGCCCAGGGGGGCAAAGATCGGGGCGATCCAGCCGGCCACCACCGCCAGAATGCTCTGCTGAGAGTCGGACACGATGGCCAGGTGGGTGTCAAAGGTCTGCAGGAACCAGATCACGATGGTGGCCACAAAGATCACCGTGAAGGCACGCTGCAGGAAGTCCTTGGCCTTTTCCCACAGCAGCTGGCCCACGTTCTTGGCGCCGGGCAGGCGGTAGTTGGGCAGTTCCATGACGAAAGGTACCGCCTCGCCCCGGAAGAGCACGCCCCGCAGCAGCAGCGCCATGAGGATACCCACCGCGATGCCGCCGAAATAGAGGGCGAACATCACCAGCCCCGCCTTGCCGGGGAAGAAGGTGCTGGCAAAGAAGCCGTAGATGGGCAGCTTGGCGGAGCAGCTCATGTATGGGGTGAGCAGGATGGTCATTTTGCGGTCCCGCTCGGAAGGCAAAGTGCGGCTGGCCATGACACCGGGAACGGTGCAGCCGAAGCCGATGAGCATGGGCACGATGCTGCGGCCGGAAAGGCCGATCTTGCGCAGCAGCTTGTCCATGACAAAGGCCACGCGGGCCATGTATCCGCTGTCCTCCAGCATGGAGAGGAAGAAGAACAGGGTGACGATGATGGGCAAGAAGCTGAGCACGCTGCCCACACCATTGAAGATACCGTCAATCACCAGGGAGTGGAGCACCTCGTTCACCTGCAGGGCGGTCATGGCCGCATCCACGGCGCCGGTCAGGGCGGCGATGGCCCATTCCAGCACCGCCGACAAAGCGGCGCCGATGACGTTGAAGGTGAGGAAGAACACCAGCGCCATGATGCCGATAAAGCAGGGAATGGCGGTGTAGCGGCCGGTGAGGATCTTGTCCATCCGCACGCTGCGCAGGTGTTCCTTGCTTTCGTGGGGCTTGACCACCGCCCCCGCGCAGACCTTCTCAATGAAGGTAAAGCGCATGTCCGCAATGGCGGCGGCGCGGTCCAGGCCGCGCTCCTCCTCCATCTGACGGATGATGGATTCCAGGGTCTGCTTTTCGTTGTCGCTGAGGCCCAGCTGGTCCAGGATGGGGGTGTCCCCTTCCGCGATCTTGGTGGCGGCAAACCGCAGAGGGATGTCCGCCGCCTGGGCGTGGTCCTCGATGAGGTGCATGATGCTGTGCAGGCAGCGGTGTACCGCGCCGCCGTGGTCGTTCACATCGCAGAAATCCTGACGTCCCGGGCGTTCCTGGTACTTGGCCACATGCAGGGCGTGGGACACCAGTTCATCGATGCCCTCGTTCTTGGCGGCGGAAATGGGCACCACCGGGATACCCAGAGCGGATTCCATCTCGTTCACACGGACGGAACCGCCGTTCTCCCGCACCTCGTCCATCATGTTCAGGGCCAGCACCATGGGGATGTCCAGTTCCATCAGCTGCATGGTCAGGTAGAGGTTGCGCTCGATGTTGGTGGCGTCCACAATGTTGATGATGCCCCGGGGATGCTCGTTGAGCAGGAAGTTGCGGGTGACGATCTCCTCGCTGGAATAGGGGGACATGGAGTAGATGCCCGGCAGGTCGGTGACGCTGGTGGCCGCCTTGCCCCGGATGGGTCCGTCCTTGCGGTCTACCGTCACACCGGGGAAGTTGCCCACATGCTGGTTGGAGCCGGTGAGCTGGTTGAACAGAGTGGTCTTGCCGCAGTTCTGGTTGCCCGCCAGGGCAAAGGTGAGCACCGTGCCTTCCGGCAGGGGGTGTTCGTCCGCCTTGCTGTGGTATTTGCCGCTTTCGCCCAGGCCCGGGTGGGGAATGGACTTTTTGCGGGCCACGGCGGCGGTCTGGGCCGCATCGCCCACATCGGTGATCTCGATCTTTTCGGCGTCGGCCAGACGCAGGGTCAGCTCATAGCTGTTGATGCGTACTTCCACAGGGTCGCCCATGGGCGCGAATTTCACCATGGAAACCTTGGCGCCGGGGATGAGCCCCATGTCCAGCAGATGCTGACGCAGCGCACCTTCGCCCCCCACCGTCACAATGGTGGCGGCTTTGCCGATGGCCAGTTCCTTCAATGTCATGTTCCTGTATGCCTCCTGGCTGCTTTCCCATCATCCTCATATTGCGGATGGTTTCTATCATTCATAACCCATTGTATTGTAGCACAATCCGCCCCGCACCTCAATACAAAAGGAAAGGCCGCAGCCCGTTTCCGGGCGCGGCCGAATCTCTTTTTTACTCGTTTTTTGCCGCCGGGGCGGGCTTGGGAGGCGGTGCCGGGCGGGTGAAGGTCTCGCTGGCTTTGGCGGTGGCCGGGGCGGTATATCCCTGGGCCATGGTCAGGCACTTTTTGGGGCAGACGTTCACACAGTTGCCGCACTGTACGCAATCGAACCGGCTGATGGTCCAGGTACCGGCGGCACGGTCCACCGTCAGGGCGCCGGGCGGGCAGCTGCGGGCACACAGGCCGCAGCCGATGCAGGCTTCCACGTTGATCTCCACATGACCCCGCATCCGTTCGGGGTAGTGGGCCGGCTCAAAGGGGTAGCCGGTGGTGACGGGTTTGCGGAACAGGTTTTTCAGGGCCGTGCCCGCAAAGGGAAAGAAATTCCATTGATCCATCCTTGTTTCACCTCTCGGTACAGCTGATGCAGGGGTCGATGGTCAGAATCAGCAGGGGCACGTCGGCCAGCTGGCAGCCCTTGAGCATATCCAGCATGGGCGGAATGTTGCTGGTGGTGGGGGTGCGCAGGCGGAACCGGTCGATGAACTTGGTGCCGTTGGCCTTGACGTAATAGATAGCCTCGCCCCGGGGCTGCTCGATGCGGGTGAAGTATTCCCCCTGGGGGAAGCCCTTCACCGGCACCGCGATGGGCCCTGCCGGGATCTTGGCCGCCGCCTGGCGGATGAGGTCGAAGGACTGGCTGATCTCCTTGATGCGCACCTCGCACCGGGCGAAGGAATCGCCCTCGGCGGCGGTGACGGGTTCCAGTTCCAGCTCGTCATAGGCGGCATAGCCCAGCAGGCGGGTGTCGTAGGCCACGCCGCTGGCCCGCAGCATGGGGCCCACGGCCCCCATCAGGTTGGCCTGTTCAGCGCTGAGCACCCCCAGCCCGTGCAGGCGGCTGCCCACAGTGAGGTCCCGCAAAAAGGCCCGGGCGATGGGCTTGAGCTCCTTTTCCATCTCGGCGCAGGTATCCACAATGCCTTTGAGCATGGCGTCGTCCATATCCTTGAGCACGCCGCCGATGCAGTTCACCGAGAAGATCACCCGGCCGCCGGTGGTGGCGTCAAACATGTCCAGGATCTTTTCCCGCAGCTTCCAGCTTTCCATGAACAGGCTCTCAAAGCCCATGGCGTCGGCCAGCAGACCCAGCCACAAAAGATGAGAGTGTACCCGGCTCATCTCCATCCAGATGGTGCGCAGATACCGTGCCCGGGGCGGCACTTCGATGTTCATGATCTTTTCCACCGTCTGGCAGTAGCCCAGACCGTGGCCGAAGCTGCAGATGCCGCAGACCCGCTCGGCAATATAGACGTATTCCTTGAAGTCCTTGGCCTCCACCAGTTTTTCCAGCCCGCGGTGGACAAAGCCGATGCTGGGCACCGCTTCCACCACCACCTCGTCCTCCAGCACCAGGTCCAGATGGACCGGTTCGGGCAGGACGGGGTGCTGCGGCCCGAAGGGCACAATGCTTCGTTTTGCCATATCCTTACCCCTTTTCCTTGAACGGCGTGGGCCGCGCGATGCGGTAGAGTTTGTCGTGATAATCCGCCTGGATGCTCTCGATCTTCACCCCGAAGAGTTCGGCGGTCTCGTTTTCCTGCAGGAAAGCCCCGGGGTACATCTGGGTGATGCTGGGCACCGTTTCGTCGGTGGCCACCGTCAGGCGCAGGGTGCGCATATCGTAGCTTTTGGCGAAAGAATAGCTCAGTTCATAGCCTTCGGGCAGGCGCGCGGCGCAGATCTGCACTACCCGCCAGCCGTCCATCTTGAACCGGATCACCTGGGGCATGAACTGGGCCATGGTGATGGGTTCGATGGTGTTGGAAGATTCCATCTTCATTCAACTCTCCCCTTTCCCGGCATGTTTGCGGTAGCTCTGGCGCTTTTCTTCCAGAATTTCCAGCGCCTTCACCACCCCGTCGATGATGGCCTGGGGCCGGGCGGCGCAGCCGGGCACATACACATCCACCGGGATCACCGTGTCGATGCCGCCCTTGATGTTGTAGCAATCCTTGAACACCCCGCCGGTGCAGGCGCAGATGCCCACAGCCACCACCACTTTGGGGTTGGGCATCTGCTCATACAGCTGTTTGACCACCTGTTCGCACTGGCTGTTCACCCCGCCGGTGATAAGCAGGATGTCCGCCTGGAAGGGGTCGCCGGTATTGATGATGCCAAAGCGTTCGATGTCGTATTTGGGTGTGGTGCAGGCCAGCACCTCGATGTCGCACCCGTTGCAGCTGCTGGCGTCGTAGTGCAGCAGCCAGGGGGACTTTGCCAGTTTTTTCATTGTATGTTCCCCCTTTTCAGCGCACCAGCATGAGAATCAGGCCGTTGAGCCCGCCGGTGAGCAGGGTGGCCACCCAGCAGCTGTCCAGCAGGGTGCGCCACTTCACACGGGCGGCCACGTTGTCCCACAGAATTTCCAGCAGATACACCGCCAGGCAGGCCACGATGGCGATGGGCCAGCTCCACCAGTGTTCGTTGAGGAAGAAGAGGGCCACGATGCCCAGCATGAGCACCATCTCGTAGTATTCTGCCACATTCATCACCGCCAGGGTGGGGCCGGCCATCTCGGTGGTGATGCCCTTGACCATCTCCTGATGGGCGTGGTGGCTGGTGGAAAGGTCAAAGGGCGACTTGCGCAGCTTGATGGCGGTGATGAAGATAAAGCCCAGCAGAAAGCCCGGCATGACCAGCACCGCGCTGTGGGGCTGGCGGATGATGTCCCCCACATGGAAGCTGCCGGTGGCCAGATAGAACCCCACCGCCATGAGCAGGGTCAGGGGCTCGTAGGCCATCATCTGGATCATCTCCCGCCCGGCACCCAGGGTGGAGAAGGGGGAGGAATCACTGGACGCCGCCATGACCAGGAACATATCGGCGGTGGACAGAATGAACAGGCACATGAGGATGTCCGCCCCGGCAAAGAGCATGGACCCCGCCACCGCCAGAAAGACCAGATAACTCAGGTTGAGCAGCATCTGCACGCTGTTCACCGCGATCATCTGCTTGGTGAACAGCTTTTTGATGTCGTAAAAAGGCTGTAGCAGCGGCGGGCCCTTGCGCCCCTGCATCCGGGCGCTGACACGGCGGTCCAGCCCGTCCAGCAGGCCGCCCACCAGGGGCGCCAGCAGCAGATACGCCAAAACAGAAACAACCGGCATCATACCGCACCCCCTATGATCACGCAGAGCATGACGATGAGAACCCCGGCCGAGACAATGACGCCGGGCCGCATCAGACGGCGGCGGCCGAACTCGAACCGCAGGTACCAGTTGCTCAGATACAGGTGTTCCGGTTCCCCGAAACTGTTGGTAAAGTAGGTGTTGTCACCCTCGTTGATGCCGCCCATGTAGATGGGCACATAGTCCCGGTGGGTGGAGCGGGTGAGCAGGAACATCAAAGAGGGCACAAACAGCACGCTGACCAGCATGATGGCCATGGTGGTCAGCACGCTCATGGACAGCACCTCGTGGGCGATGCCGTAGAGTTCCTCAATGATGGGGGTGACCACCTGAGAAGACACCAGCGGGAACAGCAGGCACAGCCCCAGGGTGGCGGCGGCATGGATGTACATGGACAGATACTGGTCACCGTGGGTGGCATCCACCACCTTGGCTTTGGTGTGGTGCAGCGAAACCAGCTTGCACAGCCACTTGGTCCAGTAGAGCATGGTGGTGGCACTGCCGTACGCCAGGAAGATGACCAGCAGGTAGTTGTCGGCATCCACAAAGGCTTTCAGGGCCACCCACTTGGAAATGAGCATGCCGAAGGGCGCCAGATACATGCCCGCAATGCCGATGCCCATAATGTAGGTCAGGCGGGGCAGGCGCAGCAGCAGGCCGTGCATATCCTCAATGTCACGGGAACCCAGGCAGTTCTCGATGGAGCCCACCGCCTGGAAGAGCATGGATTTGCTCACCGAATGGAAGATCATCAGCAGCACCGCGGCCCAGATGGTCTCCTCGGCGCCGATGCCCGCACAGGCCACGATCAGCCCCAGGTTGGACACGGTGGAGAAGGCCAGCACCTTTTTGCCGTCGTTCTGGGCAATGGCCATCATGCTGGCACAGATGAAGGTGAACCCGCCGATGAAGGCCACCGTCATACCGGTCATGTTGTTTGCCATGGCGGGGGCCAGCCGGATGAGCAGATAGACGCCCGCCTTGACCATGGTGGCGCTGTGCAGCAAGGCGCTGGAAGGGGTGGGTGCCACCATGGCCCCCAGCAGCCAGCTGGAGAAGGGCAGCTGGGCCGACTTGGTCAGACCGGCCAGGGCCAGCAGCACCACCGGGATGGTGGCGCCGTCCGCCACCAGTTCCGCCAGCTGCACGGTGTGCAGGGTGTGGGCGGCCACCACAATGGCCACCGCAAAGGCAAACCCGCCCAGCAGGTTCATCCACAAGGCACGGAAGCTGTTGTTCACCGCTTCCTCGGTGCGGGTGTAACCGATGAGCAGGAAAGAGATGACCGAGGTGATTTCCCAGAAGAAATACATCCAGACAAGGTTTTCAGACAATACCAGCCCGAACATGGCCGCCAGGAAGAAGAACAGCATGGAGAAGAAGAACCCGCTGCGGTCCTGGCAGTCCTTATGGTGCTGGTGGTATCCCTGCATATAGCCCACGGCGTAAATGCAGATCAGTCCGCCCACCAGCGCGGCGATCATCACCATCAGCATGGAAAGGCTGTCCAGCTGGATGTGGGTGGCGGATTTCACCGGGCAGGTCAGTTCCGACCAGGCCATGAGCAGGGTCTGCCCCACCGACAAAAGCACCACCGGGTATTTGCGGTGGCGGATGCTCAGCACCACGATCAGGGCCATGAGGGCAAACTCCCCGGCCAGCATCAGGTGGTCGATGAGAGGCACCGCGCCGCACAGGCTGACGATGCCGCCACCGCCCTGCAGCCAGGCCCCCAGCAGAAGGAAGGCCAGCACCATGACGACCCCCGCCCCCAGATACACGGCCCGGCCGCGCAGCCGGGCAGGCAGACAGGGGATCACCAGGGCCATCAGGGCCGGCCAGCCGATCAGAATTGGTATGATGGCCATAAAATAGCCTCCTTGTGGGATACTCCCGTTCAAATCGACAGATTTTTTGACAAATTAGTATCATTATAGACCTCTGTTTTCCGATTTACAAGACTTTCCCCTTGTGGATTTTTGGTTCCGATGGTGCTACAATGGAAAAGCACAGCATCTTTTTTTCAACATTTCTTCCGGTTTTGTCCGGTCAGCCAAGGAGGGGAGCGCCGTGCATGAACTGTCCATCACACAGAACATTCTGGACATTGCCCTGCAGGCCGCGGCCGAACAGAACGCCGCCCATATCCGGGAGATCCGCCTGCGCATGGGGCCATTTTCCGGGGTGGTGCCGGAGTGCGTGCAGATGTATCTGGACGTTCTGGCCAAGGGCACTGCCGCCGAGGGCGCCAAGATCAAGGTGACTACGGTGCCGCTGAAGGTGCGCTGCCGGGACTGCGGACGGGAGGGCGAGATCGACCGCGCCCATATCGCCTGCCCTTTCTGCGGCAGTTTGCATTTACAGCGGCTTTCGGGGCGGGAATTTCTGGTGGAAAGTCTGGAGGTAGACTGAATATGGAGATCAAAGTCTGGCATCAGGTCATGGAATGGAACCAGGATGTGAGCGCCCAGGTGCGCCGCACCCTGAAAGAGCACAAGGTCTGCCTGATCAACGTCATGGGCAGCCCGGGGGCGGGCAAGACCAGCCTGATCACCGCCCTTATCGCCCGCCTGCGGGAAGAGTTCGCCATCGGCGTGATTGAAGGGGACATCACCGGCCAGATCGATGCCGAAAAGATCGCGGCGCTGAAAATTCCGGCGGTGCAGCTGAACACCGACGGTGCCTGCCACATCGAGGCCATGAGCATCCAGCACATTCTGCCGGATTTTGACCTGGACAGCCTGGACATTCTGTTTGTGGAGAACATCGGCAACCTGGTCTGCCCCGCAGAGTTCGACATCGGGGAGAATTTCCGCATCACCGTGCTGAGCATCCCCGAAGGGGACGACAAGGTGGCCAAGTATCCCCTGATGTTCACCGACACATCCTGCCTGGTGCTGAACAAGTGCGATATGCTCCCCTATTTTGACTTTGACGTGGACCGGGCTGCCGCCGACTACAAGGGCGTGAACCCGGAAGGCCCGCTGTTCCAGGTATCCAGCCGCACCGGGGACGGTCTGGAGGAACTCACCGCCCACATCGCCGCCAAGGTGCGCCTGGCCCTGGCCGCCGACGCATGAAACGGCGGCATTTTCTCATCGAGGGCATCGTCCAAGGGGTGGGGTTCCGGCCTTTCGTTCACCGGCAGGCCGTCCGCCTTGGCCTGAACGGCTGGGCCCGCAACACCGCCGCCGGGCTGGAACTGGAGCTGGAAGGCCCCTCCGGTGCCCTGGACGAATTTTTGCGGGTCCTGCACGCCGCCCCGCCGCCTCTGGCGGTGATCGAAGGGGTGGAGGTGCGGGACCTGTCCCCCACCGGCGAAACCGGCTTTTCCATCCTGCCCAGCCGGGAAGGCGCGGCGGCCACCCTCGTCTCCCCCGACCTGGCCCCCTGCCCTGCCTGTCTGGCGGAGATGAACGACCCCCACGGGCGGCGGTACCGCTATCCTTTCCTCAACTGTACCGACTGCGGGCCGCGGTTTTCCATCATCCGCCGCCTGCCCTACGACCGCCCCGCCACCACCATGGCCGGGTTTGCCATGTGCCCCGACTGCGCCGCCGAGTACGGCGACATCACCAGCCGCCGCTACCACGCCCAGCCCAATTGCTGCCCGGTGTGCGGGCCGAAAGCCGCGTACCGGGACGGGAACGGCGTGCTGCAGGACGGCGACCCCATTGCCCTGGCCCAGAAGACCCTGGCCGCGGGGGGCATTGTGGCGGTGAAAGGCACCGGAGGCATCCACCTGGCCTGCCGGGCGGACAGCCCCGACGCCGTGGCCCGGCTGCGCCGCCGCAAGCACCGGCCGGAGAAGCCCCTGGCCCTGATGGCCCGGGACCTTTCCGCCGCAGCCCGGCTATGCCGCATTACCGATGAAGAAGCCGCCCTGCTGCAAAGCCCACGGCGGCCCATCCTGCTGTTGGACAAGCAAGACCCAGCCGGGCAAAACCGGCTCAGCGCCACCACCCGGCTGGGGGTGATGCTGCCCTATACCCCGCTGCACATCCTGCTGCTGGACGGAAACTTCGGCGGGCCGGACCTGGTGGTAATGACCAGTGCCAACCGCCCGGGCTGCCCGGTGCTGATTGACAACGAGGACGCTCTGGCCGCCCTGCGGGGCATTGCAGACGGTTTTCTGCTTCACGACCGGCCCATCGCCAACCGGTGCGATGATTCCCTGGCCATGGTCTGGCGGGGGGCACCGGTGTTTTTCCGCCGCAGCCGTGGATATGCCCCCCAGCCCATCCTGCTGGACCGGGATGTGACCGGGGTGCTGGCCTTCGGGGCGGAACAGAAAGGCAGCTTTGCCGCCGGGCGGGGCCGCCACGCCTTTGTGAGCCAGTATGTCGGTGATTTGAAAAACGCCGAGACCCTGGACCACTACCGCACCGCCCTGTCCACCACCCTGGACCTGTTCGGCCTTTCCCCTGCCGCTCTGGTGTGCGACCTGCACCCGGATTACGCCTCCACCCGCGAAGCCGAAGAGATGGCCCGGAATCTCCGCCTGCCCTTGCGGCAGGTGCAGCACCACTGGGCCCACATGGCCGCCTGCATGGCGGACAACCGCCTGACAGGGCCGGTGTTCGGCCTGGTCTGGGACGGCACCGGCCTGGGGGAGGACGGCACCATCTGGGGCGGGGAATGTCTGGTGGGCGATTACCGCTCTTACCGTCGGGTGGGGTCCATCCGGTCGGTGGCTCTGCCGGGGGGCGATGTGTGCACCAAGGAGATCGGCCGCATCGCTCTTTCCCTGGCCACCGATGCCGGGTGCCCGGACTCCGCCCCCGATTTTCCCCGCCGGGCGGGAGTGTCGGCGCTGCTGGGCAGTACCTTGCCCATTCCCCGATCCTCCGGCATGGGGCGGCTGTTCGACGGGGTGTATGCCCTGCTCACCGGCCGCACCGACGCCAACTACGACGGCCAGGCCCCGGCTTTACTGGAAGCCCTGGCCGAGGGTGCCGAACCTGCCGGTGTGTACATCCCCACCTTTTACGAGGAAAACGGGGTGCGCTTTTTCGACACCCGCCCCCTCATCCGCGCCCTGGGCGCCGCCAAGACCGCCGGGACAGCCCCCGCCGCCCTGGCCGCAGGGTTCCAGCAGGCTTTGTGCCGCATGGCCCTGGACCAGTGCCTGGCCCTGAACCCGGACAAACTGCCGGTGGTGCTTTCCGGCGGGGTGTTCCTCAACCGGGCTTTGCTGGAAGGGGTGACGACCCTTTTGGAAGGCGCCGGGTACCGGGTGTACACCCACCAGCGGGTCTCCCCCTCCGACGAAGGGCTGGCCCTGGGACAGCTGGCCATCGCCGCGGCGGGACTGTGAACTTTCATTTATATATAAGGGAGGGTTGCCGCATGTGTCTTGCGGTTCCGTTGAAGATCATTTCTCTGGAAGGGGACGGCAAACACGCCGTGGGGGAAGCCGCCGGGCTGACCCAGAAGGTCCGGGTGGATTTTCTGCCCGGCATCGCCGTGGGGGAATATGTGATGGTCCACGCAGGTTTCGCGGTGGAAAAGCTCACCCCTGAACAGGCCGCCGAAAACCTGGCCTGCATCCAGGAGGCCATCCATGCCCTGTGAGACCTGGCTGAACGCCTTCCGTAACCCCGCCGGGGCCGCCCGGCTGGTGGAGGATATCCGCCTCTGCACACAAAACCGTGCCCCTGTGCGGATCATGGAGATCTGCGGCACCCACACCATGGCCATTGCCAAGGCGGGTCTGCGGGAACTGCTGGACCCGGGGGTGGAACTGATCTCCGGCCCCGGGTGCCCGGTGTGCGTGACCCCCGCCGGGGATATAGACGCCGCCCTGGCGTTGTCCGCCCGGCCCGGTGTGACCCTTGCCACCTACGGTGACCTGCTGCGGGTGCCGGGCAGCGTGCGGGGGGATACCCTGCTGCGCCGCCGGGCCGCCGGGGCGGATGTGCGCACCGTTTATTCCGCCGCCGACGCGGTGGACCTGGCCCGGGCCAACCCGGACCGGGAGGTGGTGTTTTTAGGCGTGGGGTTCGAGACCACCGCCCCCGGCACCGCCGCCTGCGTGCTGGACGCCGCCGAATACGGGGTGACAAACTTTTCGGTGTTTTGTCTGCTCAAGCGCACCGAACCGGCCTTGCGGGCGCTGCTGAACGCCCCGGACTGCGGGGTGGACGCCCTGCTCTGCCCCGGGCATGTGGCCGCCGTCACCGGGGCGGACGCTTTCGGGTTTCTGCCCCGGGAATACGGCCTGCCCGCCGTGGTGGCGGGGTTTGAGGCCGGGGATGTGCTGTATGCCGTCTGGCGGCTTGTGCATATGGTCTGCGACGGCGCCCCCGCCCTGGAAAACGAATACACCCGTCTGGTGACTTCGGGGGGCAACGCCGCCGCCCGGGCTGCCGTGGACAGGGTCTTTGCCCCGGCCAACAGCCTGTGGCGGGGCCTGGGAGAAATCGAAAGCAGCGGCCTGACCCTGCGGGCAGAATACGCCCCCTTTGACGCCGCCGCCCGGTATGCCCTGCCCCTCCAGGCAGGCACCGAGCCCCCGGGCTGCCGGTGCGGGCAGGTCATCCGGGGGGTGCTGCGCCCGGAAGATTGCCCCCTCTTCGGCAAACTCTGCCGACCCGAGGACCCGGTGGGGCCCTGTATGGTATCCGGGGAAGGGGCCTGTGCCGCGGCCTGGAAGTACCGCCTCGCCGACGCCTGAACCTGTTAGGAGATGGAAGATATGGACATCATTACCATGGACCACGGCAGCGGCGGTGTGCGCACCGCCCAGCTCATTGAAGAAATTCTGGTCCCCGCCTTCGGCAACGCCGCCCTCAACGAGATGGGGGACGGGGCCGTGCTGCCCGATCTGGGCGGGCAGCCGGTATTTTCCACCGACAGTTTTGTGGTCACCCCCTGGAAGTTCCCCGGGGGCGACATCGGCAAGCTGGCGGTGTGCGGCACCGTCAACGACCTGTGCATGGCCGGGGGCAAGCCGCTGTACCTGAGCCTTTCCCTGATTCTGGAGGAGGGCCTGCCCATGGACGACCTGCGCACCGTGGTGGATTCCATCGCCCGCACCGCCAAAGAGGCGGGGGTGCAGATCGTCACCGGGGACACCAAGGTGGTGGAACGGGGCAGTGCCGACGGGCTGTACATCAACACAGCGGGCATCGGGATGCTGCGGGCCCCGGGTCTGGGCCGGGCCGCCCTGCGCCCGGGAGACGCGGTGCTCATCAGCGGCAGTGTGGGCTGCCACGGCGCTGCCGTCATGATGGCCCGGGGCGAACTGCCGGTGGAAGGGGATCTGCGCAGCGACTGCCGCCCCCTGCACGACCTGAGCGCCGCCGCCCTGGCAGCGGGCGGGGTGCGTATTCTCCGGGACCCCACCCGGGGCGGGGTGGCCACCACCCTGAACGAATTCTTGGAGGGCGGGCCGCTGTGCATCGACCTGGAGGAAGAATCCATCCCGGTGGACGCCCCCGTGGCGGCCGCCTGCGACCTGCTGGGCCTGGACCCGCTGTATGCCGCCTGCGAAGGGCGGATGCTGGCCGTCACCGCCCCCGAATCTGCCGAAGCCGTTCTTTCCGCCCTGCGTGCCTTGCCCGGGGGCGAAGGCGCCTGCCGCATCGGCACGGTGGGCAATGCCCGCCCGGGCAAGGTGGTGCTGCACACCGCTTTGGGGGGCAGCCGTATTCTGGGCAAACTCACCGGGGCACAGCTGCCCCGCATCTGCTGAACCTGCAAAGAGGGAAAGAGCCTTTTCCGGGCTGCTCCCTCTTTTTGCTTGTGCCCGAAAGAATCCCGCAACATAGACGCGGGATACTGGTATAGAGAATCCCTGTGCCAAGGAGGAATGTGTATGTATCCGGTGCTTGTGGTTGATGACGAAGCACCTATCGCCGACCTCATCACCATTACCCTGTCCCAGATCGGTCTGCCCTGCGTGCGGGCCCACAGCGGCAGCGAAGCCGCCGACCTGATCGAAACACAGCGGTTCGACCTGATCTTGCTGGACGTGATGCTGCCCGACGTGGACGGCTTTGAGCTGATGGAGTACATCCGCCCCACCGGCACGCCGGTGATCTTTCTCACCGCCCGCACCGCCGTGGATGACCGGGTGCGGGGGCTGCACCTGGGCGCTTACGACTACATCGTCAAGCCTTTTGCCGCCCCCGAACTGCTGGCCCGGGTGGAGGGGGTGCTGCGCCATTCCGGGCGGCGGGACACACTGCTCCATGCCTGGGATGTGACGGTGGACCCGGAAGCCCGCACCGCCGCCAGAAACGGGGTGCCGGTGCCCCTGACACCCCATGAATTCGACCTGCTGCTGGCCCTTTTGCACAACCGGGGCATCACCCTGTACCGCAGCGCCTTGCTGGAACTGGTGTGGGGGATGGACGCCGAACCCTCCAACCGCACGTTGGACATCCACATGTCCCGCCTGCGGCGCAAGCTGGGGTGGGAAAAGCACATCCGCACCGTGCCCCGCGTGGGTTATATGTTGGAGGTGGAAAACGCACCATGACCTTTTCCGGCAAACTGACGGTGGGGATTCTGCTGCTGCTCTGCCTGACCTTGTCCTTGGGCGGAGCCTGGACCATCGACCAGAACCTGCAGGCCGCCCTGCTGAGTTCCCAGACCCAGAACACCGCCTTTCACCAGCGGGAGCGCAGCGCCCTGGAACAGACCCTGCGGGCTGACGGGGCCCACAGCACCGCCACCGCCGCCAAGGCGGTGCAGGCCTATGCCCGGGAACTGCAGAGCTCGGTGGGGGCGCAGTCCTTTTCTTTTGCGGTGATGGACGAAGAGGGCACCACCCTGTATTCCATCCTGCCCCGGGCCGTGCGCTACGAGGTCCTGCGCAGCGCCATTGCCGCAGGCCCCCGGTCGGTGACCTTCTGTGATCCCGGTTCCGGCAAATACATGGTGCTGGCTTCCCCCTTGCAAGGCAGTATGGAAGGCCTCTGGCTGGTCAGCGTCTACGACATCACCGCCCTGTATACCGAGCGGGACCGGCAGCTCCGGCAGTATCTGCTGCTGGAAGTCACCGCCCTGGTGCTGGCGGGGACGGCGGCGGCCTGGTTTTCCCACCGGATGACCCGCCCGCTGCGGGCACTGCAATCCGCGGCCCGCGCCATGGCCGAAGGCGCCTACGACCGGCGGGTGCCCCCCTGCCGGCAGGCGGAATTTGACGCCCTGGGGCAGGATTTCAACCAGATGACCGCTGCAGTGGAAAGCCGGGTGGATGCCCTGCAGCAGGAATCCCAGCGGCAGACCCGGTTTGTGGCGGCCTTCACCCATGAACTCAAGACCCCCATGACCTCCATCCTGGGTTACGCCGACCTGCTGCGCATGGGGGAACAGCCCCCGGAACGCCGCCGCCAGGCTACCGACTACATCTACCACGAATCCAAACGGCTGGAGACCCTGAGCCGCCAGCTGCTGCAGCTGATGGGCCTGCAGCAAGGGGGAATCACCCTTTCGCCGGTGGCGGTCCGTTTGGTGTTTGCGGATGTGCGCCGCAGCCTGCCGGAAGATTTCCCCGCCGCCATCCGCATCGATTGTGATTTCAGCGCGGTGGTGCTGGCCGACCGGTCCCTGCTGGGGGACTTGATTCACAATCTGGTGCTGAATGCCGCCAACGCCGGGCCCAAGGACGGGGCGGTGCACCTTGCCTGCACCCGGCGGGAGGGCAGCTGGGAGCTCTCGGTCACCGATACCGGCTGCGGCATGGCGGCGGAGGAACTGCCCCGCATCACCGAGGCCTTTTATATGGTGGACAAGAGCCGTGCCCGCCGGGCGGGCGGCAGCGGCCTGGGCCTGAGCCTGTGCGCCGAGATCGCCCGGGCCCACGGCACCGCCCTGGAATTTGAGAGCGAGCCCGGCAAAGGCACCACCGTGCGGCTGCTGCTGAAGGAGGGAACGGAATGAAGAAAGACATCCTGCCCACGGCGGCAGCCCTGCTGGTCTGCGCCGCCTTACTGGGGGTACCGGCCCTGTGGGCCCGCCTGTCCGACGCCCGCCGCCTGAACACCGTTCACCCCCGCCCCGTTCTGGCAGGCGCTTTAGACGAGGAAGCCCGGGCCATCCCGGTCTTGTATGAACTCCACTCCGGTGCATCGGATGCCTCTTCCGCCGAAGCGGAAGAACTGCCCGAACCCGACCTGGCCGGCCTCTGCGCCGAAGCGGCCGAACCGGTGGCCGCCCTGGCGGACGCAGGGGTGATCTCCGCCGGGGAGAAGGCACAGCTGGATGCCCTGCTGGCCCAGTCCCCTCTGCAGTATTACCGCCACAACAGCGAAGCCCTGCAAAACCTCAGCCTGATCTGGTCCCGGCAGGCCGCCATGGCTACCACCGCTGCCATCCATCTGTCCCGTCAGGCCGCCACCGGGGTGTATGTTTCCTTCGTTCTTTCGGTGGGCGGCGACCTGGACGCCGAGACCCGGCTGCGGGCCTGGCTGGTCCTGCTGGGGGTGGATGTGCTGGATGACTGGGAACCGGTGGACACCGGCAGCTACGCCGATACCTTTGCCCTGTATTCCGCCAAGGGGCAAGCCACCGCCTACTGCACTGCCGCTGCCGACTGGGTGAATCTGCAGCTTTCCAAAGGTTCGCTCACCTTCTGAAAGAACTTTGCCACATGGACAGTGCAGAATGAAGGCAGATCAACACAAGGAGGGTTCACCCATGAAACAACGCCTGCTCTCTCTGGTTCTGGCCGCCGCTCTGCTGGCCGGATGCTCGGCCCCCGCCGCCGGCACGGCCGACACGATCCCCGATACTGCCGGGAGCGTTTCCGGCCGGGGCGAAGAGACCGCCGCCGAAACCGCCGTCACCACCGGGCTGCATGTGCTCAGTGCCGGGGACGAAAACGGATTTTATTCCGCCGGGTCCTCGGTGGACGCGGGGATGGACCGGCTGAATTATGTGGACTATGCCACCCTGACCGCCGCCCCCCTGTGCGCCGACCCGGCCTGCACCCACAATTCCGACAGCTGCACCGCCCGCCTGCCCGAAGGGCAGACCCTGTACGGGGTGAAGATCGTGGACGAAAACCGGCTGGTCCTGATGGCCGCCCGGTCCCCGGATTACTGGCCGGTGCTGTACACCACCGCCCGGGACGGTTCCGACCGGCAGCTGCTGTATGAGGGCAGCGCCACCGCCTATCTTTCGGTGGGGAACAGCCTTCTCATGGGGGACGGGGAATACGTCTATTTCTGCGTCACCGAGGAAGACCCCGAGGACCCGGCCCTTTCCGGCGGGTTGTACCGGGTGCCGGTCACCGGCGGCGAGGCCCAGCGACTGTTCACCACCACCAACCACACCATGGTGGGTGTGGTGGACGGGCGCATCCTCTGCGTGGTCTACGACCTGACCGATGGTACCGGCGCCGGGACCCGGCATCTGCGGCTGTATGACCTTGACGGCAGCTATACCGATCTGATGGAATGGACCGACGCCGACCCGGGCCGCAGCTTTGCGGTGGACGGGGACCGCATCCTGTGGCTGGACCAGAGCGGCACCGCCGGCTGGCTGACGCCGGACGGCAGTTCCGGGCAGGTCACGCCGGAATGGCCCTTTGCGGTGGGCACCGGCGAGGGGGAAAAGCTGCTGAATCCGGACAGCCGCACCCCCGTGCTGGACGGCCAGCTGATGATCACTGCCACCGGGCTCGATTCCAACGCCGTGGCGGACCGGGACCGCTACGCCCTTGACCCGGACACCGGCACCCTGACCCAGCTGCCCCTTTCCTATGTGGCCGGGGAACAGAAGCGCCCCATCGACCTGGTCGCCCGGGTGGGCGACCAGGTTCTGTGTACCTTCGCCGTGAACTGGGAACCCGCCGAGTATGTGAGTGAAGACGGAACGAACACCGACACCCTGCAAGGGTCCACCCGCATCGGTCTGCTGAGCCTGGAGGATCTCCGGGCCGGGAACCCCAATTATGAGGAGATCACCTGCACCTGCCCCATGGTGCTGTAATCCCCTTTTATGAAAATACCGGGCCCCGTATCTGGCGATACAGGGCCCGGTATTTTGGCATAGGTTCAGTGCTGCTCCCGTGCAGCGTTCAGCTGCCCGCGGAAGATGCTTCGGAAGATCAGCCGGGTCAGGGGACCGGCGAACAGAAGCTGCCAGATCAGGGCCATGGGCATGTTGCAGCCCCAGGTCTGTACCCAGGTGCCGAAGCTGGGTTCCTTGAACAGCAGGGTGGCGATCAGGCTCATGGTGGGGCACATGATGCAGACGATCATGGTGGAGATGGCATAGGTGATGACCTGGGGACGATCGGTGGGTCGCACCACCGTGAAAGCCAGCCTGGTGGCCAGCTTTTCCACCACAAAGAATTCCAGCACGATGGCGATGGGCACCATGATGGGCATTTCATGCAGGGCCATCACAAAGGTGGCGTTGGTGACACCGCCGGTGTTCAGCGCCACATTGTAGACGATCATGCCGTATACCATGATGATGACCATGATGACGGTGTAAACGATGTTCTGGAACTTGGTCTGGGGCATTGTTTTCTCCTTTTCTGTTTTGGGCATAAAAAAAGAAAAGCAGCGGGGGCAACCTTTCGCCACTCGCTACTTTTCTTCACTACGACTACCAGTAATTAACGTGATTATTTTATCAGGTCCCGGCGCCGGTGTCAAATTTTCCCTGTGCATCCTGCTCAAAAAGTTTTTCTCGTTCTTGGGCAGAAAGCCCATTGACGCGGTTTATTCTACAATTGTAGAATAAAGAAAAGAGAATCTTCTACTCTTGTAGAATGATACGGAAAGAGGTGCTTTTTATGCCGGGCATGACCCTTTCGCAGCTGTTTCTCAACTATCTGGTGCAGGGCTGTGTGCTGGGGCTGGCGGCTTTGGCACTGTTGGCCCTGGCGCCCCGGCTGCTGCGCCGCTATGCGCCCCAGTGGTTCTGCCGTGTTTGGGCGGTGCTGGGGGTGCTGCTGCTTCTGCCCTTGGGCAGCCTGCCCCTTTGGCGGCAGCGCGCCCCGGTGCAGCTGCACACACCGACGGCCTGGGTGCAGCCGGTAGAGGTCCCTGCAGGCATAGACCTGCCTCGGCCCCAGGAGGAGCCGGATACCTCTCACCAGCCTGCGGAATCCCGCACTGCCCTGCCGGAAAGCCACCCGGCGCCCCCTTCCCTGCCCGACCCGCTGACCTTGCTGGCCGGGGTGTGGCTGGCGGGGGCAGCAGGGTTTGTGCTGTGGCAGGGAGCGGCCTATCTTGTCTGGCGCCGCCGGGCCTTGCGGCTTTCCCGTCCCGGGTCGGGCCCCTGGGCCGAAGCCTGGGCGGACGCCTGCAAAGAAGTGCCCCTGCCCCGCCCGGTGCCGCTGCGCCTGACCCCCGCGGTGTCCAGCCCGGTGACGGCGGGGCTGCTGCGGCCGGTGGTGCTGGTGCCGGAACAGGCCCCCTCCACCGAAGCCGCCCGCATGATGCTGCTCCATGAGCGCACCCACCTGCGCCGCCATGACCTGGCCCTGAAAGCCCTGCTGCTGGCCGTCCGTGCCCTGCACTGGTACAACCCGGCTGTCATTCTACTGGCCCGCCGGGCCGACCGGGATATGGAAGCCTCCTGTGACGCCCAGGTGGTGGCGGGACATGACCCCCGCTGGCGGGGCACCTACGGGGAAGCCCTGTTGGCAGCGGTTCGTATGGGCCGCGCCCCGGCCCTGACCACCGGCTTTGCCCTGGGCAAAAAGGAACTGAAATTCCGCTTTGCCCGGCTGTGGGACGCCGCGCCCCGCCGCCGGGGCCGCCTGGCCCTGGCCGCCGTAGGATTGTGTGCTGCCCTGGGGGTGGGGCTCATCGCCTGCACCCCCGCCCCAAACACTGTCCAAGATACCGGCCTGACGCCGGTGCCTGAAACCTCCTCCGCCGCCCCGCAAACACCGGCCCCGTCCACCGCCGCCCCAGTCACCGATCACAGCGGCAAGGTCCAGCGGGACCCGGCTCTGCTCTCCACCACCCGGAGCCAGCTGACCGCCCCGCTGCCCGGGGAGCTGGAATCTGTCTCCCGCGACCTGTACTGCGGCACCCAGCTGAGGGACCGGGTGGACCTGGCCATGGCCGACGGGGAAGGCGGGGTGAGTTTCTGGCACAGTGAGGACAACGGCGCCGCCTACACCGCCGAAACCCTGGACCTGACCGCCTTTCTGGGGGACGGGCCCTTCCGGGTGGCCAACTACGAACAGCTCACCCCAGACACCGGCTTTCTGGTCATTGCCCGGGAGAGCGAAGCCGCCCCCGGCTACATGACCGACAAGGACCTGTGTTTTCTGCGGCAAACCGGCGGGGACTGGCAGCTGATGAGCGAACAGACCTGCCCGGCAGACACCGACCTGGGCGGATGGCACACCCAGCCCTTCTACTGGATGAACGAAAACGTGGGGTTCTGGGCCCCCCACACCGACTACCACGGCATTGACCTGTGGCGGACGGTGGACGGCGGCGCCAGCTGGGAAAAGATGGATCTTTCCGGGCTGGAATCCCTCATTCCTTACGAGGAGATTCCCGGCATCCACACCTGCTGGGCAGGCACCGACGACCTGAACCCCGCCCCCGGCAGCCTGCGGGTCCACTGCAACGCTGTGGATACCAACAACACCCGCACCCGGACCTTCTGGCTCATCAGCGACGATTACGGCGAGACCTGGCGGGTGCGGGGGGCTTATACCCCCGAAAGCGGCCAGGCCGCCCCCGGCTGGCTCACCCGGGCCACGCCCCTGCCGGAGGAGGACGAAGCCCTTGCGGAGGAACTGTATACCCGCCTGCAGGACTGCCTGTATCTCAACCGCTGCACCACCGGGGAACAGGTGGTGCTGGCCTGGGAAAAGACCGGGTCCGGCTGGCAGCCCGCAGCCTCCGGCACCCCCGGAACCCTGGAGGGGGTATACGCCAAAGCCGCCGAGGGCCTGACCGCCGACAGCGTGCGGGCGGGGCTGAACTGCACCCTGACCGACGCCGCCCGGCAAAGCCTGTTCCCGGGTTGGGACGGCCCCCTGCCCATGCTGGCAGAGGTGGACGGCCAGCTGTATATCCGCTGTGAGCGGGCCGCCGACCTTTCCGGCGACGGCTGGTGGATGGACGCAGGGTTCCGCTATGGCGGCGGAAACGGCAATGGCAATGGCAATGGCAACGGTAATGGTTACGGAAACGGTACTGGAAACGGCCGGACCCGCCGCCTGCGTCTTTGGCAGGACGGAGGCAGCTGCTGCATGGACCTGCATCTGCGGCAGGAAAACGGCTGCTGGCTGCTGGACAGCGCCGAGGAAACGCAGAATCTGCCCGAAGCCTGCCCGCTGTGCGGCGGCCCGCTGGAAAACCGCGCCGTAGACACCCAGGAAGGCGGGCTGGAGAAGCAGCCCTGCATCCATGAGGCTTACGGGGAAGATTACATCTTCCCGAAATATACCGTGTATCAGTGCGTCTGCACCCAATGCGGCCAATGGCAGAGCGATACCTGGCAGGAGGCCAACGGACAGCAGCGGATGGTCTGCCACGGATACCAATGAAAAGGAGCTTTTTCATGAAACAGGAGATCAAGCGTCTGCCCGACGCAGAACTGGAAGTGATGAAGGCCCTGTGGCAGGCGGATGCCCCCCTGACCCGGGCCGGGCTGGAGGAAGCCCTGGCCGCCAACGGCTGGGCGGGCACCACCCTGCTGACCCTGCTTTCCCGGCTGGAAAGCAAAGGCTATGTAGCCCGGGAACGGGAAGGCCGGGGCTACCGCTACCGGGCGGTGCTGACCCGGCAGGAATATCTGCCGGTGGAAAGCCGCAGCGCCCTGGGGCGAATGTTCGCAGGCAGCGCCCGCAATCTGGTGGCCGCCATGGCCGAGACCCACACCCTGTCCGACGCAGACATAGGCGAACTGGCCGAGTATCTGGCCCGGTTGAAAAAGCAGAACAACGGGGAATAAAGACCCCGGAACGGCGGAATTTTCCGAAACAGGAAAATTCTGCCGTTCTTTTTTGTTCCCGCAGTTCTTTCCGGCAATTGCACCGGGCCGCCGGGTGTGGTATACTGATTTCGTGTGATGTATTGCCGCCCCGCCGGGGCGGCCGAAAAAAAGGGGAAAGGGATCAAAGATGAAGATTGGTTTTGACAACGACAAATATCTTTCGATGCAGTCTGAGCATATCCGGGAACGGATCGCCCAGTTTGACAACAAGCTCTATCTGGAGTTTGGCGGCAAACTGTTTGACGACTACCACGCATCCCGGGTACTGCCGGGCTTTCAGCCGGATTCCAAGCTGCAGATGCTGCTGCAGCTGAAGGACCAGGCCGAGATCGTTGTTGTCATCAGCGCCGAGGACATCATCAGCAACAAGATGCGCGGGGACTACGGCATCACCTACGACATGGACGTGCTGCGCCTGATCGACGCTTTCCAGGGCGTGGGTCTGTTTGTGGGCAGCGTCTGCGTGACCATGTACACCGCTCACCCCGAGGTGGAAGCCTTTGAGCGCCGCCTGAACAGCCTGGGTATCCGCACTTTCCGCCATTATAAGATCATGGGCTATCCCAACGACGTGGCCCGCATCGTCAGCGACGAAGGCTACGGCAAGAACGAATACATCGAGACCGAGCGCCCCCTGGTGGTGGTCACTGCGCCCGGTCCCGGCAGCGGCAAGATGGCCGTCTGCCTGTCCCAGCTGTACCATGAGTACAAGCGCAGCGTGAAGGCCGGCTACGCCAAGTTCGAGACCTTCCCCATCTGGAACCTGCCCCTGAAGCACCCTGTGAACCTGGCGTATGAAGCCGCCACCGCCGATCTGAACGACGTGAACATGATCGACCCCTTCCATCTGGAAGCCTACGGTGAAACGGCGGTGAACTACAACCGTGACATCGAGATTTTCCCGGTGGTGCATGCCATCTTTGAGCTGATCGCCGGCAAGAGCCCCTACCAGTCCCCCACCGACATGGGCGTGAACATGGCAGGCAACTGCATCGTGGATGACGAAGTCTGCCGGGAAGCCTCCCTCAAGGAGATCCAGCGCCGTTATCTCAAGTGCCTGTGCCAGCAGAAAGTGGGTGCCCTGGTCAAGGAGGAGGAGCGGTTCAAGCTGGAACTGCTCCTCAACCAGGCAGGCATCGTCATGGGCACCCGGGCGGTGGAACAGGCCGCCCAGGCCCGTTCTGAAAGTACCGGCGGCCTGCCCGCTGCCGCCATTGAGCTGGCGGACGGCACCATCGTCACCGGCAAGACCGGCCCTCTGCTGGGTGCGGCCTCCTCTGCCCTGCTCAACGCTCTGAAGCATCTGGCCGGCATTGAGCAGGAGGTGGACCTGGTGTCCGCCAAGGCCATTGAGCCCATCCAGATGCTCAAGACCAACTACCTGGGCAACAAGAACCCCCGCCTGCACACCGACGAGATCCTCATCGCCCTGTCCAGCTCCATTGCGGAGAACGAGTACGCGGCTGCCGCCCTCAAGCAGCTGCCCAAACTCAAGGGCTGTGATGTACATTCCACCGTTATCCTGTCCAGCGTGGACTCCGACATGCTGAACAAGCTGGGCATGTATCTGACCTGCGCCCCCATCTATGAGGAAGAGGACCGCAAGTATCACAAGAAATAAAATGCGCCATGCGCCTGTCCGGCGCATCCCGCGCAGCCAAAACCGCCGTTCCCCGATTCAGGGGAACGGCGGTTTTGTTGTTTTGCGGCAGGACCGCTTAAACTCTTTCTCTATTTTCCAGTGTGTGCATCAGCCGCACAAAATCGGCCACAGCGCCTTCCGGGGGATAGTCCGGGCCCTGGATCTCCTTGCGCCAGACCCCTTCCCATTCCAGAGAGTACCAGCCGTCGTACCCGCCATCCCGCAGCAGCTTCACCGCCGCGGCAATGTCCACACTGCCCTGTCCGATGGGGGTATAGCGGTAGTTTTCCATATCCGGGTCGGACCAGGGGGTACCGTCCTTGATATGTACATGCACCAGGTCCGGCTTCATCAGGGCATAGCTCTCTTCCAGGGATTCCCCCGCTTCCAGAGGATGCATGATGTCCCACAGAAGCCGCACATGGGCGGTGCCGGCATCGTCCAGCAGTTCCCGCAAAGCACGGCCGGTGGCAAACTCATTGTGGGTCTCGATCCACACTTCGGTGCCGTAGGCTTCCATGATCTTGTCCGCCTTTTTCAGCCATGCCAGGATGCCGTCCCGGTTCACGGGCTTGCGGGGCTCGCTTCGGCGGGCGTAGAAGTTGCCCAGCATGATGCGCAGCCCCCGGCAGTGCCAGAACCCGGCGATCTGCGCGCAGCGCTCCAGTTCTTCCAGTGCGGCAGGGTCATCGTCCCGGACCACGACGCTGGTCCCCAGATCGGATACCACCACACCCGCTTCCTCAATGGCGCGGGCGATGCGGCGGTATTCCTCTTCCGCCAGGTCCAGCTGAGACCAGGGATGCAGTCCCATGCGCACTTCCAGGGCGCCGATGCCGTTTTGGCGGCAGACCTCCAGGGATTTTTCCAGTGTCCAGCCGTTGCAGGCCAGGGTACTGATACCCAGTTTCATGGCGAAGCCTCCTCAGTTCACCGTCATGCGCACGGCGTAATCGTAAGGAATGTGGGTGCGGCAGGGTTTGCCCTCCTGGGCTGCCAGCACATCCGCCAGCAGCTGCAGCACCACCTTTTCCCGCATGTCGAAGCTAGGACCGGCGGAGTGGGGCATCATCATCACGTTGGGCATGGTGCGCAGCACGTTGTCCATGGGCAGGGGCTCATGATGGTAGACGTCCAGCACCGCGTTGAAACGTCCGGTGCCCAGTTCGTCGTACAGGGCCTGTTCGTCGATGATGCCTGCCCGGGCAGTATTCACAAAGAGGGCGCCGGGCTGAATGGCGTGCAGCAGTTCCCGGGTGATCATGCCCCTGTTTTCCTCATTGAGGGCGGCGTGGAGAGAGATGACCTCGCAGGTGGAGAAAACCTCTTCCAGCGATGCCAGACGGGCGCCGTAGCGGGCGGCGTCGGCCTCGGTGGCATACTTGGAGGCCAGCAGGATCTCCGGGCGGAACCATTGCAGCAGTTCCATGTAATACCGGGCGATGGCCCCGTACCCCACAATCCCGATATTTTTGCCGATGAGACCGTCGCTGGTGTTGTCCGCAGGCAGCCAGCCGGTGCTGCGCATGGCATCCAGGAACACCGGCATGCGGCGCTTGGCGCACAGGGTATAGCACAGGCAGCCTTCCGCCACGCTCTGGGCAAACAGGTCGTTGCCGCTGAGCACCAGGATACCGGCGTCGTACTCTTCCCTGCTCACATAACTGGCCACCGAGCCGCCGGTATGGGCATGGACCTTCAGCCGGTCGGCAGCCCGGAGCACATCGGCGTCCACACGGGCGGTGTCCCAGCCCGTAAGCAGCACATCGATCCCGGGAATGTTCGCGATGAGCCGTTCTTTGGACATGCCGCGCTCGGCCACCGTATTCCAGACGATCTCACCGTGCTTTTCCAGCTCGGCGATCACCCGTGGGGTAAAAAAACTTTTTCTCTCGGGCACATCGCCCATGGTGACCAGAAAACGCATATCTGTCCACTCCTTTTTTGCTTACCAGCTGCGGGTCCAGTGCCCCGTCAGCTTGGCGATGGCTTCCACAAAGAAGTAATCGCCGTAAATGATGGGAATATGGCGGCCCTGTTCGCTGTGGTACCGTTCGGTGCCCATGCCCAGGATGGCATCGGTGGAAAGGTCCCAGTCGCAGAACTTTTCTTCCATAGCCCGCAGCAGATGCACAGCGGCGTGCCGGTAAGGGGCCCCTTCCGCCTCGCCCAGGCAGGCAGCCAGCTCCAGCAGGCCGCAGGCTGCAATGGCTCCGGCGGTAGAATCGTAGATGACCGGGGATGCAGGGGCGCGGAAATCGCACCGGGGCAGCCAGTCGTCGCAGACACAGGCGATGAAATACTGGGCGCAGCGCTTGGCGGCATCCAGATAACGAATATCCTTGGTATACAGCCAGCTCAGGGTAAAGCCGTACAGTGCCCATGCCTGGCCGCGGCTCCAGGAAGAACCTTCGCCCCAGCCCTGGCCGCCGTATTCCCGCACAAAGCTGCCGTCGGCAGGGTCATATTCCACAATATGGCGGGCGCTGCCGTCGGGCCGCAGATGGTACTGCAGGGTCTTGTCGGCATGACGGCGGGCGATTGAAGCAAAACGGGGGTCGTTCTTCTCGGCACTGGCCCAGTACAGCAGAGGAATGTTCATCATGCAGTCGATGATGGCCCAGCCGCGGTTATCCACCCCGTCACCGTTGTCGTTCCAGGCGCGGATGTAGCCGCCGTCGGCGTTGTACCGTGCCGCCAGCAGGCTGGCCGCGTACATGGCATCCAGGCGGGCGCGGCGGTCGCCGGTCAGGCGGTACTGCACCCCGCTGGAAATGTGCCACATAAAGCCTACATCGTGGTGCAGACCGTTGTATTCCGCAAACGCCTTACGCAGGTTGGCCTGGGCGGTCTCGGCGGCAGTGCGGTAGACCGGCTTTTCGGTGGCGCCGTACATCATCCACAAAAGCCCCGGCCAGAAGCCGTTGGTCCACCAGGTGATGTCGGTGTCCTGCTTGTCATCATGCACGCCTTTTTCGTCGGTGGTATAGGGATGTTTTCCCGCAGAACGGACAGCCACCTGTTCCAGTTTGGCATCGATCTGTTCCCAGACCTGCCGTGCCCAGATTACCGTGTTCATATCGTTCTCCTGTACTCTGCCATCAGATGAAGGCCTGACCGCCGTTGATCTGGATGACTTCGCCGGTGAGGAAAGAAGCCTTGTCCGAAGCCAGGAACTCGATGACATCGGCCACCTCGCGGGGGTTGCCCAGGCGCTTCATCAGGATGCTGTCCTTCCAGCTTTCCACCAGTTTGCGGTCGGTAGCGGCATGGAAGGGGGTGTCGATGGTGCCGGGGGAAACCATGTTCACCCGGATGCCGAATTCCGCCAGGTCCTTGGCCAGCGCGCGGGAGTATGCCGGCGGCGTTATCACCCAGATGCCCATTGTGGAAGACCCCGAAGTGTTCCTGCAGATGAAGTCCCTGCCGCAGCAGAAAGAAGCCTCCGCCCTGTGGTCCTCCGCCGACACTTCCATGATCCTGCCGCAGCTGTATTTCAGCTCTGAGATCACCACTGAGAACGCCAACATCATGAGCGAGATCAACACCTATGTGGCGGAACAGTTCAACAAGTATGTCATGGGCATCGAAAGCCTGGATACCTTCGATCAGTTCCAGCAGCAGCTGAAGGACATGGGTATCGAGACCGTTCTGGCCAACTACCAGGCTTCTTACGACGCCGTGTACAAGTCCTGATCTTCTCCTTTTTACCTTCTCAAAAACCAACAGGAAAAGCGCCGTTCCCCAGTCGGGGAACGGCGCTTTTCTTTTGTGTCCCGTCAGCAGAATCATGCTGCAAAGGCCCCTTGCAAAGCAAACGAGATTGGCTGCGTCATCTGTGCAGTCTTAGAGGCTGCAATCACCATTTCAGGCAAATGGGCCATAGAAGGTCCCTTGCTCTATCCTGCGCGTACTGCCTCCCCTGGCAGAGCACTGTCGGCTTACGGTGCCCGCCCCGGACAGCATGGCCTCGGTGGCAATGCTTCGCTTCCGCGACCGCTGATTTTACTCCCGGTTTTCGCCGCAGACGTCAGTCACCTCTGCGGCCGTTCTCCTCCCCGCCTGCACCGAGTACAAACTTCCCACAGGCACAGACATAAGACACAAGAAAAGCGCCCTGCTTTCCGGCAAGGGGCGCTTTTTTGGTATGGTGGTACAGGGCAGCAGCCACCTTTCCGACCAATCAGGCTGCGGAGGGACCCGCGCACTTTCCAACAGTCCACTGGACTGTTGGAACCGGGCGGGACGCTGACCGCCCGGATGTGCTGTTCTCGTCCCCGTCTGCACCGGGAAGGTCGAAGCACCCCGGGATGAAGCAACAAAAAAACAGCCCTACACACTGTGTAAGGCTGTCTTTGGTGCGGCAATCCGGGGCAGCAGCCCCCTTGCCAACTAATCAGACTGCGGAGGGACCCGCGCTCTAAAAACGGTCCACTGGACCGTTTTTGCCCGCCGGAGTAAGCGGCGGGCACGAGCTGTTCTCGTCCCCGATGGTGCACCAGGCACTGCTTTCCCATAGGCGCAAACATAAAAAAAACGCCCTACGTTTCCGTAAGGCGTCTTTTGGTGCACCATCGGGGACTCGAACCCAGGACCCACTGATTAAGAGTCAGTTGCTCTACCAGCTGAGCTAATGGTGCATATAAGCAATCTTCGGGCCGGGCCTAACGCTC
>CAJMLV010000025.1 GCA_905214345.1 uncultured bacterium
CACCCCATTTGTTATTCAGTATATCATACTGTCTAACAAATGGGGTGCAGTTCATGATCGGGGCGCCCGCCTTTTTTCCACAATAAAGGGTTCTTTTGGTTGAAAAAGCCGCCTGCCCGGCAGCAATGCACGGGCAGGCGGCGTTCTTTTGTTGCGATCAGTCCAGACGGAACACCTGTTCCAGCTTGGGCTGGGCACCGGTCTCGGGGTCCATCTCCAGTTCCAGGATATCCTTCATGTATTCGTTCCAGCGGTCCACCACCGGGCTTTCGGCCTGGACCTTTTCGGCGTAGGCCACGCCCTTCTCACATTCGTAGTAGCCGAAGAGCTCATCATTCACATAAAAGATGCTGTAATTGCAGATGCCGGCCGATTTCAGCACTTCTACCATTTCGGGCCAGATCTCATTGTGGCGGCGCTGGTACTCCGCTTTGCAGCCGGGTTTGATACGGCCTTTCCACGCCATACGTTCCATTGTACATCTCTCCTCAATATGATATGCTCACGCGGGAATCAGCGCCGACCGGCACCGCCGCCGCGGAAAGAACCACCGCCGGACCGGAAGGAACCGCCGCCTCCACGGCCCATACCGCCGCCGCGGAAGGAGCCGCCGCCACCGCGGAAGGAACCGCCCCCGAAACCGCCGGGGCCGGGACCTCTGGGCGGGCGGGGCGGACGAGGAGGCCGGGGCGGGCGCGGACCACGGGGCCCGCCGAACCAGATGAAGGTGGGGCCACGGTAGCCGCCGCCATAGTACCGGCGCCGGGGCACGGCCAGCATGACCACCACCACAGCCAGCACCACAATGAGGATCAGCACACTGCTGAAGGAAATACCGCCCCGGTCATAGGGGTCATTGTACGCGGTGCTGCTGCCGGTGGAAGCCGAAGGGATGTTGCCCGCCGCCGCTTCATCCAGGTCAAAGGTCAGGCCGTAGATGTTGCAGAGCTTTTCGGCCATGGCATACACCGTCTGCCGGGTGCCGGTGTCATAGTCCTTGTTCACCCAGTTGGGCTCCAGATTCTCGTTAAGGATGGTCTGCAGCATCTGCACGGTGAACTGGGTCTCCAGCCCGGCGCCGCACATGGCGTGGTAGTTATCCTCGCCGGGGGCCAGCAGCAGCACAATGCCGTTGTCCTTGTCGGCATCGCCCAGACCCCAATCGTTGGCCAGCTCGTAGGTGTACCCTTCCATGGTGTAGTTGCCGATGGTATCCACGGTATACACGCCGATCTGGGCTCCGCAGGTGTTCTGCAGGGCGGTGCTGATGTTGGTCACATAAGCTTCGGTTTCTTTGGACAAGATATCCGCGTTGTCGATCACGGCCTTGTCCGGGTCGGCCTGGGGCGCCGCCAGAACCGGCAGCGCGCAGGCCGCGCACAGTGCCACGGCCGTCAGAACGCTGACAGCCCGGGGCAGAATGGATTGTTTGCGCATCATTTCAACTCTCTTCCGTTCAGCCGTTGGCTGTATCCACGGGGGCAAACAGCTGGGCATGCCCCACGCCCCACAGCTGCCCGATCAGACTGCCGGGCAGGGATTGGGTGATCTGATTGTATTCCTCCGCCTTCGGGTTATAGTCGTTGGCAGCGGCCCGTTCCACCAGCGCCTGGCGGGAGGTGAACTCGGAATACAGGCCGTCCAGCTGGGTCTTCTGGTCGCTGTCCCCCTTGAGAACGGCGGCATTGTAGGTATCCCCCACCGCCGCATACAGCGTCTGGTTGACGGCATACTGAACAGCCGGTTCCATCGGGGTGGCGTTCCAGATATCCAGGGCCTCGTTGGCCTGGGCAACGGTGGGGTCATCCGCCCCCAGGATCCGACTGGACAGCCGGATCAGGCTGGCGGCGGCGTCCGCCTGGGCGGCCAGGTCGGTCTGGATGCCGTCGCCGTATTCGTTGGTGGAGGTGGTGTAGGCGGACAGGACCCGGTCATATTTGCCTTTGAGCCTGGCTCCGCCGATGCCGAACACCGATACCAGTGCCAGCACCGCCAGCACCATCGCCCCCACGGGGGCGCGCCGGGCGGGTGCGGGCAGTTTGCTTTCCAGTTCGCCCAGCACTTCCAGCTGGGGGCCCTGGATGGTAAAGGATTCCTGTTGTTGCAGTTGCATGATGGTCCTCTTGTTGAAAAGGAAAAAGGATGATTACTTGTTCAGTTCCAGCAGTTTGGCCCGCAGTTCGCCTTCGATGCGGCCCAGTTCCACCTCGGCGGCGGCGCGCTTGGCCTTGCCGTCGGCCCGGATCTTGTTCAGTTCGTCCAGGGTGGAGATCAGCTCCTTGTTGGTCTGCTTGAGGGTTTCCAGGTCCACGATGCCCCGCTCGGACTCCTTGGCGATGTCGATGGTGCCCTGCTTGAGGGTGGCGGCGTTCTTGCGCAGCAGTTCGTTGGTGGCGTCGGTGACGGCACGTTCCGCCTGCATGGCCTGCTGGCTGTGGGCCATGCCCAGGGCCAGCACCATCTGGTTCTTCCACAGAGGAATGGTGTTGATGATGGTGGTCTGGATCTTTTCCGCCATCATGGTGTCGTTGGACTGGATCAGGCGGATCTGGGGACCCATCTGGATGGAGATGTTGCGGGTCAGTTCCAGGTCATAGAGCTTCTTCTCGAACCGGTCGCACATATCCGCCAGGTCGCGGGCTGCCTGGGCATCCTCCGGCAGCTGGGAGCGCTGGGCCTTTTCCTGGGCGGCTTTCAGCTCGTTGGCGCGCACGCTTTCCAGCTTTTTGCGGCCGGCCAGGATGTACATGGTCAGTTCCTTGAAGTAGACCAGGTTCAGCTGGTACATCTTGTCCAGCATGGTGATGTCCTTCATCAGGGTGACCTGGTGGTCTTCCAGTTTGGCCTTGATGCGCTCCACGTTCACGTCGGCCTTTTCATATTTGGTCTTGAGGTTGGCAATGTTGGCCTGCTGGCGCTTGAAGAACCCGAAGAAGCCCTTGGATTCCTCGGCGGCGTCAAAGCCCTGCAGTTCCCCGATCAGGTCGGTGATGAGCTGGCCGGTCTCTCCCATATCCTTGGTCTTGACCTTGGACAGGGCGGTGTCGGAGAAGTCGCTGAGCTTTTTCTGGCTGGCGGCACCGTACTGCAGCACCATCTGGGAATTGGTGATGTCGATTTTTTCGGCAAAATCGTCCACCATCTTCTGTTCTTCGGGGGTCAGGGGGGTGTCTTCCACCTTGACGGGCGCTTCCTTCCTGGCTTCCTCCACGACCTTGGCGTCGGCTTCGGGGTCCAGAGTCAGGCTGGGGGTTGCGGGTTCGGCATCCAGGGTCAGGCTGGGCGCCGCGGGGGCATTCAGGTCAAATTCCGGGGTGGTGTTCTCTGCCATACAAGATCAGATCCTTTCTGTATAAGTCCATCAGATTTTCTCTGTTTCGCGCTTGTTATTGGGCCAGGTTCTGGCTTTTCAGGATGCCTTCCAGCACTTCGATGTCGGTGCTGATGTCCAGCGCTTCCGCCGAATACAAAGCGTCCAGCTGGTTCTCAAAGGCCTGGGCAATGGTACCGGCGGTGGCGTTCACCTCGCCCCGCACCTGCCCGGCATTGCCTCCCCGCACCGACTGCATCCGGGCATACGCCGACATGATCTTAACGGCTTCGGGCAGATAATAACGGGCAAAGCGGTCGATCTGGGGAGCCTTTTTGGGGTCGTGCTCGATCTCGGCCACAATGGCCCGGCCGGCTTTTTCCATCCGGTCCATCTGACGGGACAGTTCCTCGTCGGGGATGGAGCGGTTCAGCGCGGCCAGAGCGTCCAGGTTCTTGGTGATACCGGCCAGCATGGCGTCGGTATCCTCACTGCCGGTGGAGAAGGGTACTTCCCGCCGGATGACACGGGTGGGGCACAGCCGCCCCGCCACGATGCCCACCACGGCGCTGAGCACTGCGGTGAGGAGCAGTCCCCACAGGGTATATACAGGCAGTATCAGGGCTGCCACCGGCCAGACCAGCGCCGCCAGATACAGCGGCAGCACCGGACGGCGGCGAACTTCTTCCCATTTGCGCATCGGTGTTCCTCCCCAGGATGGTGATAGCCCCATTATAATGCAAAGATTTCCTCTATGCAAACTGATTCGGGCGTGTGCATGCAAAGTTTTCGGTTTGTTTACAAGTTCGGGCCCGGTTTGCCGGGCAAAAAGGGTCCCAGCGCCTCGCCCCAGACCTGCTGCAGCCGTTCCAGCCGGAAAGAGGCATTGGCCGGGCTGGTGGAAGGCAGGGCCGCGCAGTCCATGCCGGTGTGCGGCCGGGCGTATTTGCGGTAAAGCCGGGCGGAGGTGCTGCCGTTGCACACAACTCGCTCCACTCCCAGCCGTTCGATCAATCCTGCCAGGTCGTTGGGTTCCACATGACGGATGGAGGCATCCGACGCGCCGATGATCTCACAGCTGCGGATGACGTCCCACACAGCCAATCCATTTTGTATAATCAGTTCCCGTTTTGCCGGAATGTCATCATGTTCCGGCACCGCCTGCCCGGTAAGAGCCGCCATCAGCGGCCAGAAACGATTCTGGGGATGGCCGTAATAAAAGCCCTGTTCCCGGCTTTTGGGGCTGGGAAAACTGCCCAAAATCAGCACCCGGGCGCTCTCCCCGTGCAGCGGCGGCAGACCGGGGCCCACATGGGTGTATTCGGCCACGGCTCATCCCTCCCCGAAGGCTTCGGGCCACAGTTCCCGGCAGAGTTCTTCCAGGCCGCCTTTGTCCGCGGGGGCGCACAGGCGGTCGGCAGCGGCTTTGGCGGGATCGCTGCCCGATTCCACCGCCACACCCAGGCCGGCGGTTTTCAGCATGCCCACGTCGTTGTCGCCGTCCCCCACAGCCACGCAGTCGGCGGCGGACAGGCCCTGTTTTTCCAGCAAACCGGTCAAAGCGCGGCCCTTGTCCACCTCCGGGGGCAGGATGTCACAGGTGGTGTCGCTGTCAAACAGAAACCGCAGGCCCAGATACCCGTATTGTTCCTGGAATTTTTCGGCGGCTTCCCGGCTGAGCCAGGCAAAGGCGGTAAAAGGCATGTCGATAAGGTGGCGGTCCTGGTCCATGCCGTCCTTCAGGTCGATGCCGATCTTGTGGGTGCGGCTCCAGGCCAGAAATTCCTCATACCCTATATAAGCAAAGCCTCCGTCGGAAAAGATAAAGCGCAGAGGATACTCGTAGTTTTCGCAGAAGTCCACCAGAGCGTACATCTGTTCGGAGGTCATGCGGGTATCGTACAGGATGGTGCCCTTGGCGTCCTGCACATTGGCCCCGGCAGAGCAGAGCCAGTAGTCGGGGCGGATGCCGTTGAGCAGTTCTTTGGGCACACTGGTGCGCCCCCGCCCGGTGGCGATAGCCACCTTGACCCCCGTCTTCTGCACGGCGGTGATGGCCCGGGCGGTACCACGGGGCACACAGGTGGCTTTGTGCGGGCGCAGAGTGCCGTCAATATCCAGCACGATGAAACGATAAGACATGGTTGTCCCTTCCCTTCTATCTTCGGTGACCTATGCTGTTATTATACAGGAAAAGCCACCGCCGCGTCTAGCGCCGGGAGGCATCGCATATGCTGAACGGAAAGAGTTTTGGGAGGGGTTGCCATGGGGGAGGGGCTGAATCTGGCCCTGGGCGGCCGCCGTCGCCGCCGCCGGCGCAGGCTGGCGGTGCTGGCGGCGCTGGTATTGCTGGCGGGAGGAGTGCTGGTGATGAGGGAACGTCTGGGTCCGGTGTGGGCGGTGCTTTCGGCACTGCCCGGTCAGGTGGACGGGTTGCTGGCGGAGCATTTTGTACCCGGCTACACCGAACGCCTGCGGGCTTTGCGCGGCCGCAACGCCGTTTTGCACGCTGCCCTGGCGGCCGCCGCTCCGCTGGAAGCGGAAAACCAAGCCCTGCGCAGCTTTGTGGAGGCCCCTGCCCGGCCGGAACAGGGGGCCTGGCAGCCCGTTCCTGTGATTGCCCGCAGCCCGGACGGCGGTTTTACCCTGGCCGGGGAATATGCCCCCGGGACCCCGGTACTGGACGAACAGGGGCGGCTGGCGGGAATCATCTGTGAGAGCGGCGACGGCGGCAGCCGGGCAGCCCCCGCCGGGCAGGACCGGGGCGCGGCGGCGGTGCTGGCGGGAGACTGCTGCGGGGTCATACAGCGGAAAAGTGACGCCCTGCTCATCACCGGGCTGCCCCGGCACAGCGATCTGGAAGCGGGAACAGTAGTCTGCACCGGGGACGGTCTTTGGGTGGGGATGCTGGCAGAATCCCCCGGTCCCGATGCCACCGGCCTGACCGAGGAGGCCGTGCTGACAGACACCGGCAGCAGTGCGGGGGCAGTGCTGTTTCTGCCCGCCGGGTAAATTTGCAATTCGGTCCCCCGCCGTGTATAATAACGGGAAGAAGGAAGGGTGAGAAATTCATGGGCAAAGGGCACAGATCCACGCCGAGCAAAAAGCGGCTGACCGCACTGCTGGTGGTATGCGGGGCAGTTTTTATCCTGTTTGCCGTTCGGCTGGTCTGGATGCAGTTTGTGATGGCGGACCACTACGCGGAAAAGGTGGCCGAAGCCAGCCAGACCAGCTACAACGTGGATCTGCCCGCAGCACGGGGGGACATCGTGGACCGGAACGGTACCGTACTGGCCCAGGACCACACGGTGTATGACCTGAATCTCTGCCTGCCGGCTCCGGAAGGCACCGATCTACAGCAGACCATCCGGGTGCTGCAGGAATATCAACTGACCGATTTGAGCGGCGAGGATGTGGAAACACAACTCGCCGCCTTTTTTTCTGCCGCCAGCGCCGGGGAACTGACTCTGGCCAAGGGTCTGGACAGTGCCCAAGCCGCCGCCCTGTATGCCACCGGGCTGCCCCAGA
The DNA here is from genome assembly GCA_905214345.1 of uncultured bacterium. GTDB lineage: Bacteria > Bacillota > Clostridia > Oscillospirales > Ruminococcaceae > Gemmiger. Next base: position 6,839 of record CAJMLV010000025.1, read on the forward strand.
GCGGTGCGGTGCGGCTGGTGGCCCGGGGCAGCCGCAGCTGGACGGAGGGGACGCTGCCGCCCCATGCTCTGGGGGACACCGGGCCCATCACCGCCGAGCAATGGCAGGCGGACGACTACGCTCTGAAAAAAGCCGGGGTGGCCATGAACGCCGAGATCGGCCAGAGCGGGCTGGAACAGGTGTACGACGGCTTGCTGCGTGGCCAGAGCGGACGGGTGCGGGTTTCGGTGGGATTCGACGGCAGCCGAAGCGAATCGGTGGCCGAACCCCCGGACCCCGGCGCCAATCTGGTGCTGACCCTGGACGCCGATCTGCAGCGGGCGGTACAGCAGGCCCTGCGGGATCGCATCCATACCCTGCAGACCACCGCCGGTTCGGGGGCCGGGCGGGAATGCAATGCCGGCGCCGCCGTGGTGGTTGATGTGACCACAGGCGGGGTGCTGGCGGCGGCCAGCTGGCCGGAGTATGACCTGAACACCTGGCGCAGCGACTACGCGGACCTGGCGGCGGACGAGAGCGCCCCCCTGCTGGATCGGGTCTGCGCGGGGCTGTATGCGCCGGGGTCCGCCTTCAAGCCTGCGGTTGCGGCCAGCGCTCTGGCGGCGGAGCTCATCACGGTGGATGACACGGTAACCTGCACCGGGCGGTACCTCTTTTACAGCGGGTATCAGCCAGGCTGCCTGCAGTTGAGCCACGGCGGGCCGGTGAACCTGCTCACCGCGTTACAGCACAGCTGCAACATCTATTTTTATGACGTGGGTCGCCGGTTGGGGGTGGATGCCTTTTCCGCCACCGCCCGGCTGTTGGGCCTGGAGGCGGACACCGGCGCCGAACTGCCCTGTGCCCAAGGGCAGCTGACCTGGTCCACCGACAGCAACTACCAGGACGGATTGGCCTTGATGGCAGCCATCGGGCAGGGCAACACCGCCGTGACGCCCCTGCAGCTGGCGGCCTATGCGGCCACCCTGGCCAACAACGGCCAGCGCCCCGCCCTGCATTTTGCCCACCGGGCGGTGGACAGCGAGGGGCAAACGGTGTGGGAGTATGAGGAGCATACCCTGGCCGAAGCCCCCGGCGGTGAAGCGGTATTCGGCCCCATCCGGGAAGGGATGATGCGCATGGCCCAGACCCTTTCGGCACTGCGGGAAGCCCCCGTGCCCCTGGCCTGCAAGACCGGCAGCCCTCAGCGCCCGGAACGCACCGCAGGGGGCGGATACTACACCAATTCGGTACTGATCGGCTATTTTCCCGCCGAAGAACCCCGGTACGCCGTGGCCGTTGTGCTGGAATACGGCGGAGGCGGCGCCAACGCAGCGCCGGTGATGCGGGCGGTGGCCGATGCCCTGTACGGCTGACAGGCAACAAACCAAACACCACTCCATCCCCCAAAGTTAACGCGCCGCCGTGCAGTTGCAGGGCGGCGCGCTGTGATTGTGTGCAAAAAAACTGTCCAATTTTTATCAAAAAAACAGTTGTCGGGGTTTATATCTTGTGCTAGAATAATAAAGGATAACCCCTTGCAGGGTCAAATACTGCCCGATACCCATATCGGCCTGTCCTGCATCATTTCCACAAAACGAACCGGAGGCCCGCTGACGTGAACGCACAAACCATCATGATCTGTTCCGGCAAGGGCGGCACCGGCAAAAGCACCACCTCGGTGCTGCTGGGCGCCGAACTGGCACGGCAGGGACGGCGGGTGCTGCTGATCGAGCTGGATTCCGGGCTGCGCAGCGTGGACCTGATCGCGGGGGTGTACGGCAAGACCGTCTACGATATTGAGGACGTTCTCTGCGGCCGCTGCCAGGGAGAAAAGGCTATTGTCCAGAGCCCCATCTATCCCGGGCTTTCGGTAATCAGCGCCCCCTATGAGGGCGGCGAGGTCCGGCCCGCACCGCTGGCCGCTTTGATCCTGGCCATGCGGGGTTACTTCGATTTTATTCTGTTTGATACCGCCGCCGGGATGGGGGCGCCGTTCCAGGCTGCCGCCCAGCTGGCGGAACAGGCGTTGATCGTGCTGACGCCCGACCCCGTGGCATTGCGGGACGGGCGCATCGTAGCCGACGCCCTGATGGCGGACGGGCACCAGCAGGACAATGTGCGCCTGGTGATGAACCGCGTGACCCGGCAGAGTTTTGCACGGGGCGCACCGGTGTTCGACCTGGACGAATGTATCGACACCGTGGGGGTACGGCTGCTGGCCGTGATCCCCGAAAGCCGTGAACTGCAGCTGGCAGGCGCCCAGGGCGAAGCGTTGCCCGAGGGGTGCCCCGCCCAGAAAGCCGGGGCCGCCATGGCGGGCCGGGTGCTGGGGCAGCGTATTCCGTTGACATTTACTGGCTGAACCCATCCGGGCAGCCGTCCGAAGAAATACAAGTTGTTCATCATGCCGCTGGCATGAGGGAAGCGGGGTTTGTTATGACGATCGCATTGGTTGCACACGATGCCAAAAAAGAGCTGATGGTACAGTTCTGCATCGCGTACCGCAGCATTCTGGCATCGCACCAGCTGATTGCCACCGGCACCACCGGGCGGCTGGTATCCGAGGCCACCGGCCTGGAGGTACAGCGCTTTATGCCCGGCGAACACGGCGGCGACCAGCAGATCGCGGCCCGCATCGCCTGTGACGAAGTGGACATGCTGCTCTTCTTCCGCGACCCCATCACCGCCAAGCCCGGCGAACCCAACGAGATGAACCTGCTGCGCCTGTGCGACGTGCACAACATCCCGGTGGCCACCAACATCGCCACCGCCGAAGTGCTGATCCATGGTCTGGAACACGGCGACCTGGATTGGCGCACCATCCTGAATCCGTAACCTTTTTGGCAAAAGGAAGAATAAGAGAATGGACCCCCGAAAGCGGCTTGCCGTTTCGGGGGTCCTTGTTTGTTTTGATAGTGTGCCGGCTTTACAGGCTTTCGATCATGGTTTCCACGATGGCGGTGGCGGTGCGCACATACTCAACGATGCTGAAATCCCGCACCACCAGCACTTCGTAGCCGTCCTCGTCGGCGTTGTCGCTCATGGCGCGCAAAATCACGCAGGGCACGCCGTTGCGCGCAGCGATCTGGGCCACGGCCGCGCCTTCCATCTCCACGCAGTCGGGATGGCACTTTTCCTCGATGATGCGCTTGGTCTCGCTGTCGCCCACAAAGGTATCCCCCGTGGCGATCTTGCCCGCAATGGCCTTGACGCCGCAGCGCTCACAAGCCTGCATGGCGGCGCTCACCAGTTCCTCGTCCCCGGGGAACTCCTGCAGGAACGGAGCGCTCTGGCAGATCATGTCGTTCTGGGCATCGTGGTAGACCACGGTGCGGCCCACGCACACATCCCCGATGCCGATCTTGCTGGTCATGTTGCCCGCAATGCCGGAAAAGATGATCTTTTCGGCGCCGTAACGGCCCGCCAGCACCTGGGTGGTGGCGGCGGCGTTGGCCTTGCCCATACCGGCGCAGCAGACGACCACCTGCTTGCCCGCCAGGCTGCCCTTGTAATATTCCACACCGGCGTAGGTTTCCTTTTCCACGCCGGACAGCTTTTCACACAGCTGGGCCACTTCTTCGGGCATGGCGCCCATGATGCCGATAACCATTGTGCTCTCCCCTCTTCCGGATCAGACGTTGAACAGGAACTCGATGATGTCGCCGTCCTGCACCACATATTCCTTGCCTTCGGTGCGCTGCTGGCCCTTGGCCTTCACGGCGGCGTAATCGAAGTCCTGGGCGGCCAGGTCGGCGTAGCTGATGACCTGGGCGCGGATGAAGCCCCGCTCAAAGTCGGAGTGGATCTTGCCTGCGGCCTGGGGAGCCTTGGTGCCCGCCTTGATGGTCCAGGCACGGCATTCCTTCTTGCCGTCGGTGAGGAAGCTGATCAGGCCCAGCAGCTTGTAGCTGGCCTTGATGAGGTTGTCCAGACCGGTGGCTTCGATGCCCATTTCCTGCAGGAACGCCAGCTTCTCTTCGGGGGTGGAATCGGCGATGTCCTCCTCGGTCTTGGCACAGATGGGCATGGCCTGGGCGCCCTCAGCTTCGGCACGGGCTACCACCAGCGGATAGTAGGGGTTGGAATCCAGACCGCCCAGCAGGTCATCCTCGCCTACGTTGCAGGCGTAGATCACCGGCTTGGCGGACAGCAGGCCCAGTTCCTTGCGGGCGGTGAGTTGGGCTGCGTCGTCATCGTCAAAGGCGAAGGTACGAGCGGGCTGACCGCCTTCCAGATGAGCGGCCAGGTCGGCCAGCCAGGCTGCTTCGGCCGCGGCGGCCTTGTTGCCGGTCTTGGCGGCCTTCTGCTGGCGGCCCAGACGGTTGTTGACCATCTCCAGGTCGGAGAGGATCAGTTCCAGGTCGATGGCCTCAATGTCACGGATGGGGTCCACGCTCTCGGGCTTGTTCACATCCTCCACCACATGGACGATGTTGTCGTCATCAAAGCAGCGAACCACATGCACCAGGGCGTCGCATTCCCGGATATGGCCCAGGAACTTGTTGCCCAGACCGGCACCCGCAGCCGCGCCCTTGACCAGACCGGCAATGTCCACGAACTCCACGGTGGCAGGGGTCTTTTTATCGGTCTTCCAGATCTCAGCCAGCTTGTCCAGCCGGGCATCCGGCACCGCCACGATGCCGGAGTTCGGCTCGATGGTGCAGAAAGGATAGTTGGCCGCCTGGGCATTGCGGGTGGAGGTGATGGCGTTGAACAGAGTGGACTTGCCCACGTTGGGCAGGCCGACGATACCGAGTTTCATATTACGATTCGCTCCTTTGGCGTAATTGCGTTTTATACCAGTGTTTATTATACACGTCCCGGCCCCAACAGGCAAGGGTTGCCGTGGCAAAAGGCACAACAAAAAGCGGCGGACCACAAAGGTCCGCCGCCGGGCGTGTCGGGTATTGCGGCGGGGTTCACATCATCCCGTCGTCGTCCTCGTCGGTCATGAATTCCCGGCTGCTCACCCGCTTGCTCTGGCGCTCTTCCTCGATCATGTTGGAGAGCTGTTCCTTCACATCGGCAGCGTTGGGAATCCAGCGGATGTCAAATTCCGGGGTGGATTTGTCCGCCGAGCAGCAGTGGATGGTGCCAAGACCGAACAGCCGCTCCCACAAAGAGCGGCGCAGGGTCACGTCCATGATGCGGTAGAGGCGGATCTCCTCCTCCTTGGTGTTCAGGATACCGCTGCGGATGAGCAGCTTTTCCTTGGTGAGGTGGTAGGTGGTAAAGGTAAAGGGCAGACCGAAGGCGATGCGCTTGCGGTCCTGCCACACAAAACGGCTGGTATCGGCCATAGTATACGCTCCTTTCGCTCCGGAAACACCGGGGCTTTTGTTCCAGTATACCATATGCGGCCCCGGGGCGGAAGTGCAGAGAAAAACTTTGCCGCTTCCTTTGCCGAAAATACCGAAAAAAACCTGCTTTCTTCTTTATTTTTCAACATTTGCCCCGTATAATAAGAGCAACGACACCTTTTGGGAGGGAACGAACAGGAATGGCAAACGAAAAAATCCTTGTTGTGGATGACGATAAAAACATCTGCGAGCTGCTGCGGCTGTATCTGGTAAAGGAAGGCTTTGCGGTAACGCTGGCCCACGACGGCAAGACTGCCCTGCAGGAATTTGACAAGATCCACCCGGACATGGTCCTGCTGGACGTGATGATGCCGGACATGGACGGCTGGGAAGTCTGCCGCCGCATCCGGCAGGAGCACAAGACCCCCATCATCATGCTCACCGCCAAGGGCGAGACCTACGATAAGGTCCTGGGCCTGGAACTGGGCGCCGACGACTACATCGTCAAACCCTTTGAGACCAAGGAAGTGACCGCCCGCATCAAGGCGGTACTGCGCCGCTGCGCCGTGCCTGATGAAGACGACAAGGGCGTGTACAGCTTCGACAACCTGCACCTGGACATGAACCGCTATGAGCTGAAGGTCAAGGGCAAGGTGGTGGACGCCCCGCCCAAGGAGCTGGAACTGCTGGCCTGCCTGGCCGGTCACCCCAACCGGGTATACACCCGCGACCAGCTGCTGGACGAGGTGTGGGGATTTGAGTATTACGGCGACTCCCGCACCATCGACGTACACGTCAAGCGCCTGCGTGAAAAGCTGGAGGGTGCTTCCGACCAGTGGAACCTCAAGACCGTGTGGGGCGTTGGGTACAAGTTCGAGGTGAAGGAATAAGTGCGCAGAAAAACCATCAGCCGCGAGCTGTTTACCAGCATCGCCCTGGTCCTGCTGCTGAGCCTGGCCCTGATGTGCGGTATCCAGAGCGCTTTGTCCATCGCCTACTTTTCCGGCGAACGGATGAGCGCCCTGACCAGCGTGCTGGACGGTGCCACCGCCCTGAGCAACCGCTTTGCCGCCCAGGGCAACGACGTGACCCAGCCCATCACCGATGAGGCACTGAAGGAGAACATCGAGAGCGGCTTTGAGCTGTTCCATACCTCCTCCGACGCGGTCATCTTCATCGCGGACCCCAGCGGCAAGATCATCCTGCACACCGAGGCCGCCGACCTGACCGGGAAGGACGTGTCCAAGGAAGTGCTGGCCGTGCTGGACAGCGGCGTGGACTATTACAGCGAGGACACCCTGGACGGGGTGTTCAGCACCCGCTATTATATCGCCGGGCGGCGCATTGAGGGGCAGACCACCGGAGGCTACCTTTTCGTGGCCACCTCCATGAACGCCCTGCACCAGTATGTGAGCGATCTGCTCAACATCTTCCTGGTGTCGGCGGTGGGTATTCTGCTCTTTGCCATCGCCATCTCCATCCTTTTTGCCCGCAAGATCAGCGCTCCCATCGAGCAGATCGGGGAGGCCGCCCGCCAGCTGGGCAGCGGCGACTTCACCGCCCGGGCGCCGGTGGACGGATGCGAGGAGCTGGCAGATTTTGCCACCACCTTCAACAACATGGCGGCGCGGCTGCAGACCATCGACAACGCCCGCGGCCAGTTCATGGGCAACATCGCCCACGAGCTGCGTACCCCCATGACCAGCATCAAGGGCTTTATCGACGGCATGCTGGACGGCACCATCCCCGCCGAGGAATACAAGCATTATCTGGGCATCGTCTCCCAGGAGACGGGACGCCTGGCCCGGCTGGTGCAGAATATGCTGGACATCACCAAGTTGGAATCCGGCGAATACAAGGTCCAGGCCCGCAACTGCAACATCTGGGATACCATCACCGACGTAGTGCTTTCGGACGAAAAGCGCATTGAGGACGGCCAGATCGACATCCAGGGGCTGGAACCCGCCCGGCAGTTGGTATATGCCGACCCGGACCTCGTCCACCAGGTGGTGTACAATCTGGTGGACAACGCCATCAAGTTCACCCCGCCCCAGGGCGTGATCCGCTTCTCGGTCAAACGGGAAGGCGCCATGGTGGTGGTGGAAGTGGAAAATACCGGCGAGGGCATCTCTCCCGAAGCCCTTCCCTTTGTGTTTGAACGCTTCTACAAAGAGGACCGTTCCCGCGGGCTGAACACCCGGGGCAGCGGTCTGGGCCTGCACATCTGCAAGGTACTCATCAATCTGTCCGGCGGACAGATCCGGGTGGAGAGCGAACAGGGCAAGTGGTGCCGGTTCACCTTCACCCTGCCCGTGGGCCAGGGTGAATAAAGGAGACTTTGTATGCAATATCCCGAAACGCACCTTCCCTTGCGGGACGGCACCGTCCTGACCATCCGCAGCGCTGTACCCGAGGACGCCGAAGCCATGCTGGCCTGCCTGCAGGAAACCACTGCCGAAACGCCCTATCTTTTGCGGGATCCGGAGGAACCCGGTTTCACCCCGGAAGCGGAACGGCAGTTTTTGCAGGGCCGGGCGGATGCGCCCCGGGACCTGATGCTGCTGGGTTTCTGTGACGGCGAACTGGTCGGCAGCTGTGCCCTGGCGTCGGTGGGTCCTTTCCAACGGGTGGCCCACCGGTGTGAAGTTTCCATTGCCCTGTACCGCAAATTCTGGGGTAAGGGCATCGGCACCCGGATGATGACCGCGGTGCTGGAACAGGCCAAAGCCGCCGGTTTTGAGCAGGCGGAACTGACAGTGGTCGCCGACAACAAAGCCGCCGTAGCCCTGTACGAACGGCTGGGCTTTGCGTGCTGCGGCCCCCTGCCCCGCAACATGAAGTACGCCGACGGCCACTATGCCGACGTGTACTGGATGGTCAAATACCTGTAACAACACAAAACCGCCCCCGAAAGCAGATGCCTTTCGGGGGCGGTTTTCTTTTGGTATCAGGCGCCGGACAGAGGTGCCAGCAGTACTGCCGCCACATAGATGATATAGACGGCCAGGCAGGCCGCCCCCTGCCAGCGGTAGAGTCGCTTTTTCAGCAGGGCGGGCAGCAGCAGGATAAACCCCAGTATCAGACCGGCGGGCATATCATACCGGCGGAACTGCGCCCCCACCGGCAGGTGCTGGCGGTAGGTCAGGCTGCACAGGGGCAGCACAAAGGTCAGGCTGAGAATGGCGCTGTTCAGCATCTGCATGGGCAGGGCCGCCGGTGGATGCACCCGGCAGCGCACCGCGAATTTTTTCCACACAGAACCGAAGGGATGGTGCAAAACTTCCGCCAGCAGGGGCAGGCTGAACCCGAAAGAGATGAGGGTGGCCGCCCACAGGGCCTGGATGGTGCCGGTGAGATTGGCCAGCACGGTGGCGCTGTACAGAAGCGCCCAGGCGCCCACCGTGAGCAGCGCCGCCCCGAACAGCATGCCGAACAGGTTCTTCATGCTGTTGAGCAGGCTCATGGCGGGAAAGGCCATGGTCTGCATTGCCGGCACAGCGGCAGAGCGGGGCAGGCGGTGAGGCCCCACCCCGATGGGCTGCAGGTCCTCGTCATAGGCCAGGCGGTACTGGTACAGGATGCTTTCCAGCACAAAGAGCACAAACAGCCCCATAAGCAGCCCCGCGCCGGTGTGGGTGAGCACGCCGTCCCCGGCAAAAAAGACCAGCACCAGGCAGGCCGCCAGCAGGATGATGCACTTGCGGCAGAACTCTCCCCTGTCCACCGTGACAGAGCGCCGCAGCAGGCACAGGGCCAGCACCAGCCCCAGGTCGGTGACAGCACCCGCCAGGGCCACCCCCACCGCCATGGAGGTGATGGACAGGCCCGACGCCAGAAAGGCCAGCACCAGCTGGGGCAGCGCCACGCTGAGCGCCGCCACTGTGCCGGACACCACCCACATGGGGAACCCGCACAGGGCGCAGCACCAGGTAGCGCAGCGCCCGGCCAGCCGGCTGCCAACGGCAGTCAGCACCAGGCCCACAGCGTATACCCCCAGGGTCAGAACAAAGAACATGCGGCAACGACCTTTCCGGCAAAATAGGCGGTTTTGGGGCACGACGCCCCCAAATCAAAAAGCAGCGCCCCGCAGGGCGCTGCCAGAGTGGGCTTAATACGCAACGCCCCAGACGACCATCGTCTTGGCGGGTTTGCCGCAGACCGGGCAAACATCAGACAGGTGCTCCTGCTCAAAGGGCATGCAGCGGCTGGACAGCCCTGCCTGCTCCTTCATGGCTTCCTCGCAGGCCAGCTCGCCGCACCACATGGTCTTGACGAAACCGGTCTTGGCGGCCACCTTCTCCTTGACTTCTTCCATGGTGGTGGCGCTGACAGTGCGGGCCTCGCGGTTCTGCAGAGCGCGGTCGTACAGGTCCTTGGCCAGAGCCTGCATGGCGGCCGGAATGGCGGTCTCCAGATCCTCAAACTTGACGAACTGCTTTTCGCGGGTGTCGCGGCGGACCAGCACGCACTGGCCCTGCTCAATGTCGCGGGGACCCACTTCCAGGCGCAGAGGCACGCCCTTCATCTCCCACTGGGAGAACTTCCAGCCGGGAGCCTTGTCGGAGTCATCCAGCTTCACGCGGGCATACTTGCCGATGGAAGCGGCCAGCTCCTGCGCCTTTTCCAGCACGCCGGGCTTGTGGGCGGCCACCGGGATGATGACCACCTGCACCGGGGCAATGGCCGGGGGCAGGATCAGACCGTCGTCGTCGCCGTGGGTCATGATGATGGCGCCGATCAGGCGGCTGGAAGCGCCCCAGGAGGTCTGGAACGGATACTGCAGGGTGTTGTCCCGGCCGGTGAAGGTCACGTCATAGGCACGGGAGAACTTGTCGCCGAAGAAGTGGCTGGTGCCGCTCTGCAGGGCCTTGCCGTCCTTCATCATGGCTTCGATAGTGTAGGTGGCTTCGGCACCGGCAAACTTTTCCTTGTCGGTCTTGCGGCCCTTGACCACCGGGATGCACAGGTCGTTTTCGCAGAAATCGGCGTAGCAGTTCAGCTGCTGCTCGGTCTCGGCCTCGGCCTCGGCGGCGGTTTCATGGATGGTGTGGCCTTCCTGCCACCAGAATTCACGGGTGCGCAGGAACGGACGGGTGGACTTTTCCCAGCGGACCACGCTGCACCACTGGTTGTACAGCATGGGCAGATCGCGGTAGCTCTGCAGCACATGAGAGAAATGGTCGCAGAACATGGTCTCGCTGGTGGGACGGACCGCCAGGCGCTCTTCCAGGGGTTCGCTGCCGCCGGCGGTGACCCAGGCCACTTCGGGGGCAAAGCCGTTGACCAGTTCGCCTTCCTTTTTCAGCAGGCTTTCAGGGATCAGCATGGGCATGGCGACGTTCTCATGGCCGGTAGCCTTGAAGCGGGCGTCCAGGTTCTTCTGGATGTTCTCCCAGATGGCGTAGCCATAGGGGCGCAGCACCACGAACCCTTTCACGCTGGAATATTCGACCAGTTCGGCCTTCGTGCAGATGTCGGTATACCACTGCGCAAAATCCACTTCCTGCGCGGTGATCGCTTCCACCATCTTTTTCTTATCGTTTGCCATTGCTTTTCCTCACACTTTCTACAATTCTAAAAGGGATTACAGGCGCTCCTCCACATAGCTGACCACGTCGCCCACGGTACGGAAATTCTCGATGTCCTCATCGGGGATCTCCACGCCGAACTCGTCGGACAGGGTGGTGATCATGTCGATGACGTCCAGGCTGTCGGCGCCGAAATCTTCCACAATGTCGCTGTCGGGGGTGATCTTTTCCGGCTCAACGTCCAGCTGGTCGGCCAGATACTCGCGGATGCGCTCAAAAACTTCGGATTCCATTCTATAACTCTCCTTCATCTATGTTTGCCCGCGGGTTAACGGGCAGAATGCAAGTCTTCATGTAATTATATATCGTATCCCATGCGCCTTGTCAAGGTCAACGGAACTTTTTTGTGGCCCGGCGGTTGTACGCCGCCCCCAAAAGCGATATGATAGAGGGAGAGACTACACAGGAGGGCCTTTTATGCAACTGGAATTCACCAAAATGCACGGCTGCGGCAACGACTATATCTATCTGGACTGCCGGGAGACCGGACTGCCGGAGAAGATCGCGGAATGGAGCCGCACTTTGTCCCGGCGGCACTTTTCCATCGGGGCGGACGGCATCATCTGCATCTGCCCGCCGGTGCTGGCGGGGGGCGACGCTACCATGCGGATGTTCAACGCCGACGGCAGCGAGGGCCGCATGTGCGGCAACGGGGTGCGCTGCGTGGCGCAGTACCTGTATGAACACGGCATAGCCAAGGACGTGATCGAGATCGACACCCTGATGGCCGGTCGCAAGACCCTGCGCCGCCTGGGTGCAGGCATGTGGCAGGCGGACATGGGCCGGTTTGAAGCCAACCCCGACGCCCTGCCCGCCGTGGGGCTGGGCAGCGGGCCGCTGGTCCACGCCGACCTGGTGGCCGCGGGCCGCAGCTGGGACGCAGCCTGCGTGAGCATGGGCAACCCCCACTGCATCGTGGAGTGGCCTGACCTGGACACCCTGCCCACCGGGGCAGCGCTGGCCGCCATCGGGCCTGATTTTGAGAAGCACCCGGCCTTCCCCGAAGGGACCAACACCGAATTCGTGTATGTGCGGGACCCCCACCACCTGGTCATGCGGGTATGGGAGCGGGGCAGCGGCGAAACCATGGCCTGCGGCACCGGCGCTTGCGCCACCGTGGCGGCCATGGTCCTGCGGGGCGTGTGCCCCCGGGGCGAGGCGGTCCAGGTGGAACTGCTGGGCGGCACTCTGTCCATCACCATCGACGCCGACGACGCGGTGCAGATGGCCGGCCCTGCCGAAACCGCCTTTGTGGGTCGGGTGGAAGTGTGAGTCCCATCCCGCTTCCTTATATAAAGGTAAATACAAGCGCCCCCGCACCGGGTTGCTGCCGGGCGGGGGCGCTTTTGTGCTGCTTAACAGGAACTCAGTGGTGGTCGGCCAGGTCCGCTTCCCGGATGGCGTCGTTTGCCTCCTTGTAGGCGGCGGCAGTCTCGTCATCGATGACATACACCGTCACAGGAATGACCGCACTGGTCACCGATTCCTCGTAGGTTTCGTAGTACAGGTCGATGAAGGCGTGGCCTTCCATCATGGCCGTACCGGTGTCGGCAGCATAGGCGTAGCCGTAGACAAACCGGCCGTCATCCGAGGTAATGTACAGAAGAGTGCCATAGGGAATGATGTTCGGATTTACCGCCACGGTGCCGTAAGTCAGGCGCTGACCGGATGCGCCCTTCGCCGTCTTGGAAGCGGAATATCCGGTGGAGCGCTGGCTGGTGTAGACCGTTTCCACACCTTCCACGGGGACGCCGTCCACCACTTCGGGACCGGTGAAAATGGACACCGGAGCGCCTTCGCCATAGCATTTGACTACAGCGGGTTCCATGGCCACCACCGTTTCACGGCCGGCTTCCACCGTTTCGGTCAGTTCGCCGTCCACCCAGATTTCCCGCCAGGTGACCAGGTCCAGGCCTTCCTGGCCCTCCTCCAGCACCAGCTGGGTGTCGGTGTTGCGGTAGTACAGGCTGGATTCCCGGTACTCGGTTTCGATGGGAATGGTCTCCTCGGTGGTGTAGTCCACATACTCCACCCGCTGCAGGGTGACGCTGTCCCCCCGTTCCAGCACTTCGTCCAGGGCAGGTTCCACCACGTCGGCCTCCCCCACCTCAATGCCGGCTTCGTCCAGCAGTTCCCCCACCGTCTCGTCGGTGGCCACCAGGTCGGTGGTCTGGCCGTCGGCGGTGACCGGCACGGTGAAGGCCCGCAGCACATGGATGCGGTCACGGCCGTTGCTTTCCACAATCTGAAGTTCGTCCTCGCTGCCGGGGGCGGTCAGGCCCGCCTGGTCCACGATGGTGTTCACATCGGTGGCACAGGTGACCACCACGCCGCTCTGGCCGTGGGTGTCACTGATCTCCACAATGTGCATACTGTCGCCGACCACTGCCAGACAGACGCCCAGCGACGCCGCCGCGCAAAGCAGCACGGCGCCGTGAGGTCCGGCGATTTCCAGACGGCGGCGGATATGTTCACGGGTTTTGACTGATAACATGCAAGCTCCTGCCTTTTTGGGATATGGCGTGCCCGAAAGCCCGCCAGATGTTTACAACTTTTGCGGCGCATAAGAAAAGGCCGGCCACGAAGGCCGGCACCCTATGCTTGGGCAAAGATGCCGCGAAAAACAAAAGCGTTGAAACCATCTGCACGGAACTGATTCCCGGCAATGGTTCCGGGTTATTATACTTCACTTTTGTGCGGTTGTCCATAGACTTTTTCGATTTTTCACTTGTTATCGGGCAATTGCACAGTCTTTGCCCCGGAATCTCAGTGAATTTTGTTCCGCTTCCGCATAAAAACACCATCAAAAAAAGCTGCCGGCCCGGCGGGTCGGCAGCTTTGAACAGGCAAAAAACTCGATTAGCGCTTGCTGAACTGTTTCTGATGCGGCAAATGTGTTCTGGTTGCTTCGGTTTAAGCGTTTTCCGGAGGCAATAATAACACAGAACCGTGCATTTTACAATCATCCACGCAGAAGTTTTCGCAACTTCAGCCAGAATCCACAAGGCACCTTGCTTCTTTTCTGCTTCTTATCCACGGCAGCTCAGGGCTGTGGAGAGAAGCACAAAGAAGTAAGGTTCTTTTTATTTTCCCCTCACCTCACATTTTATAATTCCCAGATTTTTGCTTGTGTTTTCATTGCGATTCTCCCTTTAGCAGCAAATTTATTTTTACTAATAGCATCTGCCATAATTTGGATTTGGTCATCGTCTGCATTCACAAATAGTACAAGTTGCTGCGTAGCACGTGAACACGCAACATAAAAGTTTTTCTTCATATCACTATTAGTAAAGCAGCTTTCATTGATATCCGTAACGATAACAACACGGCTTTCTAGCCCCTTAAACTTGCGTGATGTAGTGAACATTACAGCGGTATTGGACCTTTCTTTTAGGATCGGTATTCCCGCAAGTCTATTCACCCCATTCATTATAGAGTTTTCCTCTTTTTGCAATGATAAAATTACTATATCAGAATACTCATAGCCATATTTATCGCCTGTAAGTAATTTAAGCAAAGTTGCAAGCTTGAGTAAAGCCTGACCTTTTACAAAACTGATGCCTGTTCGTTCCCCATCAACCATCATTACTTTTTGATTGAGCTCTACATCAATGACATTATAAGCTGTTAAAGCGATCTCACGCGTATTTCTACAGTTCTTGGTCAGGAGTAATTTGCATTCTGAGTTTCTAATCCATTCTGGAACTTCTCGCGTTGTAACAAGCTGGTTTTTGTCATAAAAAGCAAAGAAATGCCCTTCTCTCAGCTCAGTAAAATCTTTGAAATAGAGGATCTCTGAATTTTCAAAATCCTGTGCTTCATCCACTATAACATCATCAAAGTCCAATGCATCCCAACTTATCTTTTGTAGCTCAGCAGAGCGTAGTGCAGCACTTGATATGTCAAATCCAGGTCTGTATTTGGTTATAAAAGTATTCAAATTATAATAAGTCACATTCTCGTATGGATACCGGCGTAGAAGGTCCATATACAAAAATCTATTGAAGCATAGAAATAAAACTTTTCTCCCTTCAAGTCCAAATCTTCGGGCGGCCTCCTTTGCTATTAAAGTTTTACCCGTGCCTGCAACACCTTGTATTGTAGCGTTTTTTTGCTCTGAAATATAATCTAATAGTCCAGTCTGCTCATTTGTCAGTTTCAAAAAAGCGTGATCCAATTCTCCCTTGCGTGCCGCCGGTGCTGTAATTAACTCAAAATCATTTGCGATTAGATCGAGTATTCTCTGAAATTCTTCATCCGAAACGCTTGTTTTATTATAATTCTCGTAAAAGTCGAATACCTTTCTAATCGCATTAGCTCCATACTGAAAATCCTCGTCTCCAAGTATCGCTCCATCAACTTCTCGATATTTTAAAGGGAAACTTCCAATTTTATCTTTTATCTTACATGTCGAAAACCAAACTGCAGTTTCTATCGGGAATCTATCCTCAAGATTAAAAGCAATGTTATCAATTTGCCTACGATAGTGATAAATACCATCAATAGCTTGTGATAGTGGATCGTTTTTCTTCTGTGGATTAAGGATATTCACTTCCCGCGTTTGAGAGTTTATCTGATGAAAAACGCCACCATGACATTCAATTTCACCGCCTTTAACCTCAAGCACAAGAGCCCCCAAATTTTTGTTTAGGATAAGGAAATCATTTTCTTTCCATGTTGTTTTCCATCTACTTCCTTTTTTTGCCCATTGAACCGAGTGGAATACATAATATGTATCCGGTAATTTTTCGAGCAATTCATAGACTCTAATCTCTGAATACGGAACATCTGCTAAATCTTCCTTTTGTGGATAAATGTGTGCCATTTCAGCTCAATTCCTTTTTTATAGATTCGTAATCAATCGCGTTAATTTTATATGCATGCCAACCTCTCACTCTAAAAAATCCCATTGTTTTGTCAGATGTATCTTGCTGACAAATTAAAGTATCACGAGAAGGCCAAGACATAAGAATATCACTACCTACATCCGCTTTTTTGATTTCTGTCTGAAGATATTCAGGAATGTTAATACCTGTTTCTCCAAGTTCTTTAATGATCACATGATCATTCTCGTCAAAAAAGTCTCCCACATCTTCCCAGCTCTTAAATTTTGTTGTTTGATAGGAATGTTCTTTGTCTATCGCCCGCGTCATCTTAACTGCGTTAACATTTTGAGGCTTAATATTACACAGCACATCATAGCCAAGGAAATAATTTTCAATATAGTCCCATCTTTCCTCGTCTGTTTCTATTCCATTGAAGAAGTGAAGTAGAACTTCTATATCGCGATCATGTTTTTGCTTTGCTTTGCTTACATAACCATTCGAATAATACGTTTGCCCCATAACAATACTTCTAAACTTATTTGGATCATTTAAACGAATAAAAATTTCCGGTTCCGAACCTCCCAGAACCTCATATGTAATATAGTCGAAGATCGATAACAATTTAAGTGCAACAACAGATGTGGTGTCTGATGTCAAACTAATATAACTGGAATAGCTACAAGAATCACATATTCTCGATAAGTTGCTAATGATTCTCGACCTCAAAATTGGCCTGCGCATGAATTCTTTAAAATTTCCATTTGTTAGAGAATATTGAGTCTTTCCTGTAGTTTCACTAGTTCTTCTTTTTACGCAGCGCCCATTCGGATCAACCAATTCGAACAAAGAATTCGAAATAATTCTAGCATTTGTTATTCCGAATCTCTCGCGAAGGATTTTTACCATATCATCTAAAGCGAAATAACTTCTTCCAAAGCTTGTATACAGCGTATTGGCTATATATTCAAAATCATCCAAAATTGTCTGTCGCAAGTCAGAAAGCAGCATATCCTTCCGCGCTTCGATATTAACTTTCTGTCTAGGTGCAAAAAAAGACCTTATCTCTGGCATAATAACCACTTTATCACTGGCTGTAGAATCCGGATTAAAATACCAATATTTAAACTGTGGGAAAGAAATATTAGGATAGTAATTTTCCCATATTTCTTTCAAGTCAATAGAATAAATATCTCCTATATCGCTTAATACAGAGCCATCCGCTTGCCTTTCATAATGACGTCCTTTTTCAATAAACTTAAAACAAACCCCATATCGGGAAGACAATACTTCCTTTTCATGTTCCTTATCTATGCAGACAAACGCTTTCGTAAAAACACTTTGCGGGCGAGAAACAATAACTTTAAAGTTATATTTATCAAAGAAATCCTTTTCAAGCATCAAAAGACAGGTTTTCAATTTATTTATGCACTGATCCTCATCTTTTGCACCTTTACCATTGAAAATATAAGTAAATGATTCTGGCGAAATCAAAAAACTACGGGCTTCTTTTTTGTTTTTATATGTGTTATAGATTCCCTCGATAACAGCTTTGATTTGATATTGCCTAATTTGAGACATACCAAACAAAACCTTCATAAAATTGATATCATTATAGTAATTATCTGTAATAGCCGTACCCCTCATCGCCTTTTTACGCGCGGCACGCCCGATTTCTTGCACATAATCACATAAATTCCCGGTCACTGCATAGTGATACACATTCTGGACATCATCCACATCGACTCCCATACCAAATGCTTTTGTTGCCAGCATAATTGGTGTCGTTCCTTTACGAAATCCCTCAAATGTTTCTCTTTTCGCGGCATTAAAAGCCTCACGACTTAAGCCATCTACATTTCTACCCGTATACAATCCTATTCTTTTATCTACGGTCATTCCAGTAAAGCCGCGAATTCCTTTAAAGGCATCGTTTGCCAAAGATGCATACGGAAAATAGACAATCGTTTTTTCGTTTTTTGCAAGCCATCCTTTAATACGCGCATCTAGCGCTTTTGTCTTTTCAGCCTCATACTCTGGTTTTGGCAACCTTTTTCCTTCAGCTTTATGGACAATATCAAAACCGATGTCATCCCTGCGTACGTAACCAATATATTTTATAGGATTTTCCATATACAGACTTATAACCGTATCGCTTACCGAGTCATCAATTCCCCCATTAATCGCAGTTGCCGTAAATGCACATACCGGGAAATGATACACTTTTCTTTTAATTCCCTTTTTTGTTTGAATTTGATTGCGCAACCTATTAATGTATCCGCCTAGATACCAATAATCCGGTCTAAATCCTACACCCCAGGTTGTAACAATATGGGCTTCATCAACTATAAGTAACCCTATTTCTCTCTCACCTATAATCGTTTCAATAGAATAAGAGAGGAGCGTTTCAGGACTCAGATATAAGAGATCTATTTCACCTTCTTTGATTTTCTTTAAAACCGCCTCTTTCTCAACTTGCGAAATCAGGTCAGAGTTAAATGCCGCAACTCTTGTATATCCATTTTTGTTTAGCTTTTCTTTCTGATCCTGCATCAAAGCCTTGACTGGCTCGATAATGATTGTTAGTTTTTTATATTTTTGTGCAAGGTAAACAGCAGGGATCTGAAACATAACAGATTTGCCTGCTCCCGTTGATGCTGTGATAAAAATATCTCTAAACGAATTTCCCGAATCTACATCATAAGATTTTTCAGCCTGATGTATAATTTCCTGAATTATCTGCCCTTGAGAAAGCTCTATCACTTCCTTATCAATATCAGGATTTTTATAAAATTTAATCTTTCTAAAGCCGGTAAAACCGGCTATACCAATATCATTTTTAGCGATATTAGCAAGCGCATCCTCCATTGTTTGATCTTCTGGGAGAATCTCATGAAACCTTACCAGACGAATATGATTTTCTACACAGTATGCTTGCAAAGACTCCTGCATGCGCTTTGATACATAGCCTTCTGTAGATCTGATTCCTATTACCGATGGCTTTTGTGCTGCAATGTGTGCAAGATCCCGCAGATATGTGTCAACATCATCATTTAGAAACACATTATATTCTCCACATGTCAGCCCTTCTTCAATTGTTACTACACTAGGATAATAGTCTTGTATACTAATACCATCATTCTTGTCATACTCATAATTGCAAAAGCTGCCATAGTACGCGCCATCAATATTAACTAGGGCATTATAAACGGACGTAAACTTTTGACATTCTTTTGAAACGTCACTTGCACTATCTCCACTTAGCACTCGTGTTATTTCTTCAGACACTTCATTAGGAAGTTCAAACGGTATGGGATAATAATCCGGGTAAAGGTTATTACGATAGATTAAAACCGTTAATCCATCCTCTTTTATTGCTTCATCGATCTGTGCCTTGATCAAGGAATACTCTTCATAAGTAATCCAAACCGTATCATTCTCATCCATCTCAATAAGCGCCATATTCAGTCGTTTGCGTGTTCTTCTGTCAAACGACATAATATCTACTTTGTCGCTCACTTCCGTTTCAACTAAGGGCTTTTCTTCTATACCTTTAAGAAAATTCAGAGAAAATCCTTTATAGACAATCAAATTCATAAGTTTACCTCATCCTGTCTCTCTATTTCGTATATACAACCTTCAGCTTATTTCATGCACATGTTTCGTTGAAGAGCCGCCTCCAGTCCGGAATACTGCCTATATTTTTTTATAATTTTATATTTATTTCATTCAATATGCACATTCATATAATATCATATATCTTTTGATTATTCTACCCATTTCAGTTCAACAATAAAAAGCTGGTCAGGAATTTTCCCAACCAGCTTATGTCTATATATTTCTACCTCTCGTTTCGTTCAGTGAACAGATTTTCCTTCCATTCAATTTTATGTTTTCGCAGAAGTGATACCATACCTGCTTTTTCCCGTTTGAGGCGTGCGTTTTCTTTTTTTCATCTGCATTCTCTGGGCTCTTTCCACCATGAGTGCCTGACGATGATGAGAGGTCTGCTCTGCCAGTCTGTTGGTTAGATCATTCACTTTCTCTTTCAGACTGTTCAGCACACTTTCCAGCTGCCGGATTTTCTCCTGGGCGGCATCCAGCAGTTTCTGCAGCTGTTCATCCTGACGGCGGTACACCACATACTGTTTGGCTGCATGGAGCAGGTTTTCAAAGTCACTGCGCGGCAGCGTTACCCGGTCACTCAAAAGCGCCTTTTTCGCACTGACGGCCTCGATCTTATCAAGGTCCACCACCTGTTTCTGGACCGCCTGCAAGGTGTCCTCTATCTTTTCCACTTCGGTGCGTTTCTTCGCAATAGCCGAATCCAGTTCCTTGACCTCCTTGCTGCGCTCCTGCTTTTTGTACTCCAGTACCGACAAGTGCTCTTCGTGGGTGCCGAGCTGCTCCCATTCGATGCCATGCACCTGCATGATATCCGCCAGCACCTGCTTTTCCCGCTGCACCCACAGATTCCACTCTGTGGC
Organism: uncultured bacterium; assembly: GCA_905214345.1. GTDB lineage: Bacteria > Bacillota > Clostridia > Oscillospirales > Ruminococcaceae > Gemmiger. The sequence continues at coordinate 27,019 of CAJMLV010000025.1, forward strand.
GCTGCGCGTTCCGCCCACAAAGCCCATCTGCGCCAGCGCCTGTTTGAGGGATACACGGGTATCCATTCCCCGTTTGCTGCCGGTGATATAGGGCACAAAATCAATATGGACATGAGGCGTCGCTTCATCCATGTGCAAATGAGCAGAAAACATACGCAGTGTGTGGTTTCGTGCTTGAAAGCCACGGACATACGCTTCCAGACATTGCCGGGCGAGTTCCGCCGTTTCCGAGCCGATTCCGGTATCGTCCTTGTTTCCGATTTGCAGTACAATCTCATGGAAGGGCTTTTCCTGCTTGGAAGAACTGATTTTTGTGTAATAGTCCGCTATACGGCGGTCACTGCGTGTCTGCCTTGCATTGTAACGCTGCTGTGCTGCGTCAAACAGTTCATGGTACACCGTTCGGATATCTTCCTTGCAGAATTCCACGTTCAAATGGCTGCGGGACGGGTCTACATTGGGGGCGTAAAACTCACGGCTATTATGATTGAGGGAGCCTTTCCCAACCATAGCGCTGATTGTCCTTTTCAAAATCTCTCCTTTCTCCGGCGTAAGCCGGCGGGTTCTGTTACTCTTGCCAAGAGTAACGCAAAAGCACTTTTGACACTTCGCATCAAAAGCGCCTTTGCGCCCTGCGGGGCCACATAGCTGAAAAAGCAATCTCCTGTTTTCAAGGAGGCAAGATGACCCTATCTATAAGAACAGGGCATCTTGCCTTCTTGCATTATTCTTGTGGCAATTCCCATAGCCATTGTTTGCCTACCTTGCGGGAGGTAATGCCCAACTCGTACCGGGCATTGCGCAGTGTTTTGGGCTTGATGCCTTTTCGCCCCGCAGCCGCCTCTATTTCTGTTTGCGGCAGAGCCCCCTCCGCCAGCACTTCCTGCAGGAAGTGCTGTGCTTCCCGCAGTTTATGCCCGCGGCTGTTGCCTGAAAGCAGATCTTCTGCGCTGATGTCATATTCACCTGCCCATTGAAAGCCTTGCTCCGGGTCGAGGCGAAAGGCTATCGCCTTTCCCTCCGGAGCCAGGGAACTTTTGGTGGGGCAGACAACCCGCAGCGTCGGGTCGTCCTTGATGCGGCCCACCACCAGAACACTTCTGGCAGCGGCCTGAAAGTCGATGGAGCCGAGCCCCCGATAACTGGATTTTTCCCCGCTGTTCTTGTTCATGTGCCCGATCAGGACAATGGCACAGTGATGCTTTTCAGCCAGAACACCGATCCTGTGCATCAGTGGTCGAATTTCGTTGGCGCGGTGCATATCCACCCCCGCCCCGATGTAGCCTTGAATCGGGTCAAGCACAACCAACCGTGCATGGGTCTGCACAATGGCCTGTTCCAGCCGGTCATCTTCCAGCGTCAGTGCTCTGTCGCTGTCATCGATCACCAGCACCCTGTCACAGGCGGCACCGGCGGCGACGAGTCGTGGCTTGATGGTATCCGACAAACCATCCTCTGCCGTCTGGTAGATCACATTGCCGGGTGTCATAGGCGGCATCCCGTCCCATGCAGGCCTGCCGGTAGTCAGGCGCGCAATTAGCTGCAGAATAAAGGTCGTTTTTCCTTCACCGGGATCTCCCTGAATGATGGTGATCTTTCCGCAGGGAATGAACGGATATACCAGCCATTCCACTTCTTGTACAGGAATCGTATCCAGGGAAATCAATTTTACAGTACTCTCATTTTCCATAAAGCCTCCCATTTTTTCTTCAAAAATGGCGGCTGCTGTGGTAAAATATCAGTGGTGCCTGATAGTTACACACAGCAGCCGCTGTTGGAACTGTCTTTCATCGGAGCGTTTACCCCTGCACGGGTAAGCGCTCTTTTTTGTTACCCAACATGACTCTCCGGGTTAAAATAGCCGATTTCCTCCCATACCTTGCGGTCAGGACAGTAGTAGTTATACTCGTTGGAACCTTCCAGCTTGACTGCGTAACCGAACTTGAAAATTCCCTGTTGCAGGCCCACTCGTACATACTGCGCGTCCTTGTGCATTGCCCTTGCAATTTCCGTTACCGGCACATTTCTCCCCGTAAACGGCGGCATCTTTCCGTAATTCTGACTTTCTCCCATGCTTTCCACCTCCTTCTGCTTGTGATTGCTTTTCAGCAATTTCATTATACGCAGTTTTATTTCGCATGTCAATCTTGCATATGAATTTAATTTTCATATAATTTGCCCAAGGTGCTTGATTTCTTCGCATTCCTATGATAGTATTAAGACGAGGTGAGAAGCCATGAATCTTACAAACGAACAAATCGGACAGCGCATCAAAGAAGTCCGCACAGAAAAAAATATTACACAGACTCAACTTGCGAAGTTTTTGGGGAAAAGCCTGCGTACCGTGCAGAGCTACGAAAGTGGTGAAAGCCGGATTTTCTTTGACACCGTATGCAGCATTGCAAACTTTTTGGGCGTAACCCCTTCCTACCTGTTGGGGTTTGAAGAGCCCCAAATGCAACTGAACTCTCTATCCGACGTCATCGCAGTACTCTATGAGCTCAATAAAAAGAAAGAGCTACATTTTGATGTGGACATCAAACACGAGCAAAACGATGATGGGAATTTCACCGCTTCCCTGATTTTTCGTGCTGACAATCCCGATGCCAGTCTGAATGGAACGCTTTGCTACCTTCTGGAGAACTTCTCCTCCGCACGCACATGGTCCGAAGCGTACTGGCACAATCCCAAACAGATGAAAAGCTGGATGCAGGAGAATACGGCCCAATATGCCGGAACGCCCTTGACAGACAAGCCCCTCTACTCCGCCGATCTCAGCAAATATAGCCTTGCCGAGCTGAAGGCCATGACCAAGGAGCAGCTGGAAAATCTGAAGTAATGTTGATAAGAGGTTTTCCTCTTTATCATAAAATCTGCCTGAGCGAAAGGGAGTTTGATAAAAACATGAAATTACCCAATGGCTACGGCAGCGTAGTCAAAATGTCCGGAAAACGCAGAAAACCCTATATGGTACGCAAAACCATCGGCTGGCATTTGGATAAAGAAAAAGGCAGACAGATTCAGGATTTCATCATCATCGGCTATGCTGAAACCAGAGCTGAAGGTCTGAAAATGCTGGCTGAATACAATCAGAATCCTTATGACGTGGATACCGCCAAGGTCACCTTCGCCGAAGTGTACGAGCGCTGGTCCAAATCCAAGTATCCCACTATCTCACATTCCAATGTAAAGGGGTATGAGGCTTCGTACAAAGTCTGCGGATTTTTGTACGATAAAGCCTTCCGTGAGATCAAACTATGTGACTTGCAGCTTGTCATTGAAACCTGCGGCAAGAACTATCCTACGCTGAAAAAGCTGAAGGGTCTGTTCAACCAGATGTATGCCTATGCCATGAAGAACGACATCTGCAATAAGAACTATTCCCAATTTGTCGATCTGGCAGGTTACCGGGACAAGAATCCCAACCGGCATGACCGCAATATCTTCACAAAAGAAGAGCTGGCAACCCTTTGGGCACACAAAGCCAATCCCTATTGCCAGATTCTGCTCATGCTCAATTACAATGCCTGCCGCATTTCGGAGTTTCTGGATCTGAAGAAGGAGAACGTCCATCTGGAAAAACAGTATTTTGATGTGGTGGAAAGCAAAACCGAAAACGGTATCCGGAAGGTGCCCATTGCAGACAAGATGCTGCCCTTTTACAAAGGATGGATGGAGCGCTCCCCTTGCGAGTATCTGCTTTGCACCACAGACGGCAAGCATCTGGACTACTTCAATTACTGCGACACCTACTGGGACCCTTTGATGGAAGAATACGGGATGAAGCACAAGCCTCACGACACCCGGCACACCTGTATTTCCATGATGGCTGATGCCGGTGTGAACCCCACCATTCAGAAGAAGATTGCCGGTCATTCCGGTGCCATGAGCCTGACCGAGCGTGTGTACACTCATCTGGATATCCAGACCCTCATCGACGGTATCAACATGATTTGCAAGCCATAAGGTTTTTCTTTTTTGCAAATAAAAAAGCAGGAGACATTCTCCTTGCGGAAAACGTCTCCTGCGATAGGCAATTTGCTTTGGGATGGTCTGCTGCATACTCGCTTCTTACCTGCTGCTTTTTCAGTAGGTTCCAAGGCGATTTGCTGCATTCCACCACCTCAGGCGCATCCGATTTTCTGCACACAATCGTGCAAAAAAGTCGTGAAGCGTACTGAAAAGTTCGCAAGTAGTGCGGACAATCAGCGCTTGCTGAACTGGGGAGCGCGGCGAGCGGCCTTCAGACCGTACTTCTTACGTTCCTTCATACGAGGATCGCGGGTCAGGAAGCCAGCCTTCTTCAGGGTGGTGCGCAGTTCGGGGTTGAACTGCAGCAGAGCGCGGGACAGACCATGGCGGATAGCGCCGGCCTGGCCGGAGTAACCGCCGCCAACAACGTTGACAGCGATGTCGAACTGGCCTTCGGTGCCGGTCAGAACCAGCGGGCTGCGGGCCAGCAGCTTCAGGGTATCCAGGCCGAAGTAGTTGTCCAGCTCACGGCCGTTGACGATGAACTTGCCGGTGCCGTTGTACACGCGGACGCGGGCAACGGAATGCTTACGACGGCCGGTGCCGTAGAAATATTCTTTGGTTTCGTACATGTTCGTTGCCTCCTTGCTTAGAATTCGACCGCTTCAGGCTTCTGGGCGGTGTGGTTGTGCTCTGCGGTCTTGTAGCAGTGCAGGCGGGTCATAGCCTTGGCGCCCAGGGTGTTGGAGGGCACCATGCCCTTGACGGCATAGGTCATGGCCTTGTCGCTGGCTTCCGCCATCAGGGTCTTGTACTGGGTTTCCTTCAGGCCGCCGATCCAGCCGGAATGGGTGCGATGGAACTTCTTCTCCAGCTTCTTGCCGGTCAGGACAGCTTCGTCGCAGTTGATGATGATGACATGGTCACCGCAGTCAACATTGGGGGTGAAGGTGGGCTTGTTCTTGCCGCGCAGAATGACGGCAGCCTGGGCGGCAACGCGGCCCAGGGGCTTGCCGGCAGCGTCGATCACATACCACTTGCGGTCAGCCATCTCAGCGGGCTTGGCGAGCGTAGTACTCATAATACTGAATCCTCCATACTGTATATTCACGCGCCCTTCGGCCTTGGGGTCCGCAGGGGTTATCTGGAACGCCCGATCGGACGTTTTTTTAGCGCAAGAGTGATTATAACAGACCCGGGGAGCCAAGTCAACGGTTTTTGCCGTGTTTTTTCATTTATTCCCGTGTAGCTCTTGTTTTCTCTCGTTTACTCACGTTTTCTCTCGTTTTCTTGTGAGGCATTTTTGGTTTTTGCGTTCACAAGGTTTCCACTTCTCAAAGTTCCCGTGATATGATATAATAGTATGGTATATGGTCTGAAAAAGGCATCCCGATGATACCGAGGTGGTTGGGTTGAACACATACCGTTTTGAAAAGCACTGCTGGGCCGAAATCGACCTGGACGCCCTGTGCGCCAATTATGCCTATATCCGCCGCCGCGTGGGCGGGCCGGTGTGCGCGGTCATCAAGGCCGACGCTTACGGTCACGGCGCGGTGGCCGTGGCCCGTGCCCTGGCCCCCGCCGGGGCTGCGGGGTTTGCGGTGAGCTGCCTGAGCGAAGCGCGGCATCTGCGCCGCCACGGCATCACCCTGCCGGTGATGATCCTGGGGTATACCTCCCCCGCTTTTGCCGCCGACCTGGCCCGCAGCAACATCACCCAGGCCCTCTTCTCCCGGGAATACGCCGCCGAGCTTTCGGCCGAGGCGGTGGCTGCCGGGGTGACGGTGAACTGCCACCTGAAGGTGGACACCGGCATGGGGCGCATCGGCTTTGCGGTGCGTTCCGGCTTTGAGGAAGCTCTGGCCGAGATGGAAGCCTGCTACGCCCTGCCGGGGCTGCGCATCACCGGGGTTTTCCAGCATTTTGCGGTGGCGGACAGCACCGAGACCGGCGACGAAGCTTACACCGACGAGCAGTACGCACTGTTCGCCCGCACCCTGCAGGCTCTGCGCGACGCCGGGCACGACACCGGCATCACCCACTGCGCCAACAGCGCCGCCCAGCTGCGCCATCCCGAATGGCGGGCCAATCTGACCCGGGCGGGTATCATCCTGTACGGGCTGGACCCCAGCCCCCAGGTGCGGTTCGGCGATCTGCAGCCGGTGATGACCCTGAAAACCGTCATCACCCAGGTCAAGACCCTGCAGGATGGGCAGTCGGTGTGTTACGGCCGCACCTACACCGCCGATTCTCCCCGCCGGGTGGCCACCGTCAGCGTGGGCTATGCCGACGGATACCCCCGCCTTTTGTCCGGCAGCGCCGGGGGCGGGGTCATGATGGTCCACGGCAAGCCTGCCCCCGTACTGGGCCGGGTCTGTATGGACCAGACGGTCATTGACGTGACCAACATCCCCGAAGCAACCATGGGGGACGAAGTGACCGTCTTCGGGCCCGGCGGCGCCGACACCGCCGACACCATCGCACAAAAGGCCGGCACCATCAACTACGAGGTGGTGTGCGGCATTTCCCGCCGGGTGCCCCGCGTTTATCTGCGCGGCAGCCAGCCGGTGAGCATCTGGAACAACTTGGAGGAAGGGTAAATGGCACAGGATACCATTCGCAATTTCTGCATTATCGCACACATCGACCACGGCAAGAGCACCTTGTCCGACCGGATTCTGGAACTGACCGACAGCGTGGACAAACGCACCATGGAAGACCAGATCCTGGACGACATGGAACTGGAACGGGAGCGCGGCATCACCATCAAGGCCCGGGCCGTGACCATGAATTATAAGGCCGACGACGGCAAGACCTATGCCTTCAACCTCATCGACACTCCCGGCCACGTGGACTTTTCCTACGAGGTCAGCCGCAGCCTGGCCGCCTGCGAGGGCGCGGTGCTGGTGGTGGACGCCAGCCAGGGCGTGGAAGCCCAGACCCTGGCCAACTGCTATATGGCCATCGACCACAATCTGGAAGTCGTGCCCATCCTGAACAAGATCGATCTGCCCAGCGCCGACCCCGACACCGCCGCCAAGGAAGTGGAGGACATCATCGGCCTGCCCTGCGAGGACGCCCCCCGGGTATCCGCCAAGATGGGCATCGGCATCAAGGACGTGCTGGAACGGGTGGTGAAGGACATCCCCGCTCCTCAGGGGGACGAGAACGCCCCGCTGAAAGCCCTGATCTTCGACAGCATCTACGACAGCTACAAGGGCGTCATCGTCTACGTCCGCGTGTTTGAGGGCTGCGTACGTCCCGGCGACACCATCAAACTGATGCACACCGGCGCCCAGTTCCAGCTGGTGGAGGTGGGCCACATGGGCGCCACCGCCCTGGCCCCCTGCGACTGCCTGAAAGCCGGCGAGGTCGGCTATCTGACCGCCAGCATCAAGACGGTGCGGGACACCCGGGTGGGCGATACCGTGACCCTGGCCTCCAATCCCACCGCCGAACCTCTGCCCGGTTTCCGCAAGGTGACCCCCATGGTGTTCTGCGGCATCTACCCCGCCGACGGCGCCGATTACCCCGACCTGAAGGATGCGCTGGAAAAACTGCAGCTCAACGACGCCAGCCTGAGCTTTGAGCCGGAAACCAGTGCTGCCCTGGGCTTCGGCTTCCGGTGCGGTTTCCTGGGCCTTTTGCACATGGAGATCATCACCGAGCGCCTGGAGCGCGAGTTTGACCTGGACCTGATCACCACCACCCCCGGCGTTCAGTACCGTCTGACCCTGACCGACGGCACGGTGGAGATCATCGACAATCCTTCCGCCTATCCCGACCCCACCCGCATCGAAAAGGCGGAGGAACCCTTCGTGAATGCCCACATCTACACCCCCAACGACTATGTGGGCCCACTGATGGACCTGTGCCAGCAGAAGCGGGGCGTGCTGGTGGACATGAAATATCTGGACGAGACCCGCGTGGACCTGCATTACCAGCTGCCCCTGGGCGAGATCGTCTACGACTTCTTCGACGCCATCAAGAGCCGCAGCCGGGGCTACGCCAGCTACGACTATGAATGGGAGGACTGGCACGAATCCAAGCTGGTGAAGCTGGACTTCCTGCTCAACGGCGAACCGGTGGACGCGCTGTCCATGATCGTGTTCAGCGACAACGCCTACGCCAAGGGCCGCCGCATCTGCGAAAAGCTGAAGGAGAACATCCCCCGCGCTCTGTTCGAGATTCCGGTACAGGCAGCGGTGGGCGGCAAGATCATCGCCCGCGAGACCGTCAAGGCCATGCGCAAGGACGTGTTGGCCAAGTGCTACGGCGGCGACATCACCCGAAAGAAGAAGCTGCTGGAAAAGCAGAAGGCCGGCAAAAAGAAGATGCGTCAGCTGGGCAGCGTGACCTTGCCCAGCGAGGCTTTCACCGCCGTGCTGAAGCTGGACTCCGATTCCTGATTTTTCCCTTTGCAAGAAATATGCGCCGGGCGCCTCCCCGTATGGGAAGCGCCCGGCGCTTTTTATGTTTCCCGCGTCTGCAGGCCCAGACGGGGCCCCAGGCGGGAGAGCAGTTCGTTGGTGATGGTGCCGCAGGCGACCGCCACCTCCTCCGCCCGCAGAGTTTCGCCGCCGTCGGTGCCGATGAGGGTGGCAATCTCTCCCGCTTGGGGCGGCCGGGGCAGGTCGGTGGCATCCACCAGCATCTGGTCCATGCACACCCGGCCCACCACCGGGCAGCGTCTGCCCTGCAGCAGCACCACGCCCCCTTTGGCGGCATAGTCCCGGGGCAAGCCGTCGGCATATCCGATGGCCAGCACCGCCAGGCAGGTATCCCGCCGGGCAGTAAAGGCCAGGCCGTAGCCGGCGCCCTCCCCTGCCCGGACCGGATGCACCGCCGCCACCCGGGCCCGCAGGCTGAGCACCGGCCGCAGAGGCAGAGCACATTCCACCGGGGTGTCGTCGCTGCGCACCCCGTACAGGATCAACCCCAGCCGGGCCGCGTCAAATCGCTGTCCCTGCACGCAGCCGGGGTTCAGCACCCCATAGCTGGCCTGCAGGTGGGTCAGGCCGGGGTCCAGCCCCAGCCCCTGCAGCAAAGCCAGGGTGCGGCTGAATTTCTCGGTCTGGCGGCGGGCAAATTCCCGGTCGGCGGCGGCATCGCCGTCGGAGGTACACAGATGGCTGTATACCCCGTCCACGCGGAGGTTGGGCAAGGCGAACATCTCCGCCAGTTGGGCGGTCTCTTCTGCCGGGATGCCCAGCCGGTGCATGCCGGTATCCACCGCCAGATGCACATGGACCGGCACACCCTGGGCGGAGAGCGCCCGGCCGTGTTCCGCGTCCGCCACAGTGGCACACAGCCGCCAGCGGCGCAGCAGCGGGGCCAGGGCGGGGTCGGTCCAGCCCAGGATCAGGATCTTGCCCCGGACGCCCGCCTTGCGCAGGGCAATCCCTTCCGACAGGCAGGCCACCGCAAACAGGTCCACCCCCTCCCGGGCGAGGGTCCGGGAAATCAGGGCAGCCCCATGGCCGTAGGCATCCGCCTTGACCACCGCCATCATGGCACAGCCATCGGGCAGGGCAGCCCGCAGAACCTTTGTATTCTGCCGCAGGGCTTTCAAATCAATCTCCCTCCAGGCCCGCACCTCCGGGGGCAGGCGGCGGTCGTGGGTCCCTGCCAACGCCTGCAAAGCAAAGGCCAGGGCCACGCTCAGGGGAACCACCGCCGCAAAATGCCCGGCGCTGTTTTCCACCAGCAGATCCCACAGGCCGAAGAAACGGGCCCCCACCCGCACCAGCACGATGCACCAGGGATGGATGAGGTACACAAGGGTGGCCGTGCGGCGCACCGCCCGGTTCTGTCCCCTGTTCACGGCCAGCAGCAAACCGAACAGTCCCCACATGGTCAGGGGCAGAAAGAAATACATGCTGTCGTGCCGGGTCAGCTTCAACCCGTGGAGGGCGAAGGATTCCGCCGTCATGGCAAGCAATCCCAACAAGGCCAGCCGGGCACTGGGCCGGGGCGCAGGCAGCGGCCGGTCGGCAAAAACCGCCCCCAGCAGCAGGAACAACGGCAGGAAAAACAGGCCGTTGCGGGTGTAGTCCCAGAACCAGAAGGACACCTCATACAGGACACCCAATCCGGGCAGTCGGCTTGCCAGGCCGTAATAGCTGTCCCCGCCCAGACCGATGAGATAAAGCCCGGCAGCAGCGGCCACACCCCACCGCCCGCTTTTGGCCAGGACGCGGGCCAGCGGCAAGGCCAGCAGCAGGGCAGGCAGATACCACAGATGGTAAAATGTACCGTTGAAAATCAGGTCCTGCCAGGTGACGGGGTTTCCGGCATAGATGTTCAGCGGCAGATAAACCGCCACCGCAAGAAGATACAGCAGCAGGGTGTGCCGCCAAAGCCGCCCGGTGCCCCGCCAGCCGCCCCGGGCCAGAAAATACCCGCTGACCATGGCAAAGTAAGGCACCGCCACCCGTGCCAGTACCCGGGTGAACCACAGGTCCGCCGCGGGGGAAAAGGAGCCCAGGGGGCCGGTATGGATGGCCACCACCAGCACGGCGGCCACCAGGCGGAACCAGTCCAAGGCGGGAAGATTTCGTCTGGTCATGGCCGCCCCTCCCACACTGTCAGGATGAACCCGCCCTCGTTGGTGCCGGACAGCTGCCAGCAGGTGCCGGGAGCGGGGCGGGTGATCTCGGTGCCGTTCCAGGGCAGGTAGCGCACCTGTACCCGGCGGCCGTTCTCCAGCCGGACCACCCGGGGTGCTGCCCGCAGAAAAGCCGGGTATTCCTCCAGGCAGATGCCCGCGTCGTTCATGATACGGGCGTGGGGCACCCCCACATACCGGAAATGCCAGGGTTCGGCGGCAATGCCGGTTTTCTCCCGCTTTTCCTCGGTGTACCGTTCAATGAAGCCGTACCGGGCCGCCACCTTCCGGAAAGCCCCGCACACCCCGTCATAAGGGAAATCGGGGCGGATGAAGTCGATGGTATCCGCACACAGGGCCAGGTCCACCGCCAAACCGGTCTGGTGTTCACTGCACCCCGGGCGGGCCACATACCGGGCGGTGAAATCCTCGCCCTCCTTGGCCAGGGTATCGTTCCAGATGGCCTGCTGCTCGTCCTGACTGCGCCAGCCCGATACCGGCAGGATCTGCCCCTGTCCGTGTACCGCTTCAATGGCCGCCGCCAGCATGCGGGCGGCGGTGCGGTCCAGGTGCTGGTCCGGCCAGCCGCCCTCCAGCGGCACCAGATCGGGGATCAGCTCCCCCTGCAAAGGATGTTCCCGGTTTACCAGGATCAGGCTGCCTTTGCGGGCTCCCGCTGCCGTCAGGCGCAGATCGGCAAAGCTCATCCCCGCACCCCCAGTTCCACCAGACGGTCCAGCAGTGCCGGAAAACTGTATCCTGCCTCCCGCATCATGGCCGGGAACCGGCTGTGGGAGGTGAGCCCCGGGATGGTGTTCACCTCATTGAAAACGATCCGCCCGTCCGGGGTAAGGAACATGTCCACCCGGGCAAAGCCCCGGCAGCCCAGCGCCTCATAGATGGTTTTGGCGGCGGCGCGGATGCGGTCGGCGGTCTCTTCCGGGATACGGGCGGGGCAATGGATGGCAGAATGCTGCAGGGTATACTTTTCGGTATAATCAAAGAGAACACCGGCGGGGGCCAGTTCGATCTCATCCACCGCCCCCACCGTCAGCGGTCCGCCGGGGTTGCCCATGACCCCGCAGCCTACCTCAAAGCCGGGGATGGTCTCTTCCAAGACAATTTCATCGTCATGGCGGAAGGCTTCCTCCACCGCCGGGGCCAGAGCGTCGGGCCCATCCACTCGGCTGATGCCGAAAGAGGACCCCGCCCGCACCGGTTTGACGAAAACAGGCCAGCCGATGGTTTCGGCGGCAGCCTGGATGTCCTGCAGTTCCGTTCCACGGAGGAACACCGCGCTTTTGGGCACCGCCACCCCTGCCAGAGCTGCCAGCTTGTGGGCCCGGTCCTTATCCATGCACAAGGCGCTTGCCAGGCAGCCGCAGCCGATGACAGGCACCCCCGCCAGTTCCAGCAGGCCCTGCAGGGTGCCGTCCTCCCCGTTTTTGCCGTGAAGCACCGGGAAGGCGGCATCAAAGGGTACCCGTCGGCCGTCGGCCAGCCAGAGTTCCCTGGCTCCCCGGGCGGCGTTCAGGGTGCAGCGGGCACAATGGGCGGCATCCTTGTGCCAGGTATCGGCGGGAATAGCCGAGATGGGCCCGGTATAGTGGTACCAGTCACCTTCCCGGGTGATGCCCACCGGTACCGGAGCCCAGCGGGCGGGGTCCAGATTTTCCAGAACTGCGGCCGCCGACTGCAGAGAAACGTCATACTCAGTGGAGCAGCCGCCGAAAAACACCAGAATTTTGCGTGCGTGCATGGGGATTCCTCCTTGCAGGGCGCAGAAGATTTTGCCAATGCAAAGCGCCCTGCCTTGCTCCTTTATGGTAGCAAAACAGGGCGCGTGGTGTTTGCGGGCGGCCTTGCGGCACGGTTGTGATTTTCCTGCAAAAATCTTACGATTTTCTTACGGCAGGCAGAATGACGGTAAAGGTAATGGTGTTGTCGGCGCTTTCGGCTTTGATGGTGCCGCCGTGGGCCTGCGCGATCTGCCGGGCAATGGCCAGGCCCAGCCCCGCACCGCCGGAGGAGGTCCCGCGGGAGGAATCCAGCCGGAAGAACTGCTCAAACAGGCGTTCCAGCTTTTCCGGGGGGATGGTTCGCCCGGCGTTGGTGAACCGCAGGGTAACTTCGCTGTCCCCCTGCTCCGCCTGCACCTGTACGCAGGTATCGGGAAAACTGTAATGCTCGGCGTTGCGCAGAAGGTTGTCGAACACCCGGGCCAGCTTGTCCGGGTCACCGTCGCAGGTGAGCTGCGGGGGCAGGTCCAGTTCACAGTGCAGGTGTTTTTCCGCAAAGACGGGTTCAAACTCGCTGGCCACCTGTTCCAGCAGCCGTTTCAGGTCCACGGGCTGGGTGTCCAGTTCCAGATGAGAGAGGTTGAACCGGGTGATTTCGAAAAATTCGTTGATGAGGTCTTCCAGCCGCTGGGCCTTATGCAGGGCGATGCCGGTGTACCGGGCCCGCATTTCGGGGCTGAGCCGGGGTTCGTCCTGCAGCAGGGTCAGGTAGCCGATGACGCTGGTCAGCGGGGTTTTCAGGTCGTGAGCCAGGTACATGATCAGGTCATTCTTCCGCTGCTCTGCTTCCCGGGCGGCAGCGGCGTTGGTCAGGGCCTTCTGCCGGGCCAGGTTCAACCGGGCTTCCGCTTCCGCCAGGGCCGGGGGCAGCTCGATCTCCCCCATGCCGGGGTCGGTCAGGCGGTCGGCCATGGCAATGACCTTGCTCAGATCCCGCTGGCCCCACCGCAGAAAAAGATAGGTCACCCACATCCAGCCGACGGCCAGCAGCATCCAGACCACCAGAAGGGCCAGTTCCCGGATCAGCGCCATGACATGGTAGGCGATCCACAGCAGGATATCCGTGGGCCAGAAGCTGCCGGTATAATAGGTATAATATGTGCCCCGGATGGCCTGGTACAGCCCGTAGCCCACAAAAAAGAGGACGGCCACTCCCAGTACCAGCCCCACCAGGGCCAGCAGGTAAAGCGCCAGCATCCCCATAGGGCTGCGGCCGTAATAGGAATCCCGTTTTCTGCGCCGGGTTTCGCGCCGCTTTTTGAAGAAGTTATTCAACGGTGTAGCCCACCCCCCAGACGGTCTTGATGAACTTGGGACGCCGGGGGGCTTCCCCCAGCTTTTCCCGCAGGCGTGCAATATGGGACATGACGGTGTTGTTGCTGTCCAGGTACTTTTCGCCCCAGACAGCCTCGAACAGTTCCTCGCTGGAAACCACCCGGCCGTGATGGCTGCACAGATACCACAGGATGGAAAATTCCAGGGGTGTCAGGGCAATTTCCTTGCCGTACAGGGTGCATTTGTGGGCGTTTTTGTCGATATATAGCCCGTGCAGGTCGTATTCTTCCGGTTCGGCGGGTGCCGGAGTGCCGGTGCCTGCCGGGTTATACCGGATATAGCGCCGCAGCTGTCCCTTGACCCGGGCCACCAGTTCCAGCGGGTTGAAGGGCTTGGTGATGTAGTCGTCCGCCCCCAGGGTCAGGCCGGTGATCTTGTCCATATCCTGCACCCGGGCAGTGACCATGATGATGGGGAACAGATACTCCCGCCGGATCTGCTGGCACAGGGCAAAGCCGTCCATATCCGGCAGCATCACGTCCAGCAGCGCCAGGTCGGGCGGGGATTGCCGGATGGCGTCCATGGCTTCGGCAGCGGTGGCAGCGGTGCGCACCGTGAAAGCTTCGTTGCGCAGGTACACCCCCACCAGGTCTGCGATCTCCCGTTCATCATCCACCACCAGAATATCCGGCATGCGGTCCGTTCTCCCTTCCTGTTATAAGATGTGATTCTGTTTTATTATACCACAGCCCCATCAGGCCGCCAACAAACCATCCCCAGTGTTTACAATCAAGAATAGATTGCGCAAATGCAAAAAAGTCCCCGCCCGAAGGCAGGGACTGTCTTTCTGTTTAATAGAAACCGAAGCTGGGAAGGATTTCCAGGGCGTTGGCCCAGGCTTCGGGCACCGGCAGGCCGGACAAAGCCGGATAGTAGAATACAAAGAGCACCAGCGAAACCGCCACCAGCCCCACACCGATGCGCCTGGCCAGTTTCTGGTTGCGGGCGCCGCCCAGCACCAGCACAATGGCCGCCAGGCAGAAGATGGAACTGGGGAAATAATGGTACAGGAAGGTACACCGGGCTACCAGCATCCAGGGCACCAGCTGGGTGGCATACAAAATCAGCACCCCTGCCCCGGTGCGGGTTCCCCGGCCGCTGCACTGCCGCCAGTACAGCAGCAGCACCGCTGCCAGACCCGCCAGCCAGATGACTGGCCCGCCCAGACCGGCAATGCTGGCCTTGAGACCGGGTTCCAGGTGGGTATTCTGGTAATACCACACCGGACGCAGCCCCAGCAGCCAGGTATACCAGCGGCTCTCAAAGGGGTGGGTGGCTTCCAGGGTGGAATGATACCAGAACATATACTGCTGGCAGTCCCACCAGTCTTTCAGACCGAAATTGGGGTCGCGCCACAGGTAAGGCAGGTAGGAGGCCAGATAGATCACAAAGGGCAGCAGCACATAGAACATGACCCCGCCCAAAGCGGCGGTGCGGAATTCCCGCCAGAAACCGGGCTTGTGCTGCTTCCACCGGGCGTAAAGGACCCCCAGATAGAGCACCGCCAGCCCCGCCCCGGCGTAGATGCCGGTCCACTTGGAGGCACAGCCCAGCCCGAACGCCAGACCGCCCAGGGCCATGGGCCACAAAGAGCCGTTGACGCCTTTTTCCAGCACGCTCTGGCAATACCACAGCATGAAGTAAGCGCCCAGCAGAATGAAGAAGGAGCCGTAGATGTCGATGGTAGCGATACGGCTCTGGGCAAACCGCATGAAATCCAGTGCCAGAAGGCACCCGGCCAGGGCCCCCGCCCAGGGGCGGCGGGTCAGCCGACGGCCGAAGCACCAGGCCAGCGGCACCAGCAGCACGCCGAACAGAGTGCCGGAGAACCGCCAGCCGAAGCCGGTCATACCGAAAATGGCAATGCCCAGCATGATGAAATCCTTACCCAGCGGCGGGTGAGTGGTCTCGTACACCGGCATGGCGTGGAGCATCTCGTACCCGGTGCGGCCGTGGTAGATCTCGTCAAAATACATGCTGTTCAGCTGGCTGATGGTATCGGGCACAGCGTCCTGCTCGTCAAAAAGTTCGCCGCCCCCCTCCACCGGCACCAGGGCGCCGTCGGCATCCCGCAAAGCCAGCTCAAAGATCTGGGCATTGTTCACCGTGATCTGCA
>CAJMLV010000026.1 GCA_905214345.1 uncultured bacterium
TCTTGGGGTCTGGGGCCGCAGCCCCAGCCGGCGGCCGCCGCATCGGAACGGCGGGACTTTTCGCTTCCTTTTGGTCACAAAAGGAAGGACCAAACAGCAGCCTGCCGTCTGCCAAGAAGCAAGCAAGAAAGAACCAAGCAAAAAACACCCTCGGGTTGGTAGGAACCAACTGCCGAGGGTGTTTTCTGTTTATTATTTGCTTCTCGCCAGCGCCGGCCGCAACCGCCGGGTGCGGGTGTACACCATCTCATGGATGGCGCAGAGCTTATCCGCCAGGCAGACCAGCCAGCCTTCGGTGCAGGCGGGGGGCACGGGGGTCAGGGGGAACATGTGACGCAAAATCACGTTCTGTTCCACCTCGTCCAGGTCCCAATCCTCCAAGGCGTTGCGCAGGGCCGTACGGGGATGGGTAAAGCCGTGCAGCCGGTGGCTGTCGTCCTTCTCGTGCCAGTCGTACAGAAAGTAATCGTGCAGCAGCGCGCCGCGGATGAGGGCATCCTTATCCACTTCCACGCCGAAAGCATCGGCCAGGCGGCAGCTCAAAGCCGCCACGCGGACGCAATGTTCATACACGCTCACACCGCCATGCTGCACAAAGTTGTGGGTGCGGGCGTAGCGGCCTTCGCGCTCCAGGCGCGCGGCCACAGCGGCGATCTCGAAATCCAGGTCTGTCACCTGCATCGGCGTTCCTCCTTTTAAGGTCCGTCATAGGTAAAGGCCAACATTCGTTCCATTAGCTATTATACAGACCCCGTCCGCCTTTGCAAGCATCTGACTGTAAAATGTTTGTTAAAACGGCGTTTTTCAGCAATTAGCTGAACATGACCACGTCCTCCACCGGTTTTTCGGCAGGTTCGACGGACACCGCCGTGAGCACCGGACCGGTGGAATCGGGGGTCTGGCCCTTGTAGATGGGGTGGAACTTCAGCCCCACCTTGGCGGTGAGGGTGATCCAGTCCCGCTGTTTCAGGGTCTTGTACTCGTCGTACTTGCAGGGGAAGCCCACAAACTGGATGTCCTGCACGCAGCAGGTCATGGCGAAGCGGCCGGGCACGAAAGCGCCCTTGCCCGCCCGGGAAGTCTGGCACACCTGGGCCAGGAACTTCACCGTCTTGCCGTCGTATTTTTCCGGTTCCTCCATGCAGTCCATATACCACACGCCGAAAAATTCCGGCGGGATCTCGATGACCGGGGCGTTCACATCAAAGGGCAGGGGGTCCGGGATGTCGTCGTAGGCCACCGAACCGTCCTTGAACTCATAGGCGATGTCGCACCGGCGGCTGGCCTGGCGCACCAGCTTGTGGATGAGCTGGCGGCTCTCGTCATCGTTCACCGCCTCGGCGCGGTTGACCACCAGCAGCTCGCTGGTGCGCAGCTTGTCCAGCAGCAGGGCGCGCATGGCGTTGTCACCCGCATAGGTCTTGATGGTGGTGCCGTCCGCCGTTGCCAGGCACTGATAGATCACCCAGTTGGCAGGCAGGGCTTCGGCCAGGTCCTGCACCAGCCACATGCCGTTGTATTCGATGATGACCCGGCCGCAGCCGCTCTTGGTGGCCAGGCGGGTCAGGTTCTGCTGGTTCAGCTCGGCCTTGTCGGTGATGTATTCCACCGTCACGCCGCCAAAGGCGAACTTGTCGGGTTCATACTCTTCCTCGCCGTCCTCGCAGATGAGCAGCAGGGTCTTGTCGCCGGAATCGAACTGCTCGTCCTCCATGGTCTCCTGGATGAACTTGGTCTTGCCGCTTTCCAGCATACCCACAAAGAGGTAAACAGGGATCTGTTTTGCCATGTCGGGTTCCTTTCCGCCTTACAGGCCAAAGAGTTCCGCCAGGCCGTGCTCGTCCAGGCCGGAGCCGATGACGCACAGCTTGCCGGTGACGTCGGGGCTGCCGGTGCGCACCTCGTGCTCGCCGGGAACCATGTCGAACTCGAACCAGCCGGAGCCGCCGTCCACGATGCCCTTGGCACGCAGAACAGCGCCGTACTTGCCGGAATCCAGCGCTTCCAGAGCGGCGTCCAGCTCTTCCCTGGTGTAGCGGCGGGCGGTCTCGCGGCCCCAGCTCACGAACACCTCGTCGGCGTCGTGGTCATGGTGATGGTGGCCGCAGCTGCACACGCCGTGCTCATCATAATGATGCTCATGATGATGCTCGTGGTCATGGTGGCAGCAGTGCTCGTGCTCCTCATGGTCATGGTCGTGATGATGGCAGCATTCGCCCTCCTCATGGTCATGATCGTGATGATGGCAGCACTCGCCCTCTTCATGATCATGGTCGTGATGATGGCAGCACTCGCCCTCCTCATGGTCGTGGTCATGATGGTGGCAGCATTCGCCTTCCTCATGGTCGTGGTCGTGATGGTGGCAGCATTCGCCGTCGTGGTGGTGATGATGGTGATGCTCCTCCTCATCCCCGTGGGCGGCGTTGGCGGCCTGGGCCTGCTCGATGAGCTCGGCCACCAGGTCCCGCTTGCCGTCCATGACGGCCACGATCTGCTTGCCGTTCAGGGCAGACCAGTCGGTGGTGACGATGGTGGCGGTGGGGTTCTTTTCCTGCAGCAGAGCCACGGCCTTGGCCACCTTGGCCTCGTCGGCGTTGCCGGTGCGGCTGAGGATCAGGCAGGAAGCATGGCTCACCTGGTCGTCGTAGAACTCGCCGAAGTTCTTCATATACAGCTTGACCTTGTTCACGTCGGCCACGGTGACAAAGCTGTTCAGCACCACGGGCAGGGTCTCGGCCACGCCCTCCACGGCGCGGGTCACGTCGGACAGCTTGCCCACACCGGAAGGCTCGATGAGGATGCGGTCGGGATGGTAGGTCTCCACCACCTTCTTGAGAGCTTCCCGGAAGTCGCCCACCAGGCTGCAGCAGATGCAGCCGGAGTTCAGCTCGTTCACCTGGATGCCCGCTTCCCGCATGAAACCGCCGTCAATGCCGATCTCACCGAATTCGTTTTCGATGAGCACCAGCTTTTCGCCGCCGAAGGCTTCCTGGATGAGCTTCTTGATCAGGGTAGTCTTGCCGGCGCCCAGAAAGCCGGAGAAAATATCGATCTTGGTCTGTGTCATATTCAATCAACCTCTGTTTTCTGTCTTGACAAATGCGTTGTTGCGGCAAAAAAAGCCCGGCAGTCCGGGCCTTTGTCTGCTAATACCATTATAACAAACCCGTCAAGGGGCAAAGGGCACAATTTTCCCGCCGGTGCGGGGTGATTTTTTGGCCCACCTATGCCAAAATACCGCCCGCTGCCGCGTAATATGGACAGGGGTCGTGCTGATTCCGCCGCCCGGTTGTGCTATACTGGGGATAACAACGTCTGAGGGAGGGACCTGCTTTGTACCGTATCCTGATCGTGGAGGATGACCCCGTCATCGCCCGCAGCACCGCCCGGGTGCTCACCGACCAGGGCTACACCGCCGCCGTGGCCGGGGACCTCACCGACATTCTGCCCCAGTTCCGGGCCTTTGATCCCCAGCTGGTGATCCTGGACCTTTCCCTGCCCTACCACAACGGCTACCACTGGTGCCGCCGCCTGCGGGAACTCTCCGACCTGCCCATCCTGTTCCTGTCCTCGGCGGCGGACAGCCTGAACCAGGTCACCGCCATGGACCTGGGGGCGGACGACTACCTGGCCAAGCCCTTTGACGCCGAGCTTCTGGCCGCCCGGGTGCAGGCCCTTCTGCGCCGTGCCTACGCCTACCGCCGTGCCGCCGATGTGCTGGACTGCGGCGGGGTGCCCCTGGACCTGAGTGCCGGAGTGCTGCGGACGGAAAGCGGACCCGTGACCCTGACCCGCAACGAGCTGCGCATTTTGCAGGCGCTGCTGGAACGCCGGGGCCAGGTGGTGCGCCGGGAGGACCTGATGACCGCTTTGTGGGCCACCGACTGCTATGTGGACGAAAACACCCTGACGGTGAATGTGGGGCGTCTGCGCAAAAAACTGGAAGCCGCCGGGCTGCCGGGGCTCATCCGCACCGTGAAAGGCGAGGGATACTGCATCCAATGAAAATCTTCGCTGCCTACCTGCGGGAACGCAGGCAGATCCTTGTGACCTGGGCCTTGTGTACCGCCGTGTTTGCCCTGGTCACCCTGCTGTACGGTCTGCCCGCCGAGGGCGCTTTGTACGGGGCTTTTCTCTCCGCCCTGGGGACTGCCGGGGTGCTGGGAGCGGGCTGGCCGGGCTGGCGCCGCCGCCTGGACGCGGTGGAACAGGCCGCCGCCGATCCCGACCGGGACCATCTCCCCCTGCCGGACCCCACCGCCGGACCCCACAGCCTGGAAAGCGCCTACCGCCGGGCACTGCTGGCCCAGACCGACCGCTGCGCCGCTTTGCGCCGGGACCGGCGGGAACTGCAGGACGACCTTCTGGACTATTTTGCCACCTGGGCCCACCAGGTCAAAACGCCTCTGGCCGCCATGCGGCTGCTTTTGCAGAGCGGGGCGGACCCCGCCGAGCTGGAACCGGAACTGTTCCGCACTGAAGGCTATGTGGACGCTGCCATGGGCTACCTGCGCCTGGGGGCAGAGAGCCGGGACCTGGTGCTGGCCCCCACCGCCCTGGACCCGCTGGTGCGGGGCTGTCTGCGGCGGTATGCCCGGATGTTCAT
This sequence comes from uncultured bacterium, assembly GCA_905214345.1. Taxonomy (GTDB): domain Bacteria; phylum Bacillota; class Clostridia; order Oscillospirales; family Ruminococcaceae; genus Gemmiger. The sequence continues at coordinate 4,607 of CAJMLV010000026.1, forward strand.
TCTGGGCCGCCTGCGGCTGGACTATGCCGAGGCCGCGGCCAACGCCCGACCGGTCACCGACGGAAAGTGGACGGCCTTTATCCTGGAACAGCTGCTTTCCAACGCGGTGAAGTACACCCCGCCCGGGGGCACCGTCACGGTGACGGCGGACAGCCGGACCCTGACGGTGGCGGACACCGGCCCGGGCATCGACGCCGCCGACCTGCCCCGCATCTTCGAGAAAGGCTACACCGGAGCCAACGGGAGAGAAAAGCAGGCGGAATCCAGCGGGCTGGGGCTGTATCTCTGCGCCCGGGCCGCCGCCCGGATGGGCTGCACCCTGAAAGCCGAAAACCGTCCCGCGGGCGGCTGCGTCTTTACCCTCACCTTCCCGGAAGAAGGTACTTTGTACGAATGACGGCCATGTGACAAAACTGTAAGATACCTGCCCCGAAAGTGTAAGGTCTTTCGATGGCAGAAAAACGGCGGATGGGCTATGCTGGTATCAGTACCGGGGCCCGTCCGCCTTTTGACTGGGCCCGGGCAGTTTTTGAACAAAGGAGCAACACAGCATGTCCACACCTCTTTTGCAGATCAACCATCTGGAAAAAGTATACACCGCCCGTTTCGGGTCCATGCGGGTGCAGGCCCTGGCGGACATCAGCTTCGATGTGCCCGAAGGCGAATACCTGGCCATCATGGGCGAATCCGGCGCGGGCAAAACCACCCTTCTGAACATTCTGGCCGCCCTGGACCGCCCCACCGGGGGCAGCGTGAACCTGCGGGGCCGGGACCTGACCCGCATTCCCGACGCCGAACTGGCGGAGTTCCGCCGGGACCACCTGGGCTTTGTGTTCCAGGACTTCAACCTGCTGGACACCCTCTCGGTACGGGACAACATCCTGCTGCCCCTGGTGCTGGCAGACACCCCCTATGCCGAGATGGCCGCCCGGCTGCAGCCCCTGGCCACCCGCCTGGGCATTGCCGCTTTGCTGGACAAGTTCCCCTATGAGATCTCCGGCGGGCAGAAGCAGCGGGCCGCGGTGGCCCGGGCGCTGATCACCAGGCCCGACCTGATCCTGGCGGACGAACCCACCGGCGCCCTGGATTCCCATTCGGCGGATGCCCTTCTGAAGATGTTCGGCGCCATCAACCGGGACGGCCAGACCATCGTCATGGTCACCCACAGCGTGCGGGCTGCCAGCCACGCCCAGCGGGTGCTGTTCTTGCGGGACGGCCAGGTGTACCACCAGCTCTACCGGGGTTCCCTGAGCCGGGAAGAGATGTTCGCCCGCATTTCGGACACCCTCACCGCCCTTTCGGGAGGTATGGACCATGAATAAATGGAAGCTGTACCTGCGCATGGGTACCCGGGGCGTGGCCAGCAACCGGCAGCTGTATCTGCCCTTTTCCCTGGCTGCCGCGGGCTGCACCGCCATGTGCTACCTGCTGCGGTACCTGAATTACAGCGAGCTGGTGGCCACCATGCGGGGCGGGGAATATGTGCGGCTGATGCTCTCTTTGGGCAGCATCGTCATGGTGTTTCTGGTGGTGTGGATCATGGCCTACGCCAACGGCTTCGTGATGAACCGCCGCGCCCGTGAACTGGCCCTGTACAGCGTTCTGGGCCTGCGCCGCCGGGACATTGCCGCCATCCACGGGGTGGAGACCGTCCTGCTCTATCTGGGCGGCACGGCGGCAGGTCTGGCGGTGGGCGCTCTGTTCAGCAAGCTGGCCCTGGCTTTTCTTTTGCGGCTCATGCTCACCCCCATCCCCCTGGGCTTTTCCTTCAGCTGGGCCGGCGCGGCGGAATCCGCCCTGGCCTTTGCGGTGCTTTTCTTCTGGTTCTATCTGCGGGACCTGCGGCGCATCTGCCGCACCAAACCCATTGAACTGCTCCACGCCGGGCAGATGGGCGACCGGGAACCCAAAAGCCGGGTGCTGCTGGCTCTGCTGGGCGTGGTGACTCTGGGCGGCGGGTACGCCCTCTCCTTTTTCACCACCGACCTGGTCATGGTCATCTTCCTCTTCTTTGCGGCGGTGGCGCTGGTCATCATCGGCACCCACTGCCTGTTCGGGGCGGGCAGCGTGGTGCTGCTCAAGGCGCTGCGCCGCAACAAACGGTTTTATTACCATCCCCGGCGTTTCATTGCGGTGTCCGGGCTCATCCACCGCATGAACCAGAATGCCCGTGGCCTGGCCAACATCTGTATTCTGGTCACCACCGTGCTGGTCAGCCTGGCCACCACCGTCTGCATGTATGCGGGCATCGAGACCACCCTGGACAAAAACTATCCCAACGAGATCATGGTGTCCGGCTTCTGTGACACCGACGCCCTGGCCGAAACCGACTACACCTGGCTGGATGACCTGGTGGCGGAAAGCGTTGCCCCCTGGACCGATGCCCCCGCCCAGGGGTTTGCCTTCTGCTCTCTGGGCGCCCGGCAGACGGAGGAAGGGTATGTCTCGGTCAACTCCAACGATCCCACCGGCCAGACCGGGTTTTATATCACCTCTGCCGGAGATTACACCGCCCTGACCGGGCAGGCGGCGGACCTGGAACCGGGCACCGCCCTCATCCTCTGGCCCGACGGCAGCAGCGGGGACCTGGTGCTGGACGGCGTGACCTGGAAAAATGCCGGGCAGCCGGTGGAGTGGCCCCGGGCAAACACCTACTTTCCCACTGCGGGCAACGGCACTGTCTGGGTGGTGCTGCCCGGTCGGGAGGACCTGGCCGGGGTGGTGCGGGCCGCCGAAGCTGCGGGCACCCGCATCAACGCCCATTACGGCGTGCTGCTCAACCCCACCGGCCTGAGCGACGAGGAACTCATCGCCTGCGCCGACACCATCTTCGACGTTTTGCCCGACGAGGGGGAGACCCCGGGGTTCTCCGGCTGGGTGTATATCTTTGACCGGGCCAGCCTGCGGGTGCAGTATTACCAGATGAACGGCAGCTTCGTCTTCCTGGGCGTGTTCCTGGCCATGATGTTCAGCCTGGCCACCGTGCTGATGATCTACTACAAGCAGCTCAGCGAAGGATACGAGGACCGCAGCCGGTTCATCATTCTGCAAAAGGTGGGTCTGAGCGCCGGCGAGGTGCGGGCCGCCATCCGCACCCAGGTGCTGGGTGTGTTCTTTCTGCCTCTGGCAGGGGCGGCGGTGCATCTGGCCGCCGCGGCGCCCATGCTCATGCGGCTGATCTCGGTGTTCGGCCTGGCGGACGCAATGCTGTTCTGGCTGTGCGCCGCGGGCACCCTGGCCGTGTTCACCCTGTGCTATACGGGGGTCTATGCCCTGACGGCACGGCAGTATTACCGCATCGTGCGGATGTAAAAACAGCCTGAAAGGGCGGGGTTTGCTCTTGCTAACCCCGCCCCTTTACTATTTTCCAAAACGTGCTACAATACAAAGGTGACAAACCCTTCCCGTGCTTCGGGATAGTATAAAGGAGTGTTCAGCTTTGACCGTGAACGAAAAGATCGCCGCTCTGCGCGCTGCCGCCAAGGCCCAGGGCGCCAACGGCGTGCTGGTGATGACCAGCGACCCCCATTGCAGCGAATACCTGCCCGATCATTACAACGCCCTGCCCTGGTTCACCGGCTTCACCGGCGAAAACGCCACCCTGGTGGTGACCGAGAGCGAGAGCGCCCTGTGGGTGGACGGCCGTTTCTATGTCCAGGCGGACAAGCAGCTGGCCGGCACCGAGATCCAGTCCATGCACGACGCAGCCGCCGGTGTGCCCAAGGTGACCGAATGGCTCACCAGCCACTTCACCGCCGGCCAGACCCTGCTGCTGGACGGCTCCTGCGTGCCCACCGCCACCGTGCGCACCTACCGTGCCGCGCTGGAAAAGTCCGGCGCCGACCTGCGCAGCCTGGACGTCACCTCCGCCATCTGGGGTGAAGAGCGCCCGGCCCTGCCCGACACGCCCTGCTTCCTGCTGAACAAGGAGACCACCGGTGCCGACGCCGACGAGAAGATCGCCGCCGTGCGGGCGGAACTGGCCAAGGAAGGCGCCAACGCCCTGGCCGTCACCGGCCTGGACTGCGTGGCCTGGCTGCTGAACATGCGCGCCCGTGACCTGCCCTGCACCCCGCTGGCGGTGGCCCACGCCTACGTCACCGCGGACAGCTGCACCCTGTTCCTGGCGCCCGGCCGCCTGACCGAGGCCGACGCCGCCACCCTGGCTGCCCAGGGCGTGACCCTGCGGGGCTATGACGAGCTGCTGGACTTTGTGCGCAGCCGCACCGACGCCGAGACGGTGCTGGTGAATCCCGCTTCGGTCAACTATGACCTGTACAGCGCCATCGAGGCCAACCCCCATCTGACCGTGAAGGAGGGCGTGGACCCCATCCAGGCGCTGAAGGGCGTGAAGAACCCCGTGGAACTGGCCAACAGCCGGGAATGCCACATCCGGGACGGCGTGGCCCTGGTCCGGTTCGAGATGGACCTGGAAAAGGCCCTGGCCGAAGGCAAGCAGCTGATGGAGACCGACATCGAAGTGATGCTGCGCCGCCGCCGCAGCGAGCAGCCCGGCTACATGGATGACAGCTTCAACACCATTGCCGCCTACGGCCCCAACGCCGCCATGATGCACTATCACGCCGAGGGTGAGGTCAACAGCCCCATCGAGCGCAAGGGCTTTTTGCTCATCGACAACGGCGGCCAGTATGACTGCGGCACCACCGACATCACCCGCACCTATCCCATGGGCCCCCTGACCGAAAACGAGCGCAAGTATTACACCTGGACCCTGCAGAGCCACATCGACATGGCCCGCGCGGTTTTCCTGGATTACTGCACCGGCTTTGCCCTGGACACCTTCGCCCGCGCACCGCTGTGGGCCCACAAGATCAACTACCGCTGCGGCACCGGCCACGGTGTGGGCTTCATTGCCAACGTGCATGAGGGTCCCCAGAGCCTGCGCCCCAACAACAACGTGGTCTTCAAGCCCGGCATGACCATCACCGACGAGCCCGGCGTGTACGAGACCGACGAAGTGGGCATCCGCATCGAAAACGAGCTGGAATGTGTGGCCGCCGGCACCAACCAGTACGGCAACTGGCTTGCCTTTGAGCCCCTGACCATGGTGCCCATCTCCACCGAACCGGTGCTGGTGGACGAGCTGAGCCGTCCCCAGATCGACTGGCTGAACGCCTACCACCAGAAAGTCTACGAGACCCTGGCGCCCCGCCTGACCGAGGAGGAAAAGACCTGGCTGAAAGCCAAGTGCGCCCCCATCGGCCGCTGATTTCCTTTCCTTAAACAATGAAAACACCGCCCCGCGGAAAGCGCACGAAGCGTTTTTCCGCGGGGCGGCTTGTTTTTGTGGAAAACCGGCGGGATTCAGTACAGAAATTCCCGGGCGGCGGCGTATTTGCTGATGCTCATACCCTGCCCCTGCACCGCCGAAAGCAGGCGGCGGATGTGCCCGGGCAGATAGTGGTCATACTTCACTTCCAGGATCACCGCGCTGCCGGAATGGACCCCCACCATGGGCACGGCAGCATCGAACAAAGCGCTGCTCTTGGCGGCGCGGACGTGCTCGTCCAGGGTGATGCGCACCCGCTCCACCGGCATGGTCCAGGCGGTGCGCTCATAGTCGATAAGGGCAGCAGGACGGCGGGATTCCTGCACCAGCAGGTTGCCCGCCCGCCGGGCGGCCTCGTCGGGCCGGGCGCGCAGCAGGTCCCGGTCCCCGGCGATCAGCGCTTCGGCTTCGGCGCGGGTCAGGCGCACCCCCGTCTTGTGGGAGTACACCCCCTGTTTTTCCTTCAGTTCCAGCCGCACGGTGTCGGTGTTGGTGTCGTAGATGCGCAGGCGGACCTTGCGCCGCTCGCTGATGCCCAGCACCTTGTCGGCGTAGTCGTTATCAAAGGGGGTGTCGAAATAAAGGCTGCGGATGTAGTAGGCACCGGCGGCGGAAAACCGGTCCCGGTGCAGCACCCCGTCCAGCATGCCCCGCAGCAGGGCGGCCTCCCCGGGGTTGAGCAGGAATTTTTCCTCGTGCCGGTCCACCTTCAGGGCGGGGGTGTTTTTCAGGATATTCATTCTCCGTCCGCCTCCGTCAGATACAGATTCAGATAGTCCAGCATCACATCAGCCCGGTTTTCCAGGTATTCCTCCACGATGCCCACCTGGCGCTCCCAGTCCTCCATGGTGAATTCCCAGCCGGAAGCCTCGGTGCCGGTGAGGGTCTTGGCCAGGGGGGCCAAGGGGGTGGTCTCCACCTTCAGCCGGGCCAGGTCCCGCTCCACTTCGGGGCGCAGCAGATCCGCCCACTCTTCAAAGGCGGCGCCGATGTTCTCCGGGGCGTAGACGGTTTCCATCTCTTTGCGGAATTCCTCCGCGAACCTGGCCCGGAAATCCGGGTCCCGCCACAGCTTCTGGAACAGGTTGTCGATGACCGAGTACCAGGGAGAATTCTCACAGTTTTCAAAGGAGAAGTCGTTTTCCAGCAGATAGGCGAAGGGGTCCACCTTGTAGTCGATCATGGTGGAGTCCAGGTCGTTGAGCAAAAACCGCCAGCGGCCGTCAGCGTAGGGGTTGTCCTCGTCCACCTCGGCGCTCTTCCACAGCACCGAGTTGTTGCCGCCGTTGTACAGGCCGTCGCCATTGTAGGTGTACATCTGGGCGATGATGTAGCGGATGTATTCGTCCACATCCACGTTGGCTTCCACCCAGGCTTTGCCTTCCTCAGTGGTGGCGTCCAGAGCGTCCACCCCTAACCCGAAGGCGCTCTTCTCCGGCTGGGCGGTCTCGTCGTCGGTGGTGCCGGGGCAGATGAGGTCCTTTTCCCCGATGCCGTAATGGCGCTCATAAAAATCGGTGTTCTTGCTTTCCCGGATGGTGTACACGCCCCAGTATTCGTCCTGCAGGAACAGGGTCACGGGTACATTGTACTGGCAGCCGATGTCCATATCATACAGGTAGTTGGAGAGAAAAGCGTCCTGATACAGCGCCGGGTACACCGTGCCGTTGCCCATACCCCGCAATACCAGGGTGTCCAGAGCGTCGCCGCCGGGGGCTTCGGTCAGGATGCCGGAAGTGGCGTCGTTCTGCAGTTTCAGGTGCAGGTTCTTCTGCTGCACCCCCTGGCGGCTCCACCCGCCGGAAATGCGCACGGTGGTCTCCGCCTGCCAGGCATCCGACCCGTCGGGGGAAAGGATCTGCAGCCGGGCGTCTACCTTCTCGTTGCCGTTGAAGTTGCCCTGCGGGTTTTCCGAACCGTACTTGCGCATGGTGTAGTAGGTTTCCCCCGCCACATAGATGCCCTCGTTGCCGAACAGGTCATCCGCTTCGGCGGTCAGGCTGACCACCGGCAGGCTGCCGGATTCCGCCCCCACCCAGTAGGTCTGGACGGTGACGGTTTCCCCCAGCACGCCGTCCTTCCACAGCCGGGCGGTCACGGTGGTGGCCTTGTCCACCGGGTCGGGGGCACACCGGAAGGCATAGCCCATCACCCACCCGTTGTGGAATACGGTGGGCAGGCTGACGTATTCGTTTTCTTCTCCGGCCCGGCTCCGGATGGTGATGGGGCCGGTGTACACGTCGGAATCGGTATCCGGCACGCTGCCGTCCAGAGTATACAGGATGATGGCGTCGGGGTCATCGCAGGACAGGGTCAGGGTAAAGTCCTCGTCATAGAATCCCGCCGGTGTGGAAAATTCCACCTCTCCCCAGTCGGCGGGGGCCACCGTTTCTTCCAGAAAGCCGGTGCTGTTGGCCGTGCCGGGGGTGGGGTCGGTGAGGACGCCCACCCGGTCGGCGCTGCCGTACAGCCGGCCGTAGCTCAGGTCATACTCCATGGCGGGGTATTCCAGCTCATCCACGGTGGTGCCGTCGGGGGCGGTGAGCACCAGGGTCTCCCCCGTGCGGGAAAGGGAAAACTTGGCGTGGAGGTTTCCCGCCCCGTCGTAGCCGTCCTGCCCGTCGGCAAAAATCAGCATGATATTGTTGACCCCGCCGCTGAGGGTGGTCCCTTCGGGGAAGGTCCAGCGGAACGGCCGGTCGGGGTCGTCGCTCAGACCCCAGCCGTCCAGAACGATGTCCTGCCCGGACACGTTGATGAGTTCCACCCAGTCGGCGGTGTTGCCGTCGCCGTCGGCGATGCCGGTGAGGTTCTTGGCACACAGCTCATTGATGAGCACCGTGGCTCCGGCGTAGCCGTCGGTACCGGGTGCCTGGGCCAGGCGCCCGGCTGCGGCCGCCAGCAGGGCCCCCAGCACGGCCAGGGGCAGCAGCACCGCCAGAACGCGCTTATAAACGGGGGTTTTCATCCGATGCTTTCCCCGCTGTAACTCACCAGGTTCACACTGTCCACACCGGCGCAGGCGCGCACCGCCTCCACCAGGTCGTGTTCGTACTTGCTTTTCAGCCGCAGTTCAAAGGTGACCTCGTCGCTGCCGGCGCTGCGGCTGCGCATGCGCAGTTTGGCAGAGCGGGTCTTGGCCTTGATGGCCCCCTGCACCCCGTCCAGGTCCAGTTCGCCTTCCTTGCCGCGGACCACCAGCAGAAAGCTCACCGAGTCGTACAGGTCCAGGTTGGCGGCCAGCAGCACCACCGCAATGAGCACGCTGCCCAGCACACCGGCCACATAGAACTCGCTGCCGCAGGCAAGGCCCAGGCTCACTGCCCAGAAGAGGAAGGCGATGTCCCTGGGTTCCTTGATGGCGGTGCGGAAACGGATAATGGACAAGCTGCCCACCATGCCCAGACTCAGCGCCAGGTTGGTGCCGATGATCATCATGACGATGGTGGTGATGAGCACGATGAGGATGAGGGTGAGGTTGAAATTTTTGGAATACAGGGTACCGCGGTAGGTGGCGCGGTAGATGATATAGATGAAGATGCCCAGCACCAGGGCCATCAGCAGCGAAAAGCACATCTGCGGCACCGACACACTGGTGTTGGTTTCCAGCAGGTATTCCAGGATCTGACGTTTGCTCATGTTGCGAAAACTCCTTTTCCGCGCCCCGCGGATGTAATAGTATGTCGTATTATAGCACTTTTACGTTCTTTTTACAATTCAGCTTTGCTTTTTCACAAACAAAAAGCGCCCTGCCGTACAGGGCGCAGCGCAAAACCTGTTTCAGACGTGCTCTTTGTGGAGCGGAGCACCGCCCCCGGGACTGGGCAGCGGGCAGTGGGCCAGGTACCAGGCAAAGATCACCGAGCTGATGGTCCAGGTGATGGGGTAGGCCCAGAAGATCACCCCGATCTGGGGGATGAACCGCAAGGTCACGGTGATGTAGGTGATGCGCAGCGCGCACCACACCGCCAGCATGACCGCCATGGGCACCATGGGGCGGCCCAGACCACGCAGGATGCCCGCACAGCAGTGGCTGAAGGCCAGCAGGCAGTAGAACAGGGCCACGGTGCGGGCCTGCCGCACCCCGAAGGCGATGACCGCCGCCTCGGAGTTGAAAGCACCGATGAGCCAGGGGGCCAGCAGGTACATGCCCACGCCCACCCCTTCCGCCAGCAGGGCGGAGGCAACAACGCCGAATTTCATACCCCGGCGCACACGGTCGGGGCGGCCGGCGCCCACGTTCTGGCTGACGAAGGTGGCCAGGGCCATGGAGAAGCAGGTCACAGGCAGGAAGGCGAAGCCCTCCACCTTGCTGTATGCCCCGCACCCGGCCATGGCCTGGGCGCCGAAAAAGTTGATGTTGGCCTGCACGATGACGTTGGCCAGGGAGATGACCGAATTCTGCACCCCGGAGGGCACGCCCTGGGCCACCACCGCCCGCAAAGTGGCGGGGTGGAACCGCACTTTGCGCCAGCGCACGCCGTAGGCGGCTTTGGTCATGCTCAGTTTGCGGAAGGCCAGTACCGCGCTCACCGTCTGGGAGAGGATGGTGGCCAGCGCCGCCGCGCCCACCCCCATACCCAGCACGGCAATGAAGAAGAGGTCCAGAATGACGTTGAGCACCGAGGCGGTGATAAGGTAATACATGGGGCTGCGGCTGTTCCCCACCGATTGCAGGATACTGGCCCCCACATTGTACATGACCACCGACAGGGACCCCAGGAAATACACCCGGAAATAGACGATGGAGTTGGGCAGGACCTCGGCGGGGGTGTCCATCCAGAGCAGGATCTGCGGGGTAAGCAGCACGCCCACCACCGTGAGCACCGCGCCCGCTGCCAGGCCCAGGGCCACGGTGGTGTGCACCGCCCGGCTCAGGGCCTCCTCGTCCCTGGCGCCGAAATGCCGGGCCACCAGCACACCGGCGCCCAGGCTGACCCCGTTGACAAAGCCGGTGAGCAGAAAGATCAGACTGCCGGAAGACCCCACCGCGGCCAGGGCTTCGCCGCCCAGGAAGTTGCCCACGATGAGGGAGTCCACCGCGTTGTACAGCTGCTGGAACAGATTGCTGAAAAAGATGGGCACCGCAAACACCAGCATGCCCCGGGCCACGCTCCCCTCAATCAGGGAGACCTTCCCCTTGTACAAATCCATCACACACCTTGCTATATAATCACATACGTTTTATCCTAGCGCTGCATACCGGGCTTGTCAAGGCAGGGGTCAGCATCGGCACATCACGGAAAGCTGCAACGCCGATTTCGCCCCAAAAACAGGGACGGTCTCCACCGCCTTTGGTGGAAACCGTCCCGAATCTTTTTGGGCCGTTACCTGTCAGTCATGGTGAAACCGGTACAGCATCAGCAGATTCCAGGTTTCTGCATCCGTCTTCACAAAAGCCACGCCGCTGGCACAAAAAGCCTTGGCATCTTCAAACTGGGGCTGGATGATCCACTCCCCGGCCTGGTTGATGTATCCCCATTTTCCGTTCTGCTTGGCAGCAGCCACACCGGCAGAAAAACTCTTGGCGTCCTCGAAATCTCCCAGGTCGGTTTCTTCTCCCGTTTCGGACACAAAGATCCACCGGCCGTCCTTTTTCACGGCAGCCAGGCTGTTCTCGTTGAAAGCACGGGCATCTTCATATGTACTGCTGCCGATGGGCTGCCCGGTGGTCTTGTCCAGCAGCCGGTATACTCCGTCCTGCCGGACCAGAACGGCCGCACCGCGGCAGGGCACGCCCTTTTCGTCGGTCAGGACTTCCTGGAAATCATACCCGGTAAGCTCGGTGCCATCCTGGGAAATCAGTGCCCAGGTCTTGCCATCCTGGCTGACGGCGCCGGTACCGTTGGTGATCAGGGTCGCGCCCTGGTATCCGCCGAATCGTTTTTCATAGGTTTCAGCGTCGTAATAATTCCAGTAGCTTCCGTTATAAGCCAGCACCAGACCATCCTGAATGACCTCAAAGCGGGTGATCTGCCCGAAATCGGGGTCCTTTTCCAGGAAGTAGGATGCGGTCAGCTTCTTGTTGCCTGCCGTATCGATGTAATAGGCTTCCCCTGCCTGGTCCACCACAGGCGCTATGTCGCCGAACATCCCTGCCGAGGTATACGCATTCGGCAGAATGCGGCTGCCTTCCGCATTGATGTATCCCCAGGCTTCATTTCCTTTTACGGCGGCAATGTTGTTGGTGTTGCTGAAAGCCCCCACATCCGTATAGTCGCCCTGGAGATCAAAACTGTACCATACCGTTTTGATCTGCTCTTCCACCGCATCGCTTTTCAGCCCGCGCTTCTGGTAGCTTTCATACACGGCAAAAGCGTCACTGGCTTTTTCCTGTGCCAGCGCCACCTGCAGGCCAAACTCGTAGCTGCGGGCGTCATCGGGATAATTTTCCAGCAGTTCCCGCTCATACCATTTTTCCGCCTGCTGGTAGTCCTGGGTATCCATGTACAGCTGCCCGACCGCCAGGTAGGCTTCCGGCGTAGGCATAATGGCAATAGCATTTTCATAACAGGCCACGGCATCCGCCGTAACATCGTTCCGTGCGTATTCAGCCGCCGCCTGCATGTAGCTGTTGTACTCGGTGCGGGTTTCCATCCGGCTTTTCACCAGAAACAGAAAAGACCCGGCCAGCGCCAGCGGCAGCACCACCGGCATGAGAACCTGATAGCTTTTCAACTCCGTTTACCTCCCTCAGATCCCGGTCAAAAAGGCGGCCAGAACGGTACCCGCCAACAGAAACGGTGCAAATGGAATGCTGTCGGTGCGTTTGGCCCGCCGGGTGATCAGCAGCACCACACAGACACAGAACACCACCACGAATGAAAAGAACAGCGCCGGCCAGACCAGCTCCATCCCCAGGCAAAGGCCCATCACCGCCAGAAGTTTTACGTCGCCCATGCCCACCGCACGGGGGGAAACCGCCCGGCACAACCCTGCCGCCAGCAGCAGGGCCACCACTGACACGGCAGTCTGCACCAACAGGTAGAATGCCTGGGACGGCGCCGCTGCCAGTTCCAGCAGCAGAACGGCCGCCGCCATGACACTGCCCACCGCCAGCACCCGGTTGGGAATCAGGTACGCACGGGCATCCGACCATGCACAGGCCCACAGAATGGCGCACATCAGCAATGTCCGCAGCAGATCAGCCCAGCCAAGGCCGTAAAACCCGGGCAGAAAGAAGGCCAATACCAGATTGACCGCTGCCATTGCCGCGGCGGTCAGCCGAAAGGACGGAAGCGGAAGAGTGGTTTTTTCGGCGTCATCCGTTTCGTTTACCGTCTGAAAGGCGATCCGCAGGAGCAGAATCCCCGCCAGGCTGCAGACGGCCGCCGCCGAAAAAGACAGCAAGATATTCACCATTTCATTCTCCTCCGCCGGCCCAGGCCTGTGCATAGGCGCAGTGACTCATGTGGAAGCTGAAGTCTATGTTCAGCAGCTTGACCACCTGGATGTCATAATCCACCCGCATAAAAATGTCACGTCCGCTGGACCCTTCTCCCGCTTCCAGAAATTTGGAGCCGGTCATATCAATGTTTTTGATGTGGTTGCGTTTTTTGAACGCCTCGGCAGTGTCATCGGTGCCGTCCACAAGGTTGTTGTCCATAATGGTATATACAATACCGCTGCCAATACCGTCCTGTATCAGTGCGACCAGGCTGTCTCCCGCCATAGCGGTGCCGGCATTCTCCACATATTGACCCAATTCCTCGTTTACACTGCCCAGGCTGCCGCCCAGTTCTTCCAGAAAGGAGGCCACGTCATTGGCCAGGTCAGAACTGGCGCCACCCTGGCCGGTAAATGTTTCATCCAGGCCCAGAGCAAAGTAGATATGGGTGTATTGCGCCACCTGCTTGGTCGCGCTGTCCAGTGCAACAGCCATACGCGCCTGGGCGTAGGACATCTGAATAACCGACAGCAGGGTATAGATGGCAAACATGAAGAACGGAAGGGCCAGAGATGCTTCCACAATGACCGCACCACGCTGTCCGTTTTGATGTTTCATGGGTCGTTCCTCCCTCATCCTTGCCTCCTGTCAGGAATACCCGCGGATCAGGTCCACCTTGTAGGTACACCAGTCGGTATTTTCCCGCATTCCCGCCGAACCTTCCACCGTATTTACAATAGGCAGGGTCATCATCAGCGGCTTGACCCGCAGGGTACCGGTAAGGCTGAAATAGCTCCGCGCCTTTGTCAGGCTGTAATCTTCCTTTTTGGTAGCCAGGCGCATGTTGGCCTGGATCAGATCCCCCACCCGCAGCAGCATGGAAGAGTAGGTAGCGTCGTCCGTCAGACCGAGCAGCAGGAAAATATACATGTAATCGCTATAATACATGCCGTTTTCCGGCGAATTGCCGCTGCCTTCCCCGGGCGGGAAAACGTCCTCCACATCCAGAGAATAATACCAGTCATCGGCGCTCATTTTGTACAGTTCCACCCGGCCGCCGGCCTTCAGTCGGTTCAGGTCCTTGGCACTTTCCAGGGTAGCCAGTACCAACACCAGCACACATTTGGTCACCGGTACCGGCACAATGCCTGCCGTGGCAGCCGCTACGCCCGAAGCAATGCCGGTAATGACACTGTTGTTGTAGAAATTGCAGAAGCCGGACACAATGTTCAACAGTTCCCGGATGGCAAATATATTGGCATACGAAGCCGCCAGGTTGGCGTTGAGCGAACTGTTGCCATACAGGATATACTCTACCTCTCCCAGGAAAGCATGGTTGTTGGCAGCGTTCAGCTGACGGTTGGTCAGACTCTGGTTTTCCATGACATTGCGGGGGTCATCCGCATTCCACAGTTCCTGCTGGTTGCTGTAAGGGAAATCCTGGAAAGTGACATTCTCGTTGGAGTCTTTCTCCAGGCGATACTTGCCCTCGTTGTTCAGGGTGGCATAGCTGAACATGTCCATGATATATTCACAGACATACAGCTGGTCCCGCAGTTCGTCGCCGGAACCGTTCATCACGTTATTGGCGATGCTGACCACGCTGCCCAGACCGCTCAGAGCCGAAACCGTAGCGCCTCCGCTCACATCGGTCAGATCTTTTCCCTTACCGGTTATATAGCTGTCATCAGTGCCCACGGCAGATTTTTTTTCATCTTCCGCTTTCTTCTTATACTCCTCGTTTTTCTTGTCGTTTTCCTCAATTTCCTTGTCCACTTCGCCTTCGCTGTCTTTCAGCTTATCCTTGAGGAAACGATAGAGCTTGGGCGTCTGCTTTTCCAGGTCCGGCTCGTTGCCGTCCGCGGCATTGTTCTGCTCCGAAACTTTGTAAATATCCCCCGTAGCAGGCTTCATCAGGGAATTGAAGTATCCGTAAGCCGCATTTTTTGCCGCATCCATAGAAATATCGGTGGTCTGAGGCACCACCGTACGTGCTGCATTGATGAGGGTGTTTCCGTCGGAAAGTTCCGCCAGCTTTACACCGCCGTAGGTCGCACCGTTCAGGGCATCCAGGCAGGACTGCATATCCTTGCGGATGTTGACAAGACGGTTTTTCAGTTCGGTGACGCTCTCCTGGGTGATCTGCGCGGCGATCTTTTCGCCTTCCACTTCTTTGTCATCGCTGTTTCCGCCTGAAGCTGCCGCCTGGGCCCCCTGATACAGCTCATATTCACTTTTGGCATAATCCGTGTCATAAGAAGCGGCGGTATCGCCCCAGTCTGTCCGGGCACGGGTAAATTCGCCAGCTTTTTGCAGCAGCGTGTCCAGAGAACTGACCTGTTTTCCGTCCGGCAAAAAACCGCCGTCGATGGCCACATCCAGCCTTTTGATCTGCTCGGTGAGATCGTCCCGCAGGGGCTGCAGATAGTTGGACACTGCCGCGGCAAAATCGCCTACGGTGGTGTTACCGCCGGTAAACTTGCTTGTGAAAGTATATTGGCGGCCCTGAACTTTCGGAACCACCCGGGCAGCCGTGGAACCGTATTCCCTCACTTTGGTCCAGAAGGCAGAAGAACTGCCGCTGTTGAGGTAATCATCATACACCTTGTCGATCTTATCGCAGGCGGCCTGGATCTGCTCTTTCCAGTCTGCGGGCAGATCGCTGTTTTCAGGCATTGGCTCGCATTCGGCGGCAGCCTGCAGCTTGCCATAGGTTTTCAGCACATCATCGCCCTTGCTGTTCAGGGTTCCGTTCACACCGGTAGAACTGACGGCCTGCTGCATCTTCATGCAGTAGACCACTTCGTTGTTGCCGCCGCCCGGTGACGGGATACCGTTCGCCGTAGCCATAAAGGAATCCACAGCATCGGTAATCTCTTTCAGGTCGTCATCCAAGCCTTCCAACAGCTTTTCCAGCAGCGCCTTGTCGATGCAGTAATGTTTGGTGCCGTCGATTTCCACTTCCTTGCCCACCGATTCCTTGTCGGTAATGTAATCGGAAGTCTGAAACTGCTTGAATTGCGGTTGCTGCAGACTCTCTGTACCGGGGAAATAATACTGGGTAACGATAACGGTGGCGCCTTTCAGGTCATCGCGGATGTCGCTCAGTTTTTTGGCCAGATCCTTGTACTTATCGCTGGCAGGCAGACCACAGCTCTCCCGGGCTTTTTCATATTCCCGGATGGCCAGATAACTGTAAAAAGCGGTTTTCAGCAGTTCTCCCTGCTGTTCGGCATATTCCTGCTTTTTGTCCGCCACATCTTTGTTTTCGTCCGCCTCGGTGATCTGAGATTCAAAATCCAGGTCGCTGAACCGGTCGATAAGTTTGGTGGTCAGCTGAATGGGCCCGCGGTATTTCATGAATTCCACGATACCATCCTCAATGAGGGCCGCATTTTCCCGCAGATTGGCACCTTCCACCTCCGTCACATTGATGGCTTCGGTGATGTCGGTGCGCAGGAAATCAGAGAAGTTCCCGTTCTGCAGATCGTGCAGATAACTGACAAACAGATCACTGCCTTCCCCGCTGACCCCTTCCGCCTTGAGCATTCCCTCAAAGTAGGTCTCAGTCACCTCGTAAAAATCTTTAATGTTCTGGCAGGAGGCCACCAGGCCGTAATATTCCTTCAGTTCCTCGTCATAGCGGGCCAGAAGGGAGTACAATGCCAGGTCCGCCGCGGACTGGGATGTGGCCATGCTCAGCTGCACCCGGCTCAGGTCCCCGAACACGCAGGTAAATACCATACAGGGTACCAGAACGATGGCCAGAAAGACCGAGATGGCACCGTGGCTGCCTCTGTTTCGTTTTTTGTTCTTCATCGGCCGCCCCCTCAGTTGATAAATCTGCCCAGTTTTTCCATGGCTTCCTTGATCTTGCCGGTAAAGTTTTCGATCTGTTCGCCGAACTCACTGCGTTCCAGATAGTCCTGCACCGTAGACACGTTGCGCACAAACTCGGTGGGGTCGCCGATGGGTTCGGTGACCTGCACCTCATAATGGAACTTGATGGATTCGTTGGAAAAGATCATACGGATGGGCAGCTTGATGTCAAAACTGCACTTTACCGGAAAAGAAGACACAAGTATATTCATCTTCGGGTCGATCTCCACAGACACTGCCTGCGGGCTCATTCCCCGGAAAGCCATGACATTGAAGCCGCTGACAGCATCTTCCAGCTTGTCCTCCAGTTCGGCGGCAATGGCCTGTGCTTCCGAAGTAAGGATATAGCGGTACGGGCGCACCTTGGCCGCCGATGTGGATTTGGGCACAGCGCCTGTTTCCTGCACCACTTCCAGCATGGGGTTTTCACACCGGGCGGCGCCCTGGATGGCGATTTCGATGCAGGCCCGTTCCACCCGGGCATACTGATAGTAGGCTTCGCAGGCCATCAGCATCACGAATACGATGATGAACATGATGGGGAACACAAACGCCGCTTCCATAATGACAACGGCACCTCTCCGGTCCTGTTTCATCCCGGCCTCCCCTTTCTTTGCTGTATTGTATATCATCAGCCCTTGGGCTGTTACGGTACAAAAAGGGCTGTATGCCGCACAGGGCGGCAGACAGCCGCTTATGGGTTTAGATGGCAGCGGTCGCCTGACCGGCAGACTGTTCAATCTGGCCGAACAGAGTGGTCAGGATGCCGGCGATCTGATCCTTGAAGAACAGAGCCAGCGCCACAGCGATGCCGATCAGCACCACGATAGCCACGATGTCCACAGCGCCGCGCTCTTCCTCCAGGAAGTTCTGCTTGGCCTGCAGCATCTTGACGTACATCTGCATAAACAAACCATTCATCGGTAAAGTTCCTCCTTTCCCGCAAAATCATATCAAACACGGCTCACGCCCCGATGTTGCTGAACACCGGCACGATCACCATGATCAATATCCCGATAAAAGTCAGGCACATAGGCAGCAGCAGCTTGTTGTTGGCCAGCTCGCCCTGCCGGTGCACAAACTGTTTTTTCAGGTCCCAGACTTCCCGGCTCTGCTGGGTCAGCATGGCAGCCAGGTCGCTGTTGCCTTTGGTAACACCCTGGATCAGGGTGGAAGCAAACTTTCGGATCTCCGGGGTCATGCACCGCTGGCCGAAGGAGAACATGGCATCCACTTCCGCCTTGCCGTTCTGCATTTCGATGACGCTGCGGCGCATCTCCTCGTAAATGATGCCTTCTTTGGAGAAGGCGGTGCGCTCCCATGCTTCCCGCAGGATCATACCGGAGTTCACCAGCAGAGCCAGCTTGGACACAACATCCGAAAATTCCGAGATCATGGTCTCAGACCGCTTGGTGATTTTTTCTTTGGTGGTGGTGCCGTAATAGTAGTAGGCACCGCCTGCCCCGGCGATCACCAGCAGGAAGATCAGCAGGTCGCCCTCGGCAAAGAAATAGATGGGCGCAGCCAGGCACAACACGGTGAGCGCCATGGTAAACTGCTGGGCATAGGTGACCCGCAGATAATAATCGGCATACTTTTCGCCGTACAGCACCGCCAGCTCTTTGCGCAGGCTGCGGTCCTTCTTGGACTTGAACTGCATGTTCAGCATCTGCACCACTTCGTAGCCGATGAAATACAGGTCCTTTACCGGGTAGTCCTTATCGTCCAGCTTTTCAAACATCCAGCTGTTTTTCCGTCCGCGGAGATACAGCAGAAACCAGACGCACAGCACCCCGCAGCCGATCAGCAGGACCGCAATGTCCGCAATGCTCACGATGGTCATGTTGGCACGTCCTCTCTCACACCTTAATATCAAGCACGATCCGCCCGATGAAGTAGGAAGCCACAAACATCACCATCGCAATGGTGGTGGCCGCCAGACCGCTGGGCGTCACGAAGTTGGCCGCAAATTCCGGGCTGCCGATCTTGATCATACCGATGAGCAGCACCGGCATGATCAGCATCAGAGACTGCTCGGACTTACTGCCGGTCACAATGGTCTCGATCTCCTCGCTGATAGACATCTTGTCGCTGAGAATATCATATGTATTGCGGATGGTGTCCCGGATATTGCCGCCCTTGCGGTAGCAGATCTCAAACACACTGGCAAAATCCTGAATATCGTCACACCCGCTGCGCTTGCCGAAGTCCGCCAGCAGTTCCTCGATGGTAATGCCGTTGGCCAGCCCGGCGTTGATCACATACAGTTCTTTCAGGATGAACGCGTCCTCCTCGTACTGGTTTTTCAGGTCTGCATAGACCGCAGCAAAGGATTCCGGCACATTTTTGCCCGCGTTCAAAGAGGTGGAAATGGCTTCCAGCATATCCCGGAACTGAGATTTCAGCTTGTTCTGCCGTGCCAGGCGCAGCTGTTCGTTGCGGATGGGCACAAACAGGCGCGCAGCCAGCGCCCCCACGCCCACCATGACCACCGTGTTGAGCACATAGGTCAGGGTGGTGGGGTTGCCGAATTCGTCCACGCCGATTCCGCCGTAAAACAGATACCCGACCATTGCCCCCACCACAAAAGCCGCCACAGCGTACAGAATCTTTTCCAGGGGGCTCATGATGTACACCCGGTAGTTCAGGGTCTGGATGTTGGTAGCGGACTTGTAATACTGCGGTTCCTGTTCCGGGGCTTTCTTTTTGGCCGCTTTTTCCCCGGATTTCTTTTCGGGGGCAGCCTCCTTTTTATTTTTGACAAACATATTGCATCCTCCCGCCGTCGGGGGCAGCTTTCTCAGAAGTCCTGCCGGAATCCCGCCAGCTGCAGCTTAAACACGTTCTGCATCTTGTTTTCGGTACGCCGGAGCTGTCCGGAAACATGTTCCAGCGTGCTGTTTTCGTCTTCCACAAACTCATACAGCGGATTGAGCATGATGTTGCCCTGCTCATCCAGTCCCAGCACTTCGGTGATGGCCATGGTCTTGCGGCTGTGGTCACGCAGGCGGGACAGATGAATGATGATGTCCACCGCGCTGGAGATCTGCTGCCGGATCGCCGCCAGCGGCAGACCGGCAGCCCCCTGCAGGACCATGGTTTCCAGACGGCTGAGCATATCCCGGGTGGAGTTTGCGTGGCCGGTGGAAAGACTGCCGTCGTGGCCGGTATTCATGGCCTGCAGCATGTCCAGGGCTTCGGCGCCGCGGACTTCGCCCACGATGATGCGTTCGGGACGCATACGCAGGCTGGATTTGATCAGGTCCCGGATGGTGATGGCACCCGCACCGGCAGAGTTGGCGTTGCGGGTTTCCAGACTGACCAGGTTGGGCACGTTTTCGATCTGCAGTTCGGCCGAGTCCTCGATGGTAATGATGCGTTCATCCTTGGGGATATAGTTGGACAGCGCGTTCAGGAAGGTGGTTTTGCCGGAACCGGTACCGCCGCACACAAAAATGTTGTACCGCGCCTTGACCAGGATCTCCAAAAAATCCGCGATAGGCCGCGTAAGCGAACCATATTCGATCAGTTTTTCGATGGTCATGGGATTTTTGGAGAATTTACGGATGGTCACCACCGGTCCCACCAGGGAGATGGGCGGCAGAACCACGTTCACACGGGAACCGTCCGGCAGACGGGTATCCACGATGGGATTGGCCTGGTTGACTTCACGTCCGGCCAGACCCACGATACGCTGGATCACATCTTCCAGGCGGCGTTCACTTTCAAAGGTGGTTTCCAGTTTGTGTACGCGGCCTTTCTGTTCGATGAAGATGTTATCCGGGCCGTTGATCATCACTTCGGTGATGGTATCATCGCTCATGATACCGTCCAGAATCCCGAAACCGCGGATGGACGAATAGATGTCCCGGACAATGGAGATCTTTTCATCGATCAGCAGATTCTGCCCGGCCAGTTTCCGCAGCACCAGATTTTCAATTTTGGCCTGCAGTTCCTCATCATTGAGCTGGCTCAGCGGAAATTCGCTCAGCACATAGTTTTTCAGGGTCGCTACAAGTTCCTGTTGTTTATCGGGCTGCATGGCTCCGCTTCTCCTTTCATGGCGCAGAATGGTTTTACCGCAGGATCAGCAGCACAATCAGCACCGCCAGCACCGCCAGCAGGGCGATGCGCAGCACGTTGTTGGGTCCGCCTTCCCGGTCGGCTTTTTTGGGTTTCGGCGCTTTTTTAGGTTTCGGAGCCTTCTTCGCCTTCGGCGCCTTTTTGGCAGGTGTCTCCTGCCCGGGACGGGACGCCGGAATTTCAAAGCCCATCTGCGGCGCTGCGGCGCCCTGGGGGGCAAATTCCGTCTTTTCGTCATCATCCGCCGCCGGCGCCCAGGCGTTGCCCGCAAATTCCGTCTTTACGTCGTCTTCTGCGGGGAACTCCCCGTCGTCCACAGCGGCAAAGGAGGTTTCTTCCTCCGCACCGCGGCGGGGTCCCGCCGCGCTGTTTTCGGCACCGCAATAGGGGCACTTGGTCATGCCCGCCGGGATAGGTGCCCCGCATTTGCTACAGATCATACAAAAAACCTCCTTTTTCCCATTTGCGCATCAAAGCACGCGGCAGATCACTGCAGACGCATTGTCCCGCGCCGGTCCGGCCAGGACATCCGTCATCAGCTGCCGCAGCATCTGGGCCGATGTTTCCCTTTTCAGGATGGTATACAACCGTTCCGCCGGCAGCTCGTTATAAAAACCGTCGCTGCACACAAGAAAGACCATTCCCCGCGACGCCGTTCCCCATTGGGTGGCGATCTCCAGTTCACTGGATACCCCCAGCGCGTTCACCAGCGCATGGCTCAGCCGGTGGCTGTACGCCTGTTCGGGGGTCATCTCGCCCGAACGGATCATCTGATTGGCCCAGGTCTGGTCATCGGTCAGCTGCTGCAGCACGCCGCTCCGGGATGCGTACACCCGGCTGTCGCCGATCTGCTTGACAAAGAATTCCTCTTCCTGCATGTACACCAGGGACAAAGTGCTGCCGGTTTGCTGCCCGATCTGTTCCGCCAGATAATAGATCTGCCGGTGCGCTTCAAAAATCGCGGCATCCAGCTCCGCCGACATCTCCTCCATGGATTTTGCCTCGCTGCGCTGATCCCACCATGTTTCCAGGGCGTTCACTGCTATGCCGCTCGCTTTTTCTCCGCAGGCAAGGCCGCCCATTCCGTCGGCCACGGCAAGCAGCACCGTGCGGGTGCTGCCAACGTATCCCGTCAGGGCAAGCACCCGGTCCTGATTATTGCTGCGTACCTTACCGATATCCGTAATACTTGCGACATCATATTTCATGGCGATCAACCCAGGTGAAAGACCAGCACTTCGTCATACAGGCGGATCTCGTCTCCGTCTTTCAGCGCAACGGGCTGCAGCGGCAGGATGGCTTTTCCGTTCACCGTCGTACCGTTGCGGGACTGGTTGTCGCGCACAAAATACTGACCGTTGTCAAAGAGGATCGTGGCGTGGTTGCGAGAAACCTTGTTGTTGTCGTAGATCGCATAATGCAGACGGATGGTGGTGTTGTATTTTCCCACCATGAACGGCGTTTCCGTAATGGGAATGTTCTGGTTGTTGTGTACCAGATACGCCGTCGCCTGCGGCTCCTCCCGCTGGGGTTTTGGGGCGGGGGTATAGTCGTGGCTGTCCACCAGGATGGTGCCTTCCTCCCATTCATCCCCCTGGGACGGTGCGGCCGGTTTTTCGGCAGCGGGCCGGACCACCGGGGCGGGCCGTTCCTTGGGAGCCGGGGCCGGCGCCGGCTGCGGCGCTTCCTGTTCGGGAGCCTTTTCTCCCCGTGAACCGAAAGGCCAGAAGCCTTTGCGCTCTTTTTCCGCCTTGGGTTTGCGCCGGTCCTCGGCGCCGGGCACAACAAAGGAACCGCCGCCGGGAATCTCAAAGCCCAGGTTGGGTTTTGCGGGTTCCGCTGCGGGCTTTTCTTTTTCCGGAAGGACTTTGGCCAGCGGATTGACAGGCTTTTCCTTTTCCTCTCCCGCACCCGGATAGATGGACTGCAGCCCCTTCATCTTTTCCTGCAGCAGTTCGGTCAGCTGGCCGGGCTGCGGAGCAGGTGCCGCAGACTGCACAGGCGTTTCCGCCTGGCGCGCCGCGGGTTTGGGCGCCGGAGCCGCCGGGGCAGGTGCCGCGGGCGCTGCCTGTGCAGGCGCGCCGGGTGCCGCCCGGTCTTCTTTAAGGAACGTCTTGCAGAACGTTTCCAGGTCGAACAGGGTCGCTTTATAGACCCACTTGAACATATCGTCGTAGCTGCTGCAGTCCGCCGTGGCAAAATATTCGCTGAGCAGCTTTTCAAAGAACGTCTTCAGCCGGGTGGAAGTGTTCTGCACGGTGTCCCGCTGCATGGGAATGCAGGGCAGGTACACGCACAGCCCGTCCCCCACATAGATCTGTTCCGGGTCCAGGTAGCACATGTCCACCGAAAGGAAGTATTCGTTCAGATGCAGAAGGGCATCGCACAGGTTGCGCAGCAGCCGGATACCGTTCTGGTATGTCAGGTGATGGCGGAGCATGAACTCACGCAGGGGTACTTTTCCGCCGATGTTGTAACGCAGGCGGATCACACCGTCCATCGACTGGTGCCGCATGCGAAGCAGTCCGGGAATGTTGTTGCGCTCCATGACCTTGCAGCAGTACGGAATCAGTGTTTCGCCCGGCTGCAGTTCGATCACCAGAACATTGTTGGTTCCCTCTGTCTGGATCGAGATCCGACGTGCAAAATCTTCCATGGGAATTCCTCCGTAAATCAGTTTGTACCCGCTCCGCTGTCAGGCAAGCTGCTGCAAAAGGTCCGTACAGCTCTTCAAAAACGCCGGGTTGCGTTCCTGTACGTCGGCCACGCGGCGTCCCTGCTGCAGGCTTTCCGAGCAGGGCATCTTCATGGCCACTCCCTCTTCGGGATTTTTTTGGCGGCATTTGTTGAGAACGGTCAAAATCTGCCCGTGGATCGGAAGATTCTGGAAATACACATCTTTGTCCACACGCTGCATCCGTTCACGCCCCACCAGGTCGTCGGTATACACCTGCAGCACACTGCTGCACTGTTCCAGCGCCCAAAGGTTCATCGTCTGGATGCCGGTGGGCAGGTCCAGGAAGATGTATTCCAGGTCGGTCTTTTCCACCAGGACCCGGATCAGGGCGTTCAGCTCTTCCTGCTTCAGGGACAGCAGATCCCCCGCAAAGTGGAAAGGCGGAAGCACCATGACATGGTCGGCGTTGCGCTCCATGGAATCCAGCACCACCGGCGCCAGGTCCCGGCCTCCTTTCAGGGCAAACAGCAGGTCATCAATGGTCCCGGAGAAATCATGTTCATACAGCTGCCCCAGCGCCGGGAAGGGGTCCAGGCTGATATACAGGGCCTGTTTCCCCGACCGCGCCGCCGCAGCCGCCAGAGCGTAGCTGAGCACCGATTTGCCGCTCCCGCCCTGTACAGAGTAGGTCGCCACCACATGGACATCCCGTCCGCCCGTGCGGAACAGATCATCGCCGGAAAGCGCCAGGGCGCTCTTGATGTCCGAAATGATGGCCGAACCGGACTGATAAATGTTGATCCGGATGGATTCCTCGTTGGAATACAGGGTCTGGTCCGATACCAGGAACCGTGCCACATTGGGCCGCTCGATCCGGTCCAGCAGTTCCTGTGAGCCCAGGACGGCCTCCATGCGCAGGAAGGAACCGGACAGGTATTCCAGTGCCTTCTCAACCGTGGTAAAACACACAAATTCGATGGAAGGGCAGTGCAGGCTCGCATAATTGCTGAATGCGTTAACAAAATACGTATCTTCGCATTGCAGAAGCATCCGAATCATCGGCGTTCCATCCTTTCATTCAAAGATTCATAAACCGCCATCCGGCCGGCCCTGCGGCGGACCGGCCGGTTCTGTTGCGGTTCTGCTTACAGTATCATTCAGGTCTGATCGTCGGAAGTGACGTCATTCCGTTTCTTTTTGTAGATGTTCACGCCGACGAACAGGCAGACTGCAGCGGCCAGAACAATGACCCACAGCACCATGTTGGACTCATCGCCGGTCTGGGGCAGATCCACGCGGACAAAGCTCAGAACGCCGTTGGCCGCCTTTACGCGGATGGACAGGGTGCTGCCGCCCATGACGGTGATCACATCGCCGTTGGTACCGAACGCACCGGAAACCAGTTCAAAGCTCTTGCTGGCCAGAATTTCTCCGTCCTCGCCGTACACGGTCAGGGTATGCTTGCCGAACTCCACGCCGCTGAAAGCCACGCAGCCGTTGGAATCGGTCACACCGGTACGCGGGGTGGAATGCAGCTCCACCTTCACGCCGGCCATCGGTTCATCGGCTTCGTCCACAATGTAGAAGCGCAGGTTCACGCCTTTGGCCGCCAGGGCTGCCGCCTGTGCCGCCGCCTGTGCCGCCGCTTGGGCCGCCGCATCCTCGGCAGCGCTGTCGGCTGCGGTGCTGTCCTGGCTGTTGTCGGAAGAACCGCCGCCGGAGGAACCGTTCTGGTTGTCATCGGAAGTGGAAGTCTTGATCTCACCCAGGCGGAAGTTCTGGGCCGTGCGCTTCAGTTCATTTTCCCGGTCGCCGTCCACACGGAATTCCGCCGCGATGGTGTTGTAGTCGTCGGTGTAAGCCTTTTCCTGCAGAGTCTGGCTCTTGATGGTGATGCGGGTGCTGCCGCTCACAGAGGTGTAATCCACGTCCCGGACCAACTTTTCACCGTTGAGCCACAGGCCCATGAATTCAGGATGCACGCCTTCGGAAACGTACAGCTGGTCCTGGGTGATGTCGGTGAGCAGGAAGTCGTAGGTGCCTTCGCCCTGTTCCACGCCCAAGGGAACCTGGATCTCGTAGCCTTCATCGGTCTGCTCGTAAACCATGCGGTTTCCGTTTTCAGCCACGTGCAGGGTATAGGTCGCGGTGGAAGGCGAAAAGCGGGAGCTGCTGTAATCCACCTGCACGGTAAAAGTAAAGTCACCAGTTTCGACAGGCACGCCGTAAACTTCACCGGTGGCCTCATACAGTTCCATACCAGCGGGCAGAGCACCGTCCACAATCTTGAAAGACGAACGGTTCCAGTTATACATATTGTCGGTGACGACCATGTAGGAATAAGGAACGAATTTGACCGCGTCATCCAGGTCACCGGAAACGATATGGGGGTTGGCGGCAATACCGGTCAGCTTGATCTCACGGACCTGGCCGTCGGCGGTGGTCACGCGAAGCGTACCGCTGATCTCGCCCTCACCGTCCGCCAACAGGCGAATTTTGGCGATATTGGCAAGGGTAGCGTAATCGTTGTTCTGGCTGGTGGTCTGGCCGTTTTCGTCCTCCACGACGTAATCGTTGTAAACGCTGTTAAACGCCGGGATAGTTGCGTTGTTGACAGTCCAGTATTCGTCCAGTTTGACATGGACAGGGTCAATCAGTTCCACCTTGACCCCTTCCAGGTCGGTAGCGCCGATGTTGGTCACCAGGATATCATGCACAAATTTATTGTCGGCGGTCAGGTTGACGAAACGCTCATCAGGACCGGCGACGTACAGGGTCCCCTGATTCTGCAAGGTGGCAAAGGTAACCTGGTAGTTCTTCAGCTTCTTGCCCGGCACATGGACCTGATACATGACCGTGTTGGTCATGCTGTCCGACCAGACAGCATTGCTCAGGTCGGTTTTGCCGGATTCCGCACGGCTGCCGGAACTGACCACCACACCTTCGGGAGTATTGAACTCCGGAATCAGCTGCTTCAAGCTGTCTGCCGACAACTGGTTGCGAATCATGACCAACTGGTATCCGCCCACTTCATATTTTTCATCATTGCGGTAATAGGTATCCAGCTGGATGCCGCCCACGGCTTTGGCAACGTAATACTGCAGGCGGGTTCCCTGCAGAGAAATGTCGGAGATTTCAAAGTCCGGGTCGATCTCGTTCTGGCTGTAAGTGGGTGTGGTATCCTCCATCTGTTCGTAAGCATAGAGGGAGATGATCTGGGTCTGGCCATCCTGGAACACCAGAGTCAAATAATTAATGTAGGAAAGTGTCTTGGCATAACCAAACTCGTCGGTCCCGGTACCGTCGGCCATAATCTGGCCAGTGATTTCCATGCCGGAAGCCTGAGCCTCTTCCAGACTGTTGTACCGCCCGTCATAGACCGCCTTGAGTTCGTCGACTTTGGGCATACTGAGGTAACAAGTTTGTCCGATGGTTCCTTCCGGCACCTCTACGGCGCTGGTATACCACGACTGGTAGGTCGTGCGGCCGGTGGTGACCGCATCCTGGGTGGCGGAAGGAGCCACCGTCACGGTAAGGGGCACAGAGGTGGAACTAATCATACCGGAGCCGAGAATTTCCTGATATCCATTGGCGCGGGTATACACCTCTACCTGAATTTTTTGGGAAAGAGAACGTACCGTAACAGAAAAGCCGAAATATCCCAACATCCGGCCGGTGGCAGTCTCGGTAACCACCAGGCAGAACAGGTTGGGTGCGGTCATATAATTTTCCATGGTAGGTTCGGTGCCGTAATCTGCATAGTAGCGATTATACGAAGCATCGGCGAAGAACTGATCGGTGATGGCACCGGTCAGCTCCGCCCCGTTATCCCGATAATTCAGGAAGTTGGACATGGGATACACATCCACCTTGTAGCCCATGCGCTGCATGGTCCCAATTCCGCTGTACGGGGCACCCACGGTATACATGTTGTCATCCCGGGCATTGGTAGTGTAGATTTCGATTGCCTTGCCCTGCATTCCCAGATTTTCGAACAGATCGGTTTCCTTGGTACGACTGCTGCCGTAAATAGACCATCCGCTAGGCGTGGTCGCCGAGATAGAGATGGTCTCGTTCAGCACGGGGGAGGTGTTGACCTCCACCGTAATGATGTAGCGGTGATTGGCAGCGTCATCCATCTGATTACCGTTGCCCAGCACCATATACATGGTATAACTGCCGGACAGCCCGTATTCCGAATCGGTCCAATTGTAGTTCCACAGGTCAACTGCCTCACCCGTACCCAGAGCATGTGTCTCGTCAATATCTTCCTGGGTAAAATAGAACCAGGCGTTGGTATAACCCGAATCTACCTGAATGGAGTTGCCATTTTTGTCCACCAGCATCCCCAGAATGTTATCCACCGGGAAATTATGCAGCTGTTCTTTGCTATATCCCAACAAAGGCAGGTAGACGCCGGTGGTCTCCTCCATGGGGCGCAGAGACAGGTCGGAGGGAGCATCCTCCGCGGTGGCCATCAGCGCCGCCATCAGGTCGTTGCAGACCGCGTCGTACATTTCGCCGTAGGATGCCATAAAAATATCATAGTCTGCCAGAGACAGGGCGTCCACGGCATTCAGGGCCTGGGCCACCTGCTCGGACACCGCAGCCTTTTCCTCGGCGGTCATGGCGGCCACATCCCCGGCAGCGGGCAGAGCCTCAAACAAGGCTCCCGCCTGCTGCACCGCTTCGGGTTCCGCCTCTTTGCCGGTCGAAGTGCCGGCAGACTGGTCGTTGATGCTGTTCTGCACCACGTCGGCGGATTCATCGGTGGCCTGCACGGTTTCCACCTGAACATCCACATTCTGTTCAGCGGCTTCTTCGGCAAACGCCGTGCCGGCAAACGGAGACATGACCGACATGGTCATGGCCGCTGCCATCAGAAGAGATACGAGCTTCTTCTTCATGTGTTACCCCACACAATCCTTTCTCTTTTTTGGAAACATGTTTCTGCGTTTTACGCCTGCGGAAATTCCGGCGGGACCTCCCGCCGCGGGATTCATTGCCCTTGGTGCTGCGCATCGTTTTGCCGGAACGACCGCCACACCCTAGGGCAATTTTTTATTGTCAACCGCCCGCAAGGGCGATCACACCAAATCAGCGGACACCTGCAGCCGGGGCTTCGCCCGACCGGGCGTCCTGTCAGCCTGCCGTCGGCGGCTTTCAAGGAGATGTCTGTTCTGTCTGTGCCATCTGCAGCAGTTCTTCCAGATCATAGATCCTGCACTGCCGCACATTACCGGAAGGATAATCAAACAGAAGCGTGCCGTCCATCACATCGCACAGATCCGGCATTTCTGCCAGCACCCGGCACTGCCGGTCCAGCAGCCGGCCGTAATATTCGTCCTCGGTGGTCACATACTGGACCACAATATAGTCCCCCACCTGGGTCACATAGGTCAGGTAGGCGTCCTCATCCAACCGTGCGACTTCCTTTCCTGTGGTTTTGTCGTACGCTGTCGCACCGCCGTGCAAAGGTGATTCGATCCGCAAAGTATCGGTTTCAAACTCCTCGTACAGGTCCTCCGCGGGCGGTGTTCCGCTGTCCTGCTCAAACAGGGTGCCGTCGGCGGCATCATACCGCAAAATCGTCCCGTCGTAATAGAAAACCTCCAGGTAAGAGCGGTTCTCGTCCCGGCGGAACTGCTGGTCATAGATCCGCTGCGGGGCGGGCAGTTCCGTTTCGCACAAAACACTGCCGTCCCGGCCATATATGCGGAATCCTGTGTAAGAAAAGGCCATCAGCGTCTGCCCGTCGGCACTCATGCGCATCTCATCGTGAGCGTAGGAGGGATCATAGGTCAGGACCTCCGCCTCCGGATGATTTTCGTAGGTCAGTACCCGCAGGGTGGGTCCGTCCCGCCCGCCGATCACTGCATTGGTATCACTCAGCACCGCAAAGCAGAGCGGTTCTGTGATCTCATAGGCGGCGGTCCGGGCAGCGGTGCCGTCGTAGAACTCCATGGAGTCCGGGGTCAGGATCACGGTGCGTTCCTTCCCCACACAGAAAGCACTGATGGTCTTGGCTGTGGTGACCAGGGGAGTCTGCTCCCCGGTCACCGGATCAAGGCGCACCAGGATGTTTTCGGTCTGCACACAGATGCCGTTTTCGTCCGCCTGCACCCCGAAGGGATAGGCCGAAGAGTATCCCCCGGTCTGTTCCATAGAGCCGGTATCGATGACCGCAAAAACCGACTCTGCTGCGCCGGATGCGGAGAACGCGAAATATTGTCCGCTGAATCCGCCTTCGAAGTGGGTGTATCCGGACCCTGCGCCCAGGATCTCCGCAGCCTGTTCCCCGGAAGCGGTATCGAACAGGCACAGACTGCCGTCCGCAAAACTGACGGCCAGAAGGCTGCCGTCCGCATTCAGGCAGAAAAGATTGTCATTCGGATTGGCAAAAATATCGTTGTAGGCTACCTGCTGCTGCCTCCCGCCGAAATCCAGGTCGGCAAGCACCGAGCCGTCGCCCGCAGCGTAGACAAAAGCCCGGCTTTCGTCCCGGTATATGGCGGCGATCTTTCCGCCGTCGGCGGATACAGCGATGCCGGTGGCGGGTTGTCCCTGCCATATCACCTGCTGGTTTGCAATGTCATAGGCGCAAAGTCCGTCCGCCCCGCCGTATACGACCCTGCTGTCATCCAGATACTCCACTTCCGTCAAAGCGGACTCATCCGCCTCCCGGGTGGTCAGGATCTGCCGGGTGCCGGTGTCAAAGATCACCAGTGTGCGGGAACATACCCCGGCAGCGGTCCCGCCGCCCGGCGCCATGCGCAGACACAGCGGCGCAGAAGGCAGTTCCACGGTCCCTGCCGCACGGTAGGTATCCGCCAGATCGTACACGCCCAACGCGTCGGTCAGGGCCACCCGGGCCTGGGGCACATACGCCCCGGCCAGCAGGCCGGGTTTTTCGGCAAATGCCTGTACGGCATAGTCCAGGGCAGCCGCCGTATCCCCGCTGTCCAGGGCGGACCGGGAATATTCCGCCAGTTTCAGGCGGCTCTCGGTGGTCTGTATCCGTTTGAGCCCCACAAAAGAAAGCGCCACGCCAAAGCACAAAAAGGCAATGCTGGCCGCACAGCAGATGCGGCGGCGGCGCTTCAGCCGCAGGACCCGGACATCGTTGTCACGCAGGTGGACCAGTGCCCGGAGCATCTCTTCCGCTGTCTGGAAGCGCAGGTCCGGGTTGGGCTGCATGGCCCGGTTGATGATGTCCGCCACCTGGGGGCTGAATTCCTCCCGGGAAAGCGGCTTGACCCGGGTGGCATCCCGGTCCGGCCGTTCCCCGCAGAGCAGGTGATACAGAGTCGCGCCGGTACTGTAAATATCTGAGCGCACATCGGGCGTAACGGTCCGCACCCGCGGCGCGGTGGCGGCCCCGGAGGAGCGGCTGCCCGTTTCCTCCCGTCCGGCGGTCACGGTAGCTTCGGAATCCGGTGCCAGTTCGGTGGCCCCGTCCCCTTTCGGTCCCGATACACCCGCCACGATGGAGGTGGTGCTGTTGACCGAGAAATCCAGACCGTAATGTTCCGGCGAGGAATACCCGGCACTGCAGCCGATCACGTTTTCTTCGCCCAGTGCCAGGGCAATGTTAAAGTCGATCAGACAGATGTTGCCGTCCGGCATCAGCATGATGTTGGCCGGCTTGATATCGCTGTGCAGGAACCCCTTGGGCGGTTCCCCGTGAATGGGACTGTGCAGATAAACCAGCGCCTGCAAAAGCTGGGCGCCCCACTGCACCACCTGGGCCTGGCTGAAGCGCTCTCCGCGTTTCAGGGCTTTGTCCAGGCTTTCTCCCTGAATGTAGTCCATCACCGTATACACGGTGTCGTTTTCCACAAAGAAGTCGTATACCTGTGGAATATTGGGATGGCGGAGGTTTTTCAGCACATCCACTTCCCGGCGCAGCAGCTCCGGCGGCGTGGTGATCTTGCGCTTGTCCGCCTTCAGGACGACCTTTTTGTCCAGACGTATATGCCGGGCCAGATAGACGTTTCCGCCGCCGCCGGACCCCAGTTTTCCGAGCACCTCATACGTTGAGGCAACGACCTGTTCCATAGAATTCCTCTTCCCCGCTGCTCACCGTTCTGATCAAAGACCGAGCTTCGGACCGTATTCGGAATCCAGCTGCCTGTTCAGCTTACCGGCTGCCAGATGGTATCTGCAAAGGGAAAAAATCAGCGCCAGCAGCGCGAGCAGAGCGATCCCTGCCCCCGCATACAGAAGGATCGTATCCAGATTCATACTATCCGCCTCCGGCACCGGCTTTTCCGCGACGCCCTTGCGGAAAGCCTTTTTTCGCATCTTCTGATACTGCATCGCAGTACTTATGTTTATCGGATTATTGTTACTAATTATATTACAGGGCATCCGCGAATGCAACGGAATAGGAATGATTTGTGTATTTTTTATGAAGCCTTTGTGTATTTCCCGTCATTTTTAATCACTATCATACAATTACACCCGCCCTAATTGTGCAAAAAGTCCTTTAGCAGGAACAGTTATTCGTTGAAAAAGAAATTTTATTCATATATAATATGACATGTGATAAAAGAGTGCATTCCGAAAAGAAGTATCAGATAATTCGCATCCGGGGGTCAGCCTCACAGAGGGAGGGTCAAACAATTGTCTGAAGAGATCCATCTGCCTTTGGGCAGCGATTATATCGACATCCGCTCTCTGGGCGAAGGCGGAATGGGCACCCTGTTCCGCGCTTACCGGCGCGGGCTGGGCGTGGACGTGGTGATCAAGCGGGTCAAAAGCCAGTATGTGGGCAAGCTGGACCAGCACGCGGAAGCCAATATCCTCAAACTGCTGAAGCACCGGTATCTGCCCCGTATCTACGACATCATCAACGGGTCGGACGGTTACTTTTATACCGTCATGGACTACATACCGGGCGAAAACATGAAACAGTATGTGGAACGCCATGGTCCCGCTGACCAGAAAGACGCCCACCGCTGGGCCTGCCAGCTGTGCGAAGTGACCGCATACCTGCACGAACAGCCGACCCCCATCATCCACAGCGACATCAAACCCAGCAACATCATGATCACGCCGTCGGGGGACCTGTGCCTGATCGATTTCAACACCTCCCTGATCTTCCATGACGGCCTTCTGGCCCTGGGCGCCACCCCCGGTTACGCAGCGCCGGAACAGTATACCCGCTGCGATCCGGCTGCCGTGGATGCGGAAGCCACCGTCGCCTGTGAAGACAGCATGCTTTCCCAGCTGACCGTGGCTGCCACAGCCCCCGCCGCCACCGGGTCCCGCTCCTCCCAGGCTGCCATGACCGCCCGGGCCGGCGGATACGGTACAGTCAGCGAACGCACCGATGTATACGGCATCGGCGCCACCCTGTATTTTCTGGTCAGCGGCCGGACGCCGGAAAAATCCCTGGACCCGCTCACGCCGCTGTCCCAGCTTCCGGTACGCATCAGCGAGCCTTTCCGTCTGATCATCGAGCGCGCCATGCAGAAACAGCCCGCAGACCGTTTTCCCGGTGCGGCCCAGATGCTGCAGGCATTGCAGGATGTGGCGGATCTGGACATCCGCTATAAACGGTACCGCAGACTGCGCACCCTGAGCCGCTGGACCCTGGGGCTGCTGTTCTGCGCCAGCGTGTTTTGTACGGCTTACGGCGCTCTGCAGCTGTATCAGGGACGCCAGAATTCTTATCTGACGCTGGTTTCGCAAGGGCAGGACCTTTTCGTCCAGGGTGACGCCGTTCAGGCGGAAGAGGTCCTGCAGCAGGCCATCAGCATGACGCCCCGCCGGGCGGAAGCCTATCTGGAACTGGCGGTGGGCCAGTATCAGAACGGCGAGTACCAATCCGCTTTCGACCTGTTGTACAACGCACTGTTTACCGGCACCCTGTCCGAGAGCGACCTGGACGCCGCCCAGGCGGCAGACCTGTATTATGTACAGGCCAACTGCCTGTATGAGCTGGAGGACTATACCGGTGCCGTTCAGCTGTACAGCCGCGCTTTGGAGCTTCGTCAGGACAACACCGCCTATTATCGCGGCCTGGCGCTGGCCCAGGCCCGCTCCGGCGACCTGGAAGGCGCGCAGTCCACCCTGGCCGCCCTGCAGGAACAGGACGCCCTTTCGGTGGACTGTGAGGTCATCAGTGCCGAAATCAACACCATCAACGGTGACTATGAGAAAGCCCTGGCCCAGTACGACGACATTTTGCAGCGCAGTGACGACCCGCAGACCATCAGCCGGGTGTACCTGACCGCCGCACAGCTCCGCCGGGACAACGGGGACCTGGACGGCTGCATCCTGCTTCTGGAACAGGCGCGGGAACGACTGGGCGATGCCGCTGCCCTGCATGAAGAGATGCTGGCCGATGCGTACAGCCGCAAGGCCCAGGCCGAGTCCGAAAACGCCCGGGACTATTACCTCCAGGCTCTGGACTGCCTGCAGGCTGTGATCCAGCGCGGACAGGGCAACATCCTGACGAAAATCAATCTTGCCGTCGTGCAGGAGAACCTGGGCGACTTCGACCAGGCCGAACAGACCCTGCTGGCCGCATGTGAAGAAGCGCCCACCGACTACCGCCCCTATCTGCGGCTGGCTTTTCTGGAGGCGGACCGGCAGAGCACGCTGCCTGTGGAACAGCGCAGCTATGAGCAGACCCAGGCTTACGCACAGAAAGCCGCAGAATATTATCCCCAGGCCCAGGCAAACGGGGCAAGCGACCTGGAAATGACCCGTCTGGAATCTTTGCTGGAGCAGCTGCGGGCAGGCGGTTGGCTGTGACCCGCACACTTCACATAACAAAGGAGGCGTTTATCCATGCCGACACTGTCGTCCGGCGCGCTCTTTTTCATCGGAGGCATCGCCGGGCTGGTTCTGGTCCCCACAGCCGCCCTCATCATCCACCACGGCCTGAAACGCGCCGAAAAGCGTTTGCGGGACCGGATCTGGAGCGAATACCGCTGACCCGGTACGGGTACCGGAAAAGCATCCCTGAACATCCCGCCGAACGCACCCGCCTTGATTCCGTATCCCTGCACTCCCTGTTTTTTCAGAATGAAGAGTAAAGAGGTTGTCACTATGAAAACTGCGCTGCAATCCTTCCGCGCCCGGCTATCCGGGTTGTCCGGCCCGCAAAAGACCGTTGCGGCGGTCGTGTGTGCCCTGCTGGTTCTTCTGCTGCTTTTTGCCGCCGTGAACATGACGCCGTCGGCCCGGCTTTCGCGGCAGCTGGAGTTGGGGCAGCGGTATCTGACCGAACTGGACTATGAAGCCGCCGTACTGGAGTTTACCAAGGCCATCCACATTGATGCCCGCTCCGAACCGGCCTATATGGGCCGCGCCGAGGCCTACCTGGGGCTGGGCGAATACCAGCTGGCGGTGGATGACTATACGGTGGTCATCGAGGAACTGAACCCCGAAAATGCGCAGGCATACGCCGGCCGTTCCCAGGCCTATACCGGGCTGGGTGACGCGGAGCGCGCCGCGGCCGACGCCGCCCGGGCCGATGAGCTTGGCGGCGGACAGACCGCGGACGAGCAGGCCCCCCAGACCACGGCGGTCCCTTCCGATACCCCGCTGACCGCCGCCGACCTGCAATGGACGCTGGAGCCCTCTTATGATTATGCCCAGGTCCTGCCGCTGCGGGGCAACGCGTTCAGTGACATCAGCGGCAGCTCTGGCGACAGTTCAGACCCTGTAATTCCAGGCTCTCCCTTTTTCTACGAGTTGAGTTTTCCCGGTTACTCCAATCTGCCGCAATACTATGCAGTACAGTTGGCCGACGGCAGCTGGCGGTGCTACTATATGCCCGAACACACAGACAGCGGAGACATCCAGCTTTCTTCTCCCGAAAGCAACCTGTCTGTATATCGTTTTGACGCTACCGGTATCATCAATTATTCGATAATAGATAATGTCGGATACCTCTATACA
Source organism: uncultured bacterium (assembly GCA_905214345.1). Classification (GTDB taxonomy): domain Bacteria; phylum Bacillota; class Clostridia; order Oscillospirales; family Ruminococcaceae; genus Gemmiger. The sequence continues at coordinate 39,839 of CAJMLV010000026.1, forward strand.
TCTCCGTATCCCTGGCACCTGTTTTCTGTTCTGGAACGCGGTGCCGGCAGTATGCAAATATACTATGATACATTTGCACAAAAGAGCTTAGCTGTAGGATTATTTTACGCCGTATATGCTGCACCGGTGTCTGACTGTAACCTGCACAAGCCTTATCCCTGTTCGGCCATCAGTTCCCAAAACCTGAGTGTTGATCCCGATGCGCATGTTTCTGTTTCGTTGGATCAGCCCGGCGGCGAAGACACATGGAATCTGTACGCTTCCTACACCACCGTGGATGAAAATGCTCCCAAGGGTTATGTTGGCACTGACGGCCAGCTCATCACCGATTTTTCCTACGAACTGGCGGAGGATTTTTCCGAGGGTCTTGCCGCCTGCCGCAAGGACGGCAAGTGGGGCTACATCGACGAAAACGGCCAGACCGTCATCGACTTTGTATATGATGGCGTGTGGTATAACACCTTCTATGACCCAGATGCCGGAGAATACGGTGCCTATGTGGAAGGCAATTTCACTGCTTACCCCTGCACGTCGGACACCATCGTTGTGAGCCAGAACGGGCAGTACGGTCTTCTGTACCGCGACGGCACCCTGCTCATTGGCTTCGGGGAACTGGAAGCCATGGCCCCGGCCTACAACGATGAACTGTGGGCCAAGAAAGACGGGCTCTGGGGTCTGGTGGACCTGGCCGCTGTAAAGGAAAAAATGGGCCTTGACCCGACGCTGAGCGCCCCCGCCCCCACCGAAGCACCCGATCCCCCGGTCAATAACGTAACGGAAGTCGCTGGTTTCCAGACTGGCGACGTACCGATCGATTACCCCACGGTGAAGAGCGAAAAGGCCCTGATTCCCACCGGCTTTTTCACCACCACTGCGGATAGCGGTCTGGTCATGCGCACCGGTCCCGGCACCGACTACCCGCGCAAGGGCAGCATCCCTGTGGGTTCGAGCGTAAACGTATGGGGTGCCCTGCGCAGTACTCCCGGCTGGGTGTATGTATCCTGGTATGACCAGCAAAGCGCACAGACCGTCTATGGCTGGGTCAGCCAGGAATACCTGCAAAAACCCTCTTACCAATAAGGAGCCCCGCCGCCCCGGAAAGGAGTTTTGCTTGAAGATCGAATACTGTACCCACACCGATACCTGTGACCGGCCCAACAACGAAGACCGCTTTGCGGTGTGCCGTACCCCTTACGGATATTGTTTTGCCCTGGCGGACGGCCTGGGCGGACTGGCCCGGGGCGAAGTAGCCGCGGAACTGGCATGCCGCACCGTCACGGAAGGCGCGGCCGGCCTGACACAGGTGTCGGACAACGCGCTGGAAAATCTGTTTTTGGCGGCCCAGCAGAAGGTTTTGGACAAACAGCAGACGGAACACTGCGAAAGCCAGATGAAAACCACCCTGAACGTGGTCCTGCTGGACCAAAACACCGTTCATTGGGGCCATGTGGGAGATTCCCGCACCTATTACGCCGAAAAGGGCCGTCTGCTGCAGCGCACCTTTGACCACAGCGTTTCTCAGATGCTGTCGGCGGCCGGTCAGGTTGCCGAATCGGAGATCCGCTTTCACGAGGACCGCAGCAAACTTCTCCGCGTGCTGGGCATTCCCTGGTCCCGGCCGGCGGTGGACCTGCAGCCGGAACTGCCTCTGCACGGAAACCAGCAGTTTCTTCTGTGCAGCGACGGTTTTTGGGAATACATCACCGAGGAACAAATCCAGATCTGCCTGGAAGAAGCGGACAATCCACGCACCTGGATGGAAAACATGCTGGAACTGATCCGACGCAACGAACACGGGCGGCGGGATAACCGAACCGCCATCACCGTCTGGATCTATGACTGACCTGTCCGATGCCTTTCCCCCTCGCGGCTGAATGGGGGAATCGTCATCCTGTTTTGATAAAATGAAGGAGGAAGTAGATGAACACCAAAACCTGTTTCTGTCCCAACTGCCTGGCACAGGTCACCTGTACCGGCGGCACCTGTCCCCAATGCGGTTTTGCCATTGATTCCTACACCAGCCTGCCCCATCACCTTGCCCCCGGCAGCATGGTCATGCAGCGGTACCGGGTGGGCCGCGTCCTGGGGGAGGGCGGCTTCGGCATCACCTATATCGGCCTGGACACCGTGCTGAACCTGAAAGTGGCCATCAAGGAATTCTACATGGCCGGTTATGTCAACCGCAACAATGAGGCGTCTTCCACCGTGTTCGCCACCCTGGGCGAACACCGCGACCTGTTCAACCGCAACAAAGAGAAGTTTTTGAGCGAAGCCCGGGTTCTGGCGCGCTTCTATGAAGAACCCGGCATTGTGGGGGTCCGGGATTTCTGCGAAGAAAACGGCACCGCCTATATCATCATGGATTTTCTGGACGGGAAAAACCTGAAAGAATACCTCAAGGACAACGGCAACCTGGCCCCCGCCCAGGCCGTGGCCCTGCTGATGCCGGTGATGCGCTCGCTGCAGCGGGTCCATGCCGACGGCATCATCCACCGGGACATCAGCCCCGACAACATCA
>CAJMLV010000027.1 GCA_905214345.1 uncultured bacterium
GCCCTGTCACGCAGGGGGACGCCGATGCCATCCTGGCGGTGTGCAAGGAACGGGAACTGGATGACCTGGGGCTGTACAGCGCTGTCTGGGCGGACGAGGAAGAGGTGGGGGCTTGATGCCGGAAAACATCCCGGATATTCTGACGGCCGTCCTGCCGCTGCTCACAGCCTTCTGCGGTTGGGCAGCCGCCGGCCTGACCCGCAGCCGTAAGGAAGAAAAAGCCTTGCGTGACGGCGTCAAGGGCCTGCTGCGTGCCAAGGTCATTGACCTGGGACTGCACTACATTCAGGAAAAGGCGGTCCCGCCCTACGGTGTTGAGACCTTGCGCAGCTGCTATGACCCTTACATGGCACTGGGCGACGGGGACCCCTCTGTGACCCACATCATGAAGAAATGTGAAAGCCTGCCGGTGTGTTCCGGCGGAGAGTGAAAAGGAGAGGGCAGTGGAGGAATTCTGGAAAAATCTGGCGGCCCTCATCAAGGTCAAAACCATCGTGACGCTGGTGGTTATTGCGGTGTTTGCGGTGCTGGCTCTGACGGGACAATTGCAGCCGGACACCGTTATGACGGTGGTGTCCATGGTGGTAGCCTTCTACTTCGGTACCCAGAACAGCCGCCAGGGGAAAGTTTGACCGGCAAAGATCCGGTTAAAAGATTGTAAGGGTTGCACAAGAATCCGGTTTCGATTTCTAACAAGGGAAAGGGGCTGTCCTCTTGACGATGCGGGTTCGGATTGGGTATCATAATTCAAAAAGGAAGGGCTGCGGTGCAGCCGGAAGATTGGGGGATACCACAATATGACCAAGCAGGAACTGAAAGAGATTCTGGCCGAACAGTTCAGCTGTGACGAGGGGGACCTGAACTCGGGAACTACCCTGGCGGAACTGGGTGCCGACCATGAGGACCTGATCGAACTGGCATGGCAGTTGGGAGAAGCCATCGGCGTTGAGGTGGACGAGGAACGTCTGCAAGAAGTGGAAACGCTGGAAGAGCTTTGGAAGCTGGCCAGAGAACTGGAAGAAGAAGCGGAATAACAGCAGACCATGACTGTACATAATGCCCGGCTGTTCAGGGAAACCGTGAACAGCTGGGTTTTGTTTTTTTGAAAACGACGAAAGAAAGATGAATTTTGGCGGCAGTGCGTGAGCGGAATCCGGCAAAAGGGGTTGTTTGGCGGGCTCTTATACGATATAATAGGCAGATAGAAGAATGGGGAATTGTGCGATAAAAATTCCGGCGCAGTTTCTGCCGAAAAATGTTCGATGGGAGTGAGTGTTTCGCGTGCAGTCCGAGCGAGTGAGCATTTCGGTGATTGTGCCGGTGTATAACACAGCCCCCTATCTGGAAACCTGTGTGGACAGCATTCTCTGCCAGACATTCCGGGACTTTGAGGTGATCCTGGTGGATGACGGCAGTACGGATACGTCCCCGGAAATCTGTGACAATCTGGCCAAGAAAGATCCCCGTATCCGGGTACTGCACAAGAAAAACGGCGGTCTTTCGGATGCACGCAACCATGGCATCGGTATGGCACGGGGGCGGTTTCTGGCTTTTGTGGATTCCGACGATGCTCTGCATCCCCAAATGTTGCAGGCACTGGAAACGGCTGCCCGGCAGACCGATGCACCGGTGGCTATGTGCCTGTTCCGTGAAGTGACGTCCCTGCCGGAAGAACAGGCTCTGTATGATCTGACGAACAAGCCTTTGCAGGTGGAAGCGGCGGAAGACATCTTTACCTCCATTACCGTAGAGTACGTGGTAGCATGGAACAAGTTGTACCGTGCGGATCTGTTTGCCCGGCTGCGGTACCCTCTGGGGCGGCTGCATGAGGATGAGTTTGTGGTCCACCGGTGGTTATGGCAGGCCGGGAAGGTGGCGCGGGTGAATCTGCCGCTGTACTGGTATCTGCAGCGGCCTCAGAGCATTATGCACACGGCCATCACACCGAAACGGCTGGACGGGCTGGATGCCATGCGGGACCGGGTGAAATTTTGCTTGGAAATGAATCGGCCGGACCTGGCTTGCCGGTCGGTGGATTCCCTGCTGGGTGTGACCGAAGCACTTTTGCGCCGTTGGGATGATATGACGCCGGAAGCCAAGGAGCTGTTTGAGCAAGGAATTCGGCAGGATGCTCTGCGGTGGCCCGGGGTACAGAATCGCAGCCAGAAACAGAGATGGCAACAACTCTGCAAACAGGACCCGGATAACTATTTTGCGTGGAAAGCCCGGCAGGAAAAGCAGGAAAAACTTTTTGCAAAACTGAAAAAGCCTTTGAAGCGCTTCCTGAACAAAAGAGCCGGACAGGAGGAAAGAAAATGAAGATGATCAGTGTGATCGTGCCGGTGTACAAAGTGGAAGATTTTTTGGATCGGTGCGTGGAATCCATTGTGAGGCAGACATATCAGAATCTGGAAATCATTCTGGTGGATGACGGCAGTCCGGATAATTGCGGCAAAATGTGCGATGCCTGGGCTGAAAAGGACGGGCGAATCCGGGTGATCCATAAGGAAAACGGTGGTTTGTCCGATGCCAGGAATGCAGGCATCGAAGCAGCCACAGGGGATTGGCTGGCCTTCGTGGACAGCGATGACTGGCTGGACCCCCGGATGCTGGAAATTCTGGAAATTCAGGCAGAGAAGCACGGCGCCGAAATTGCGGAATGCAGCTACCGTAACCTGTACAAGGGAATGGTGAAGGAAGAGACTGCCTGTTCCGGCAAGGTGATCGTTGCAACTCCCCTGCAGGCTATTGAAGGAAATCTGGATTGGAAAAACTTCAAGCCGGTGGCCTGGAACAAACTGTATCGTGCCGATATTGTGGGGCAGATCCGCTATCCCAAAGGCAAACTCCACGAGGATGAGTTTACCACCCACAAGTTCTACCTGGCGGCGAAAAAAGTCGTGTATGTGGATATTTCCGGTTATAACTATGACCGCCGCCGGGAGGGCAGCATCACGGCCAGGTTCAACCTTCGCAATCTGGATGCCTGCCAGGCCTATCATGAAAAAACCAATGATGTCTGCCATACGCCGGAACTGGCGCCTATCCGTCAGAAGATGTGCGATACCTACTGCTGGACGCTGTTCGACTGCCTGGCCAAATGCGCTGATGCCGGGCTGAGCGGTCCCGAACTGGATCGGACCCTGGAGGATGCCATGTCGGATCGCGCCATGATGGAAGGAAACGGTCTAAATCAACTGTACCGGGAGTGTTTCCGTGTTTTGGAAAAGAAGGGCTTGAAAGCCTGTGCGGAATTTTGGAAAGGGAAGATTGGGTAATGAAGGATAAACTGATCAGCATTGTGGTTCCAGTCTATAATGCGGAAAAATGGTTGGGGTATTGTTTGAATTCCATCATGGCGCAGACCTGGCCCCGGTTCGAAGCGATTCTGGTCAATGACGGCAGCAAAGATTCCTCCCTTGAAATCTGCAACAACTACGCTGCGTTGGATGATCGGTTCCGGGTGCTGGATGTGCCCAACGGCGGTGTGAGCAAGGCTCGCAATCTGGGGGTTTCTCAGGCAAAGGGCGATTATCTGGTGTTTGTGGACAGCGACGACGTGGTTGCTCCCGATATGCTGGAAGTGATGGTGGAAGCGGCCGAACGCACCGGTATAGAGTTGGTGGCGGGGGATATGAGCCTGGTGGATTTCAGCCGGCCGGAAAATGACCGGGGCCTGCTGTGCGCACGCTGGGCTGGTGAAGGCGAACGAGTGTACGATAAAGACGCGTTTGCCCGTAACCGTATGCGTCTGATCTTCAACACTAGTTTGTTGGAAGGGCCTTGTGCCAAGCTGTATTCCATGGAGCTTTGGCGCAAACTGGAACTGGCGTTCCCGCCGGAACTTTCCCTGGGCGAAGATTTCGTCACCAATATGAAATATTATGCCGCTTGCAATGGGATCGTTTTTCTGAACAGGACAGTGTATTATTACAACAACGAATCTCAGTCCGATTCTTTGACCCACCGATACCGCAAGGATCTGTTCGAAACGAAAATGTACCTGATCGGACAGCTGCGGGATTTTATCGGACCCAAGGAGCAGATGGACCCGGACGAGTGGTCCTGCTATTGCAGCTATGTGGCTTGCACCGGCTTTAAGTGCCTGGTGGCGGCAGCGCTGGATGAACATTTTGAAAGCAGGGAGGCGCGTCTGGCGGAAGTTGCTAAGATTGTGGCTGATCCGTTGTTCCGAGAAGGATGTGCGCAGAATACCTGGATTCCGGACGAATTTTTGGCAGCCCGCAAGACTGCGCTGCAGGGCGACGCCGAAAAGACATTACACATTCTGCAGACACCTACGCCGGAGATCGTACAAAAGAAGCGGGAATTGGCAGGAAAAGTGCAGGCCAAAAAGGCAGGCTTGAAAACCGGATGCAAACGTGCTTTGCAGAAAATGCTGTATCCGCTGCAGCGAGTGAACCGATATATCAATCGTCTGCAAACCCAGGAATTGCAAAATCAGCTGCAGAACATGGCTGTGCGCAGCCAGAAATTGCAGCTGGATGCGTCTATTTCTGAGATATACGAAAAGCAAAAAGCTGATATCCAGAGTTGGATGTCGGAGATGCTGGACCAGAAAGTACAGCAGCAGGTGGAGGAATTGTCCCGTCTGAAGTCGGATGTGGAGATGCTGGACCAGAAAGTACAGCAGCAGGTGGAGGAATTGTCCCGTCTGAAGTCGGATGTGGAGATGCTGCGCGGCGCTGCCTGGAATGAGACAAAAATCTACGAGCAGCAGCAGGTCATGGAACTGCGGCAGAAGAAAAAAGCTTTGATGCTGGCCACCGCCGAACACCAGAATATCGGCGATGCCGCCATCGACCTGGCGGAGCAGAACCTCTTGCTGCAATATTTCCCGGAGTATTTCCAGGTGGAATTTTCTACTTATGAAATCGCCCGAAAGTATACCTTCCTGCAGGCTATTATCAATCCATCGGATATTATATTTATCCACGGTGGTGGCAACATGGGCAGCCTGTACCAGACAGAAGAGGAACTGCACCGCAAGATCGTGCAAGATTTCCCCAACAACAAGATCGTGGTCCTCCCCCAGACCATCTATTTTGCCGACACGCCGGAAGGGCAGGCTGAGCTGGCTCTGTCCGCCCGGATATACAACCATCATCAGGACCTGACCATCTTTGCCCGCGGGCAGGAAAGCTATGACCGGGCCTGCCATTATTTTCAGAATGCCAAAGTTAAGCTGATGGCGGATTCGGTCCTTTCTCTCCATCGGGACTATGGATTTGACCGTAAGGGAATCCTGCTTTGCCTGCGCGGAGATGGGGAGACTCTTCTGGCGGACAGAAAGCAGGAAATTCTGGATGTGGTGCGTGGTGTGGACCCGGATGTGGAAGTCCGGACCAACATTGCGGAACATGATATTTCCCGGGTGGATCGCGCGGCGGTAGTCAATGAGGAACTGCAGCGGTATGCCCGGCGGCGCGTGGTGGTCACTGATCGCCTGCACGGCATGATTTTTGCGGCGGTGACCGGTACGCCTTGTGTGGTGCTGGATAATGTTTCCCGCAAGAGCGGGGACGTATACGAAAGCTTTCTGCAGGATTCCAATGCCGTTTTCTATATCGGCACCGACTGCAGCCGGCTGGAAGAGATGATCCGCCGGGCAATGGCGGTGGAAAAGCCGGAGTATACCATTTTTGACGGCAAGCTCTTTGATGGTTTGAAAGACTGTAACGGCATGGGCTGAAGCAAAGCAAGGATGCCGATTACGGAAGTAATGATTTGATAGAAAGGCGGACGATTCTATGGATAAAATCGCAGTGCTGATTCCCTGCTACAACGAGAGTGCTACCATTGAAAAGGTGGTGCATGATTTCCGCTGCGCGTTGCCGGATGCCCAAATTTATGTATACGACAACAATTCCAAAGACGGCACGGCGGAACTGGCGAAAAAGGCAGGTGCCATTGTCCGATACGAGTACGCCCAGGGCAAGGGCAATGTGATGCGGCGGATGTTCCGCGAAATTGACGCGGAGTGTTATGTCCTGGTGGATGGGGATGACACCTATCCCGCCGAGGTGGCGCCGGAACTGGTGGAACCTATTTTGAACGGAAAAGCCGAAATGGTGGTGGGAGACCGTCTGTCTTCCACGTATTTTACCGAGAATAAGCGGCCGTTTCATAATTTTGGCAATACCATTGTCCGCTCTTCCATCAATTTCCTGTTCGATACCGAAATCAAGGATATCATGACCGGATACCGGGCTTTCAGTTACGAATTTGTCAAAACATATCCGGTACTTTCCAAGGGATTTGAGATCGAGACCGAAATGACCATCCATGCCATTGAGCGGAATATGCGCATCGAAAATGTGGTCATTGAGTATCGGGACCGGCCGGAAGGCAGCGTTTCCAAGCTGAATACCTACTCCGATGGATTCAAGGTTCTGTGCACCATTGCGCGGTTGTATAAGAATTATCATCCTTTTTCCTTTTTTGGGATTCTGGCATTGTTGTGCTTGTTGGTTAGCATGATTTTCTTTATTCCTGTACTGGGGGAATACCTGGTCACGGGTTTGGTTCCTCGTCTGCCCACTCTGGTGGTCTGTGCCATCGGCACGCTGGCGGCGCTGCTGCTGCTTATGGCAGGGCTGGTCCTTTCCACCATGCAGCAGAAGGACCGGCGGGATTTTGAGATGTGCCTGATTGAGACCGCTGCACGGAAACAGAATCGTTGACGAATGTCCGATATTTAAGGAGAGAACTTTTTGTCTATGAAAGATAATGCTTTTTTGATCGGTGAAAAAGGCGGACTCTCTGTTTCCAGAGCGGCTCTGATGATCTTTTCTTTTCCCGCGGCATGGATTTTGGTCATGTACCTTCGGTTGCCGGTCAATGTAACGGTGGTGCTTCCGGCGGCGTTGGCTGTCTTTGCGGTGCAGGAAAAAGGCTTGCACAGATGGAAAACGCAAATGCACAATCTGAAATTTTTTCTGCCATTTTCGGCGCTGTTGTCGCTTTGCGTAACACTGGCGTTTCACATCCAAACGGCCTATGCGTACAGTGCGGCTGCTGAGCAGCAAAACGCATTTGAACCGCTTTCCTGGTTGGATGCGGCGGCTTTTTTGGTTTTGACATACCTTTTTACGCTTTTGCTGGTGTGGGTGTTTTCTGCCCTGCCGGCCGGAAAGAAGGAAAACTGCCGGCCGGTGAGCAGAAAGGTTGGCATCCGGCGCGATCAGGTCAAATGGATGTGTGTTCTGGCAGGAATTTTGTTTCTGGCGTGGCTGCCGTATTTCCTTGTCTATTATCCGGGCCTGATCTATGGCGATTCGATGAATTCCATTACCGAAGCCATGCATCAGGCACCGTATGAAAACCACTTCCCACTGTTTTACACCTTGTTTGTGGAACTGTGCCTGAAAATTGGTATGGTATTTGCGGATATTACGGTGGGATGCGCCGTATATACCGTGGTGCAGATGGTTTCCCTGGCACTTCTTTTGGCATACATGCTGTGTTGGATGGACAACAAGGGAATACCGCGGGTACTTACGGTATTCTTTCTGCTGGTGTTCTGTGCGGTGCGGTATTTTCCACAACATGCGGTCAGTATGTGGAAGGATCCCTTCTTTTCCGTCGGACTGATGTTCTACAGCCTGAAATTATTTGATTTGCTGGCCTCGGAAGGCACGCTGGCCAAGAGCGGAAAATACCTTTTGCAATGTGTGCTGAGCATTTTGGTCATTTGCCTGAGCCGAAATAATGGTGTGTATATCATCGCCTTCTGCATGGTCGTTTTGTTTTTGATTTCTTTGGCGTGCAAGAACCTGCAGAACGTCCGGCGTCTGGTTTTGCTGAACCTCCTTTCGGTGATCTGTATCCTGATTCTTACCGGCCCGGTTTATAACAGGATGAAAATCGGCAAGGACGACATTGAAAGCTTTGGTATCCCGTTGCAGCAGATAGCGCGGACGGTTGTGTACGAAGGCAATATCAGTGCAGCGGATCTGGAATTTCTGAACGAGCTTCTCCCCCTGGAACGGTGGGATGAACTGTATATGCCGGGTCTGGTAGACCCCATCAAGTGGGATGCGGAGTTCGATAAAGATTTTTTTTCCAGGAACAAAGGAGAATTTCTGGCGGTTTGGCTGCGCACGCTGCTGAAAAACCAACAGCGGTATGTGGAGGCATGGTGCCTGAGTACGTACGGATACTGGGCTCCGACTTTATGGGAACTCAATGAGTATACACAGAATATCACATCCGGAAATATCAATGCCGCTGCCGAATGGCATATTGACTTTGGCATACGGCAGACAAACCTGCTGGGAGATGAAGGCTGGAAGGACATTTGCACCTTGAGCACGACGGCGCCTGCATCCGGTCTGCTTACCTGGATCGTTCTTTTTATGGTTTTGTATGCGTTTGTCAAGCGCTGCGGCTGGTATTGCCTGTTTTTTGCTCCGGCGATAGGAAATCTGATCACCCTGTTGCTCGCTTCGCCCAGTGCTTACTGGCCCCGGTACGCATTGGTTTATCTGTATATGCTGCCGGTGATACTGGTGTTCCCGATGTTGCTCCGGGAGGAACCCGGAAACTTGAACCAACAGGCTGCCGCGTGATTCCTGGTGGGAAACATGCTTCGGCAAATAACATCTTCTATGAAAAATCCCCCCTGGCTTCGGTTGTAAACCGCAGCCAGGGGGGATTTTTTACATGGTTGCCAGAAGTTTCAGCAAAGGCGGCCAGGCTTTGGCCCGCAGCAGCCAGGCCGCCAGGCGGGCCTTCTTGCCGGTGCTGGGGGGCGGGGCCAGCATACTGCGGCGTACCAGGGGAACGTCCATCAGTCGCTGGGTTTGGGCCAGGGCGGTTGTCCGGTCGGGAGCGTATTGCAGGATGTAGCGCAGAATGCCCAGGATCTTACCGTACTGCCAGCACTGGAAAGCGTCCTCTTCGCTCTTTTCCAGGCTGTGGGGGCCGGAACTGTGGAACAGCTCGTACTGGCGCTGCATCAGAGGAATCTCGTCATCACACACGCCGGCATAAAAGCGGTGCATGGCGGAACCTTCATGCTGATCGTAGTGGTATAGCTTCCGTGTACACACGGAGATGGCCTGACAGCACAGCAGGTAATCCTGCACAAAGTAGGCGTCTTCACAGCGGCGCACGCCCACCGGGAAGACAATGCGGTTATCCCGGATCAGGCGGGTAAGGAATAGCTTGTTGCAGGGGTAGTTGGTGTAGACCGGGTTGGCATACCGGGACGGACTGGCCCGGAAAATGTCCAGAGGCACGAGTTCTTCCCGCACTTTTTCGTTCCAGTCCGAAAGGTCATACACACAGCATACAGCCATCTGGGTGTGGCCCAGCGTCCGATACAGAACTTCAAGATACTCCGGTTCCACCCGGTCGTCGCCGTCCACAAAAGCCAGGTAAGCCCCGTGCGCGGCTTCGATCCCGGCGTTGCGGGCTGCCGATACACCTGCATTTTTTTGGTGCAGTACCTGGATGCGGGGGTCCTTGGCAGCCCAGGCGTCACACAGTTCGGCAGAACCGTCCCGGCTTCCGTCGTCCACCAGTACCGTCTCCCAATTCTGCCAGGTCTGGGCCTGCAGGCTCTGCAGGCAGGCATCCAGGTAGGGTGCGCAGTTATATACCGGGATAACAATGGAAATCAGTTCTTGCATACACAGGGTCCTTTCCGGGGCGCTCACTGCCCCATGCGCCCGGTCTTGCCTCGCAGAAAATCCACCGCACCGCGCCATTCACCGTAACTGCGGCCTTTGTGGTGGCCCAAAGCGGCGGCTGCCAGACAGCAGGCACCGCCCTTGAGGGCAGCCAGGGTGCCGGCAAGACGGCGGAAAGGGGTGCTGCGTCCGCGGCAGCGCAGGGTCAGGGTGTTGCGGGTGATGTAATACACCGACAGCATACCGCCCGCTGTGCCGCCGGCTTTGTGATGCAGCACGGCATCGGGCAGATACCACATGGGAATCCCGGCGTCGGTCAGGCGGATGCAGTAGTCCACATCCTCACAGTACATGAACAGGTCTTCGTCCAGGTAACCGACCTTCTCGACAACGCTGCGGGGGAACAGCACGCAGCAAAAGGTGATAAAGCCCACTTGCTTTTTTTCGGAAAATGCAGGCCCGTCCTTGGCGTGGCCGCCCAGGTGAACCACCTTGCCGGTCTTGCGCTCCAGGGTGCCGCCCGCAAACCAGATCTCGTCCGGTGGGTCCATGAACAGCATTTTGGGGCAGCTGACGCTTTCCGGCGGTGTCTGGGCCAGCAGCTTCTCCAGCATGTCGGGGGCGCAGGCAGTATCGTTGTTCAGCAGCATGATCCACTCGGCCCCATCCTGCAGTGCCCGGCGTATGCCGATGTTGTTCACCGCCGCGAAACCACGGTTCTGCTTCTGGGGCAGAAAAATCACTCGTTCATCACCGACATCCCGCAGCCGTTCCACCGAATCGTCAGTGGAAGCATCATCCAGAAGCAGCACTTCGAAATCCCGGAAGGTCTGTTGGCGCAGGCTGTCCAGGCAAGACAGGGTATCCTGCCAGCCGTTGTAATTGGAGATGACAATTCCCAGTTTTGGCATATGTTCCTCATTTCTTCTCGGCGGGCGCAAGGAAACGCCTCCGGCCGAGGCAGAATATTGACAATTTCAGTCTACCATATCGTGTCCTGGAATTCAATAAAGGCTGCTGCAAAGCAAATCCCCGCGTCTTATGGCGCGGGGATTGTAAACAAGATTTATTGTGACTGTCCTTCCGGGACCGGCTTTTTCAGCACAGCCAGCAGGGTTGCTGTCAGAACGGACCCAATGACCAGGGAAGCCAGCAGCAGCCAGGGCTTTTCGGCCAGGGGCAGCAGGTACAGCCCGCCGTGGGGAGCCGGTACGCCGCAGCCGAACAGCATGGAGAGGGCTCCCGCCAGGGCGGAACCGGCCATGCAGCTGGGGATGACCCGCAGCGGGTCACGCAGGGCAAAGGGCAGAGCGCCTTCGGTGACGAAGGAGGCACCCAGCAGGTAGTTCATCAGGGAAGAATGACGTTCTGTCCTGGTGAAACGACCGGGGAAGAGGGTGCAGGCCAGGGCCACGCCCAAAGGCGGGACCATGCCGCCCAGCATGACGGCGGCCATAAAACGTTCCTGCCCGGCGGCCAGGGTGACGGTGCCGAAAAGGTAGGCGGCTTTGTTGACCGGCCCGCCGAAGTCCACCGCCATCATGCCGCCCAGTACCGCGCCCAGCACCATCCGGCTGCCGCCGCGCATGGATTCCAGGCATTGATACAGCCAGTCGTTGAAATGGCCCAAAGGCGGGTTGATCAGCACCACCATGAACAGCGAGATCAGCGTCAGACCCAGCACAGGGTACAGCAGGGTGGTCTTGAGAGGGTCCAGCCCGGCGGGAAAGCGGCTGCACAGTTTGCGCAGGCCGCGGATGATCCAGCCGGACACAAACCCGGCCAGAATGGCGCCCCAGAACCCGGAGGAGATCCAGGTGGATTCGGGACCGACGGTCATACCCTGATAGGCCAGGAAACCGCCCATCATGCCGGGCAGCAGGGCGGCGGGACCGGCCATGGCGCTGGCCACAAACCCGGCCATGATGGGGTACATCATGCGGAAGGTGAACTGCCCGACCTCGGTGACCAGCCAGGAAAGAGAAGTGCCGCTGCCGAAGGTGAGATTGCCCACATTGGCGCGGTCCAGAAAATACCCCAGGGCGATCAGGATGCCGCCGCCGGTGACAAAGGGCACCATGTGGTTGATGCCGTTCATCAGGTGGGCATATACATGACGGCCACGGGTGCGCAGACCGTCCCGGGCGGCGGACAACGGCGGAAAGAAGGTGTCGTCGTCCGGGTTGACGTTCATGATGGGCACGCCGCCGGAAGTCGCCCGCTGCAGCAGGGCTTCGGGTTCGCGCAAGGCTTCGGCCACCGGCACGATCAGTACCGGTTTGCCGGCAAAGCGGTTCAGGTCCACCGTCCGGTCCGCCGCCACCACAATGCAGTCGGCGGCGTCGATCTCGGCGGCGGTCAGCACATTGCGGGGACCGTCGGCACCGTTGGTCTCCACCTTGATGGAGATACCCATAGCCGCGGCCTGGCGTTCCAGGGCTTCGGCGGCCATGAAGGTGTGGGCTACTCCCATGGGGCAGGCGGTAACAGCCAGTACCGACCGGGGCGCACTCTCGTCGGAAGGCGCGGCCTGGTTGGACTCTTTCGTTTCATCGGCGGGTTCTTCCCGCCGGGCAATCACCTGCAGGAATTCTTCCGGGGTGGAAGCCTGCAGCAGCTGGGTACAGAAATCTTCGTCCATCAGAAAGCGGGCTAGGTCCGCCAGCACCGCCACATGCAGGTTGGCATCGGTGTCCGGCACCGCGATCTGGAACAGCAGGCGCACGGGAGCACCGTCCAAAGACCCGTATTCCAGGTCCTCGCACAGAGTCATGGCGGCCAGGGCAGGGCGCCGGACACCGGCACTTTTGGCGTGGGGGATGGCTACCCCGCCGCCCACGCCGGTGGAACCCTGGGCTTCCCGGGCGAGAACGTCCTGTTCATACAGCGCCGCGTCCAGCAGGCAGTCCCCGGCGCGGAGCAGGTCGGTCATGATATGGATGGCGGCGGCCTTGTCGGCCGCTTTGGCCCCCAGCACAATACGCTGCGGGTCCAGCAGTTCGGTGATGCGCATGGTGAAAATTCCTGTTCCTGTGTGATTTTATAAAACGGCGGCCCTGCCGCACAGGCGGGGCCGCCGTTTCAGAATGTTAAGTTGTGGTACCGAATCAGTTCAGGATGGTCAGTTCGGTTTCGGGGTCGAACAGGTGGATCTTGTTGGCATCCATAGCCATGACGACCTTGCTGCCGCGGCGAGCCTTGGAGGTGGGAGCTACGCGAGCCATCATGTTCTGGCCCTGGTAGGTCAGGTACAGGTAGATCTCAGCGCCCATCAGTTCGGAAACTTCCACTTCAGCGTTGATCTTGGTTTCGGGATGCTTGGCCAGGAACTCTTCGTCGTCCTTCATGTCTTCGGGACGGATGCCGACCTTCAGGGTCTTGCCGACGTAAGCGTCCAGCTTGCCGTCAGCGGTCTTGGCCTTCGGCAGAGGAATGTCGGTGCCGGCCAGATCGATGATGTACTGGTCGCCGGTCTTCTTCAGGGTGCCGTCCAGGAAGTTCATCTGCGGGCTGCCGATGAAGCCGGCAACGAAGATGTTGCAGGGATAATCGTACAGGTTCTGCGGAGTATCGACCTGCTGGATGACGCCGTCCTTCATAACGACGATGCGGTCGCCCATGGTCATAGCTTCGGTCTGGTCATGGGTAACGTAGATGAAGGTGGTAGCCAGCTTCTTGTGCAGCTTGATGATCTCGGTACGCATGGAGGTACGCAGCTTGGCGTCCAGGTTGGACAGGGGTTCGTCCAGCAGGAAGACGGCCGGGTTACGGACCATGGCGCGGCCCAGGGCAACACGCTGACGCTGACCACCGGACAGAGCCTTCGGCTTACGGTCGAGCAGGTGTTCGATCTCCAGGATCTTGGCGGCTTCACGCACGCGCTTGTCGATCTCGTCCTTGGGCATCTTGCGCAGTTCCAGACCGAAAGCCATGTTCTTGTACACGGTCATATGGGGGTACAGAGCGTAGTTCTGGAACACCATGGCGATGTCGCGGTCCTTCGGGGGAACGTCGTTGATCAGACGCTCGCCGATGTACATTTCGCCCTTGGAGATTTCTTCCAGACCGGCGATCATACGCAGGGTGGTGGACTTGCCGCAGCCGGAAGGACCGACGAAGACGATGAATTCCTTGTCAGCGATTTCCAGGTTGAAATCCTTGACGGCGGTGACATTGCCGGGGTAGATCTTGTAGATGTGACGGCAGCTGATACTGGCCATGATAGTACCCTCCAAATGGTTTTTTATTGACGCCCTTGGGCGTCTGATTTTCTTGACAAACCTATAATATCAGCTTAAAATGTGAAAAGAAATAGCATTTTATTGATATAGGAGGCCAGAAATTGATATTCGACTGGGCAAGCTGCTGCCGCGCCTGCGAAACCCGGGAACTGCAGGGGGAAGAACCGCTTTTTCTGGACGGTGCAGGGCTGTGGACGGGGGTGCTTTCCAGCGGCAGCTGTACTCTGGAAGGCGCGGGAGCCGTCGGGGAGGAAGGTCACTCCGGTGACATTCTGCTGGGCTTCGGGGATATTACCCTGCGGCCGGTTTCCCCCTGCCATCTGCTCTGTCTGCGCCTGGACGGCCTGGCGGTGGAGGAATTTTTGCGGGGACTGAGCTCTCCCCGGTTTGTGGACAGCGCCGCCTGCCCCACCGCCGCCGAACAGCTGGCCCGCCTGTGCAGCGCCCCGGCGCAGGACCCCGGCGCTGCGCCCGACCCTGCCCTGGGGGCTGCGCCCTACGGCCTGCTCTGCGCCCTGGCCCATGCCGATGAGCCGCCCCGCCGTCTTTCTCCCCTGGTGGCGGAAGCGGTGGAAAACATCCGCAACAATTATATGGCGCTGTACGGGGTGGAGGACCTGGCCGAAGCCATGGGTGTGAGCAAATGCCACCTGGTGCGGGTGTTTTCGGCGGAGATGGGGATTTCCCCGGGAAAATTCCTCACCCAGACCCGCATCGAAGCCGCCAAACTGCTGCTGATGGACCGGGAATACAACCTGGAAATGATCGCCAGTCTGTGCGGCTTTTCGGGGGCCAACTACCTCTGTCGGGTATTCCGGCGGGAGGTGGGCACCAGCCCCGCCGCCTGGCGGGATGCCGCCGCCCCCCACGCCGAGGTCAAGCGCCTGCCGCCCCGGCGCAACGAGATCTATGTGTAAAAAGAAGGACCGTACCCTGGGCAAGGGCGGTCCATTTGTGTTACACTGGAAAAAAGCCGCCCCGGGCGGCAGGGGAGGGAAAGAAGATGGAATTGCTCAGGTGCCTGCGCCGCAAAGGGATGCCGGCCAAACTGATGCAGGCGCTGCTGCTGGCGCTGCCGGGGCTGCTGCTGGCGGCGGGGTTGTGGCCCGCCCTGGGGGCGCTGCTGCGGGGGCCCCGGGATTTGTATGCCCTGAACCCAGACGAGGTGGAGGGGGTCTATGCTGCGGCCCAGATCGACACCATCTACGACTGGTACGCCGACACGGTCTCCACTGCTGCCGACGGCACCGAGGAACTGATAGCCCGGGAATACCTGGTGCCTTTGAAGGACGGACGGACCTTCATCGGGGTGGAGGTGCCCGCAGAACTCGTCCCCACCGGGGATCATGTGCTGGAGCAGACCATGCTCTGGCAGCAGGACCCGGATTCCTATTTCTGGGACGGCACTTATATGGAGGTGCGGGGGACCATCCGCCCCATGGACGGGGAGAGCCGGGACATGTACTACGACCTGCTCAGCACCTACTACGGCCTGAGCGGAACGGAGTTGAACAACTTCCGGCCGCTGGTCCTGGTCCAGGGGGAACTGTACGGCATGGACGGGGGCAGCATCACCCTGCTTGGCCTGGCGGCACTGGTGTTCCTGGCCCTGGCTGCGGTGCGGCTGGGTCAGGCCCTGGCCGGAGGCGGCGGGCGGCAGATCTCCCGGTACTGCGGCCGCCGGGCAGACCCGGAAGCCTGTCTGGCGGAACTGGATGATTTGTGCCGTCAGACCCCGGTGTTCCGCCTGCGGTGCGACGGCCGCTGGCTGTTGTATGAGGACGTAGACCGCAGCTGGGTTCTGCGGTGTGAGGATGTGGCTTGGGTGTACATTGCCCGGGGGCGGGGGCGCAGCTACCGGGTGATGGTGTGCAGCCGCAGCGAAAGCCCCGCCGCCCGCCGCCATGAGGTGCGGGTACGGGGCCGGGCAGAGGCCCGGGCGGTGATCGACTGGCTGCAGCTTCGCCTGCCTGCGGCGGTGTTCGGTTATACACCCCACTGGGAACGGGCCTATTGGGCGGACCCGGTGCATTTCGGGCTGCCCAAAGAACCTGCCGCGCCCCCGGAACCGCCCCTTGACGGCAGCGGCTCGTATCCCTGAATCTATATCATAGCAAGAAAACCGCCCCGCTATCCGGAACAGCCGGAAGGCGGGGCGGTTTTGTGCGGGTGTGCCCCGCTTATTTCTTTTTGCTGTACATGGTGTCGGGCAGCAGATGCAGACCCTCGCCGGTGGCGTACCAGGCGCAGACCAGACCGGCCAGCCCCCAGATGCTCATTCCCACGGCGGCCGCCAGTTGAGGGCCGGTGGCGTTGCCCTGGAAGAACTCGAATACCGTCTGGGGCAGTTCGTGGCAGGTACACATCATAAACGCGATCATACCCGCCGCAAACACGGCGTGCCCCACCGGCAGGCCGGGGGTCAGGAACACCCGCAGGACCATGGCCAGAAAGAGCAGGGCCGCGGCGGCGCTCATCACCCGCAGGGTGCTGCCCAGACGCATCACCGAAGCGGGAGCCACCGCAAAACGATCGATCATCACCCACAGAAAGAAGGTGGTGCCGGGCAGGGAGGTCAGGGTGTAGGGCAAAGGCCGGGTGGGGTCGGCCAACGGTCCGAAGGCCCGCACCCCCCACAGCATGGCCCACAGGGCTGAGAGCAGCGCCGTTACGGCGTCCGCGACGGTGGTCAGCCCGCCGGTGCCGGAGGTCAGCTCCAGCACACTCAGCAAGGCGGAAGCGCCCAGGGCGGCGGCCACACCCAGCAGGCAGATACCCAGCCCGCGGCAGGGACCCAGCAGGGCCAGGGGGCGGCGTGCCACCCCGCGGGCGGCTACATAACTGAGAACCACGCACAGCAGTGGCGCCGCAATGCGGGCATAGAAAAGGCCGGTGGTCACAAACCCGGTTTCAGGGTCGGTGAACAGCATCAGGTCGGTGATGCGCAGGGCCAGAGTCAGCAAACACAACGCCAGCATCACAAAAAACGGCAGGCGATTGGCAGGGGTGGTTGGTTGGGACATGGGGCAAACCTTTCCCGGCAGGGCATATCCGGCGCTGCCGATGAATATACTACCAACAAGCGGGCGGGACAAGCCCGGTGCCGCAGCTGCGTACCCTTTATTGTAGCCTGCCGTGCCGCAAATTGCAAGTTGTCCTCGCCGGGAGGTGCTTGTGAAACAGACGTTTTTGTGTGCGGCGGTTCTGGCCGTGCTGGCGGGGGCGGCGCCCTTTTTGTGCCTGGCTTTGCCCTCACCGTCCCGGGCGGGGACAGCGGCAGCGCCTGCCAGTCCCGAAACCGCTGCAGCATCCGCCGCCGCAACGGCAGACCCCGGCCCCACGGCCACCCAAACGCCGGACCCCGCCCTGACCGACGCCCGTCTGGACCTGCTCCTGTACGACGAGGCAGCAGGGACGGTGGTCACGGTGAGCCCGGTGGAGTACATGGTGGGCGCCGCCGCCAGCGAGATGCCCCTGACCTGGCCGGACGACGCCCTGATCGCCCAGATGGTGGCCAGCCACACCTATGCTCTGTACAGCCGGGACCACGGCGGCAGCGATGCCGACGGCTGGCTGCAGGTGAACAGCGCCCTGGCCAGCGGCTGGACCGACGAAGCCGCCCTGCGTGCCCGCTGGGGGGAGGATTACGAGGAAAACCACGCCCGCCTGACCGCCCTGGCGGAGCAGGCGGCGGATTCGCTGGTTTTGTATGAGGGGGCCCCCGCCCTCACCGCCTACCATGCCATCAGCAGCGGTTACACCGAAGCCAGCCAGCAGGTCTGGGCGGACGCCCTGCCCTATCTGTGCGGGGTAGATTCCGCCTGGGACAAGTACAGCGAGGAGTACGAGGTCACCATCCAGTACAGCGACACCCAGTTTGCCGCCGCCCTCACCGCCCTGGGGCTGACCCTGGAAGGGGACCCGGCGGAGTGGGTGGGTTCCAGCCAATGGGACAAGGCCGGGTATGTGCAGAGCATCCAGCTGGGGGGCATGTCCTTTTCCGGCACGGCGGTGCGCAGCGCCCTGGACCTGCGCAGCGCCTGCTTTGCCATCGCCTGGCGGGGCGGCCAGTTCGTCATCACCACCCGGGGCTACGGCCACGGGGTGGGGCTGAGCCAGTACGGCGCCAAAGCCATGGCCGAGGGCGGCGCAGGCTGGCGGCAGATTCTGGAATACTATTTCCCAGGGTGTACGGTGAGCTGACCTCTCCTGCCATTGGCACCGCAAGCGTTCCGCGACGTTTTTGCACCGGCGCGGGGCGCTTTTGCATTGTACCGGCGACCTTTGTGTAGTATACTGGGAACACAAGCACCGCCGGGCAATGCACCCCGGCGGAACAAAGGAGGAAGATTTCATGGAGCTTACCCAAGAGCAGCAGGCCCTTCTGGACGGTGCCAAAGGCGAGACCATGGCCAAGGTGGTCAAGACCCTGGTCATGTACGGTGAATCCTTCGGTGCCCGGCGGATGGTGCCTGTTACCAGCCAGTACGGCCATACGGTCATCAGCTTCGGCATCGGCGTCATGAAGCCGGTGTACGAACTGTACGACCAGCTTCTGCAGGCGGGGGCGGTCAGCAAACAGCCCTTCTCCGCCGACCCCCGTCCGCTGGACAAGAACGTGCCCTCGTCCCTGTTGCAGGACATCGTTTTCAAGTTCATGTACAGCCAGCAGGACCACTACGAGGACCAGCTGCGCAAGCTGGGCCTGATGAACGATGACGCCTACACCTGCGCCTGTTACCTGCCCCAGGCGGGCAACCTGCCCAAGCGGGGCGAGGTGCTGTCCTGGGCGGAATCCTCGGCGGTGGTGTACGCCAACAGCGTGCTGGGGGCCCGGTGCAACCGCAACTCCGGCATCATCGAGATGATGGGCTCCATCGCGGGCTTTGTGCCGGAATTCGGCCTGCTCACCGACGACGGCCGCAAGGCCGACTGGGTGGTGGAACTGCGGACCAGCACCCTGCCCGACGCCCAGCTGCTGGGTTCCGCCGTGGGCATGAAGGTGCTGGAAAAGGTGCCTTTCGTCCGTGGGTTGGACAAATATCTGGGCACCGAACTGAACGAGGACGCCTGCGCCTACCTGAAGGATTTCGGCGCGGCCTGTGCCTCCAACGGGTCGGTGGGGCTTTACCACATCGAAAACCTCACCCCCGAAGCGGTGGACATGGGCGAAAGCCTCATCCGCCCCGACGCCCCGGTGTATGTGGTGGACGATGCCGAACTGGAACGGGTGAAGAACGGCTATCCCTGCATCTGGAAGGACCTGGACGCCACCCCGAAACTCTGCTTCATGGGCTGCCCCCACATGACCCTGAGCCAGCTGAAAAACTGGACCGTCAAGCTGGAAGAAGCCCTGAAAGCGGCGGGCAACACCAAGGTGGTCATCCCCACCGTCTTTACCAGCGCCCCCGGCGTCATCAAGGAGTTCAACAAGACCGAGTACGCCGCCCGTCTGGCGGCCACCGGCGTGGTGGTCAGCGCCATCTGCCCCCTGATGTACATGAACAACCCCCTGTCCAAAAAGATGCCGGTGATCACCTCCTCCAACAAGCTGCGCACCTACACCAGTGCCCGGTTCTATTCCGACGCCGAGATCCTGGAAAAGATCACCAAGGGGGGCAAATAAGATGAGCAAGACTTTCAAGGGGCGTGTGGTCACGCCCGGTACCGTCACCGCGCCCGCCCTGGTGTCCCACGGGGGCTTCAACACCCTGGCCAGCTACCAGATGGCCCTGATGTTCGGCGACAAGCAGGTGAAATGCGGGGACCAGAACAACCCCGACCTGTACAAGAAACCCATGATCGGCAAGGCCCTGTGCCTGCCCGAGACCATCGGTTCCACCACCGGCGGCATGGTGCTGTACACCGCCTGCGCCATGGGCAAGCAGCCCGCCTGCCTGCTCTTCTCCAAGACCATCGACTCCCTGGCGGCTTCCGGCGCTATTCTGGCCGCCAACTGGACCGACGCTTCCATGCCGGTGGTGGACGAGCTGGGGGAGGACTTCCTCAACTACGTCCAGGACGGCATGACCATCACGGTGGGGCCGGACGGCACCGTCACCGTAGACTGAAACAAAGGAGCCTGAGATGAAACAGGAATACGAGGTATTGTTTACCCCCTGGAAGATCGGCAACTGCGAGATCAAGAACCGCATCGTGCTGTGTTCCATGGGCGGCACTTCCATCTTCGGATGGATGGAGCCCAACCATTTTGACAAGGAAGCGGCCAACTTCCTGTTGGAGCGGGCCAAAAACAACGTGGGTCTGATCCTGCCCGGCATTGCCCCCATCCGGGACCCCCTGGGCGGCCGCTGGCTGTACCAGAACCCGGGCAAGTTCCGCCAGCTCAAGGAATTCATGGATGAATTCCACAAGACCGGGGCCAAGCTGTTCATCCAGCTGACCGCGGGCTTCGGCCGGGCCATGGCGGTGAACGACCTGATGGTCAAGATGACCCAGAACAAGGTGCTGGGCACCCTGGGCAAGCCCATCTTTGATATGGACTTCATCCTGGCCAGCGCCTCCGCCACCCCCAACCGCTGGGCGGACGGGGTCATGTCCCGTCCCTTCACGGCGGAGGAGATCCACCACATTGTGGAAGCCTTCGCCCGTACCGCCAAAATGTGCAAGGACGCCGGGGTGGACGGCATCGAAGTCCACGCCGTGCACGAAGGCTATACCCTGGACCAGTTCGCCACCAAGTACACCAACCAGCGCACCGACGAGTACGGCGGCAGCCTGGAAAACCGCTACCGCTTCGCCGCCGAGATCGTGCAGGCCATCAAGCGGGATTGCGGCGAGGATTTCCCCGTCTCTCTGCGGTACTCGGTGGTGTCCAAGACCAAGGGCTTCCGTCAGGGCGCCCTGCCCGAAGAGACCGACTACATCGAAGTGGGCCGGGATATGGAAGAATCCGAGAAGGCCGCCCGGTTCCTGCAGGAAGCGGGCTACGACATGCTCAACTGCGACAACGGCACCTACGATGCCTGGTACTGGGCCCATCCGCCGGCCTATATGCCCAAGAACTGCAACCTGGACTATGTGGCCCACATCAAGAAGTTTGTGGACATCCCGGTGGTCTGCGCAGGCCGCATGACCCCGGCGGACGGTGCCGAAGCGGTGCGCCAGGGCAAGATCGACGCCGTGGGCGTGGCCCGTCAGTTCCTGGTGGACCCGGCCTGGGTCACCAAGATGATGGAGGACCGGGAAGAGGACATCAAGCCCTGCATCTGCTGCCACAATGCCTGCTTCACCATGGCACGGCATGAGGGTTCCCCCAACGACCAGGACCTGATGGACGCCATCCACATGGCACGCTGCGCCCTGAACCCCGAGACCATGCAGACACGCAAATACCATCTGGAAAAGACCAAACATCCCAAGAAGATCGCGGTCATCGGCGGCGGTATCGGCGGTATGGAATCCGCCCTGGTGCTGGCGGCCCGGGGCCATACCGTGGACCTGTACGAAAAGACCGACCGCCTGGGCGGCGTCTTCATCGCGGCAGCAGCGCCTTCTTATAAGGAGAAGGACCGGGAACTCATCGAGTGGTACCGCCGCAAGATCGCCCAGTCCCCGGTCACTGTTCACATGAACACCGAGATCAAGAGCGTGGACGAACTGCAGGCCGACGAGATCATCGTGGCCACCGGTTCTGTGGCCAAAAAGCCCCCCATCCCCGGCGTGGAACACGCCATCGAAGCGGTGGACTTCCTCAACGGCCATGAGGTGGGTGAGCGTGTGGTCATTGTGGGCGGCGGTCTCACCGGTTGCGAGATCGCCTATGAGCTGCTGCTGGACGGCAAGAAGCCCGCGGTGGTGGAGATGCAGAACGACCTCATCACCGCCCGTGGCGTCTGCCTGGCCAACTCTTCCTTCCTGCGGGAGACTCTGGCCCTGCACAAGACCCCCGTTTACCTGGAAACCGCCGTGCAGGCTATCCGCCCCGACGGCGTGACCCTGAAGGACAAGACCGGCAAGACCTTTGATGTGCCCTGCGATACGGTCATCCTCTCGGTGGGCTACACCCCCAAACCCCTGGCACCCAAGTCCCGCCACGTCCACATTGTGGGCGACGCGGACAAGGTAGGCAACCTGCGCACCGTCATCTGGCGCGCCTGGGATGTCTGCATGAAGCTGTAAAACTTCAAAAAATCGGCAGGCTGAGAATTTCTGGACAAATAAGCAAGTGGCGATTATTGAACGGCAAAGGTACTTGTGGTAAAACATAGCCTACGATATGCCATTGCGTGGCAGCAGATCATTAAGGCTCTTCCGCTGACACTGGCCTTTGCCAACAAGGCAATGACTGTGGTATGGGGGATTGTCTGGGGTGTGTTGATTTTCCAAGAGTCTGTTACACCCGGTAAATTGCTGGGGGCGGCTCTGATCATAGCCGGGATCATTCTCTTTTCTGCATCTGACAAAGAAACGGAGAATCAAGATGGGTGAGATGTTTCCGTATATTCTGATATTTCTGGCAAGTGTCTTTATGTCTTCCGTTTCGCAGGTAATGCTGAAAAAGGCGGCACAGAAAAGTTATGATTCCCATATCAAGGAATATCTCAATCCTTTGGTGATCAGTGCGTATCTGATTTTTGTGGGGACAACTCTGGTTGGTGTGCTGGCCTATAAGGTGATTCCGCTCAGCATGGGCCCGGTGCTGGAAGCATCCAGCTATCTGTATGTGACCTTTTTTGGCGTCAAGCTGTTCGGAGAAAAGGTCAACGGTAAAAAAATAGCCGCGTTGTTCCTGATCGTGGCCGGTATCGTCGTGTACGCGGTCCTGGGATAACAGGCGGTACTGATTGCGGGATTTTTGCTGTTCAGAAGTATTCTTTGGGCTGAATATCCCAAACAAAGAAAAGCCTTCCATTGCTTTTTCTGCGGCTGGATGAAGCGCAGGAAAGTGATGGAAGGCTTTTTTGATTTGAGAAACAGATAAAAAGAAAAACGGGAAGACAATCGCCTTCCCGCTTTGTTGTATAACGATAACCACTCGCTAGATGAGCAGTTGGCGATGGGAAATATCTAAAAAGCTCGTTTACGGGCAGCAAGTAATAGTCCTTCGCGGTTGGCAGACCCTACCAACGCGACGTGACGCGTGCGCTAGAATTCTAAGGCTTTACCCGTCTATATTCCCCGGCTTTACCGGGGAATATTTATTGTTCAAAAGATAAATGAGCGTTTTGTGGTGAGAGATGATTGCGTTACAAGAGAAAACTTCGTGTGGTACAGCACAACGAAAAAGAAGCTGTGTTATCAGGCGGCGGCCTGCGTAAATTTATACACCGAAGCAACATTGGAAAATGTTTCCATCACCTGGCAGGTTACATTGGCGTCTACGTGTTCCTGCAGATAGACCAGCCAGATGTCGGCAGAAAAACCGATATAGAAAACATCTTCCTGCCGGGCGAGAGCCTGCAAAAGCCGGTCGGGGTCCTGGATACCCGCATCCTGCATCTGTTCGTACTGGCGCGGGCTGAAGGTTTCGCCGCTGCCGCTCTTGATCACGTTCCGCAGGCTGTCGGTGGGCGTGATAGAGAGCAGAGGACCGCTGCTGAAATAGGCGGTATTGTACAAGCCGCTGTCCAGGATGAAGAATTGGTCCGAATGGGCGCTGGTATACTGTGCGATCTCATTCGGAGCGGAAACGGATGGCTGCTTGGCAAAAGTCTGGACCTGAAAGGCCGCCAACAGGCAGAATGCCAAGGCGGATACAAGGGGAGCGGCGGTTTGACGCCGGGCCGGGCGTTCACGATCGCGGAGCAGGAGCAGAGACTGAAGTGCGCATCCTATACAAAGGGGGACCATCACGCGATCCACCAACCGTTCACGAGCCAGCAGGATCAAAATGAGACCCGCATAAGCGGCATAGGAAAGAAGCGCCGGACCGCAGCTCTTGCGCTTTGTCAGGACACCGCAGACCAGACTGGCCGCAAGGGGGAGTGCAAGGGCCAACAGGTGCTTATAGCCGGTAAGCTGCTGCAGGATACCGTTCAGATCGATAAAGGGCACATAAGCCGCTTTCATGATATCGGAAATCTCGGTCAGTGTCTGGACGGAAAAGACGGATCTGTCGGCAAAAGCCCAGCTCAGGACCATGCTGTAATCATTCCGGCTGATCCCGATTTCATCCAGAGCGGAGGCGATCTGTTCATAAGGTACATATGGAATGTCCACGACCCCGGCGCGGGCACGGGTGTAAGCCCGGAAGTCCGACCATCCGGTACAGGCTTCAATACAGGTTTCCGCCCCAAGTAAAAGCAGGCAAAGGAAAAATACAATCAGGAAAGAATCGTAAAACCGGAGAAAAGCAGCATCCCCGAACCTCTTGAGCCAGTGCCGGGCAAACAGGCAGAGAATCAGAAGCAGAAAAGTGGGGAACAAGGCGGAACTGTTGCAGAGCAGCAGAAGGCCTCCGGTAAGCAGTGCTCCCGACGCACCGTACAAAATCCAACGGCGCACCGAGCCGGTCGTCATCAACAGAAAGATCAGCACAGGACCGGCAAAAAGGAACAGGGCGGAAGGCAGGGTGCTGGAACGGATGGCGTACCCCCAGACAAGCAGCGCGACCCCAGAACAAAGGTGGAATGTTCCCGCTGCCCGACGCAGGGCTGCGTCCATGAGCAGGGCGGTACCGGTGATGACCGATATATAGGAAGCGACGGTGAAGGTGGTGTAAGACATAGCGACTGCGGCGCAGCACAGAACCACCAGGGCGCCGGGCAAACCGGCGTGCCGTCTGGCAGCCAGAACCAGCCAGACGGCAAAACACGCACCCATGGTGCAGACAAGAAAGATGCCGTACCAGTTCAAAGCCGGTGCAAGCCGGTAAAAAGGCTGCAGCACAGCCCCGAAAACCGGGTTGGGGTACAGGAGCTGCCACCGGTCGCCGCCCAAAGAGCCGTTGGCGATATAGCTGAGCATGATATCATCCGGCTCGGAGAAAGGAACTCGCAGAAGAGCGAAAAGGGCAAGATACAGGGCGGTAAACAGAACGATTCCGCAGGCCGACCCGCGGCGGGAAGAAAACAGGGTGCGTACGGACTGCATGGCAGATACCTCATATTTGGGAGAAAGGGCCGGGACAGATGGAATATACTTTTTGTATGGATTCCATGAGACAAAAAACAAGAATAAAAAAACCGGCAAAGCGTTTGCTTTACCGGTCGTTGGCTGCCCCAGTCCGACTTGAACGGACGACACCCTGATTAACAGTCAGGTGCTCTAACCGACTGAGCTATGGGGCAATATTTGAATCAGCGTTGTTAAGTATACAGCGGGAAGCTGGATTTGTCAAGCATTATTTTCAAAAAAATCAAAACTTTTTTCCGGGCGGGAAAAGTCCCCGCAAGTTCAAAAAAGTTTTTGCCGCCCGACAGGCTTTTGCAACTTTTGCGGTCCCGGGCAGCTATACTCATCATGCGGGGCGAAACCCGCACAGGCCGCGCCCGGCAGGGCGGCGGCCGCAGACCTGGCGGCAGCGGAAAAATGAAAATTCCCGGTGCCGGCCCGGAACAAACGGTTACATATGCCCGTGCGGCGGGCGGCCGGAACAGAACAGCGCACACATGCCCCGCGCTTTGCGCAGGGGGCCGGTACCTGACGAACAGGAAAGCGCCTTCTGGTTCTGGCCGGGCCGCCCCGGCACTGCGCAAAGCGCCCTTACGCCGTTGTGAGACCGGGACAGGCCTGCCCCGGACAGACCATTTTCTCCGCGTTGTTCCAAAAACGCGGTTCCACCAACGGGAGGGGTGTACAAGATGAAACGACATCTGCATCTTGCCATAGGTTTGAGTTCCGTGCTGCTGGCCGCCTGCTGCCTGGCGGGCGCCGGGCTGGCCTGGCTGCGCGCCGCCGTGGGTGCGGTGGCACGGGCCGCGCTGCTCTGCACCATATCCGAACCGGCCCAGCTGCCGGAAGACTCCGTCACCATGGCCACCAGCCGCACCACCGAAACTGCCGTGCCCCAGACGGGCTTCTGGTTCGGCGCCACGGTCCTGCCCGACAGAATCCCGGAACAGCCCTGCCCCGGCGATGTGATCCTGTCGGATGCCGCAGACTGGAACCTCGCGCCGCCGGGAGCTGCCAGAGCCGGTCCCGGATGGCCCGGTACCCACGGAACCATAACATGACCGCCTTGCCATGACCCGGCAGCGCCGGGCGGCACCGCGGGGAAGGGATGCCCATGAACCGACTCCTGCGCTTCGCGGCGCTGTGCGCGCTGCTCACACTGACAGCGGGGATTTTCCCGGCAGGGGCGGCCGAAGCTGCCCGCGCCGAGGAACCCGCTCCGCAGCTGTGCCTGGAACAGCAGCTCCTCTGCGAATCCGACGGCACCTACTCACTGACCCTGCAGGCCTGGGCCGAAACGGGCTCTGCCGCCCCCGGCCCGGAAGGAGAACTGCGCTATACCCTGGCGCCTGAATATACCATGACCGACGATACCCAAGTCCAGGTCTATGCCGTGGACAAGACCCACAGCGGATGGGGGCAGGTCAAGCTGGACCTGCCCGGCCTGCAGCTTTCCACCGATACAGCGACCGGCACCTTGACCGTGACCGGTTTTGACTATACAACCAACGCCGTCAGCCCAAAACCCCGCCTGGACAGCGCGGGCCGTACCACCTTCGGCCGCAGGCTGGTGGTGCGGGTGAACAATTTGCGCGCCGACTATGCCGCCACCTTCGGCGGCTGCGGCGTGACGGCCGGTACCGGCGGGCTCTATTCTGCGGAAAACGACGGCACACAGCCGGTGTGCCGCGCCGCGTTTCCGGCAGCGGCGGCGGATATTCCGCTGCGCTGCACCTACGCCCCCGCCGAGCAGACCCTGACGGCGGAACAGGAGGTGAACTTCGGTTACATGATCAACCCGCCCGGCGGCGGTGCGGGAAACATGCCGGACGGGCACAACAACGCATGGTGCACCGTGCGGTATACCGTGTCCGACTCACAAGGCCCGGTGGCCGAATACACCGTGCCGGCGGGGATGGCCATGTCCGGCGGCAGCTGGACTCTCTGGCCGGAAGATCCCCGGTATGCCCCGGCGGAATTCACCGTCACCGTGACCCTTTGCGCGGTGAAAGACCCTGCGGGCGACCCGCCGCCCCAGGGCAGCGCCCGGCGCCTGGTCCTGCAGAGCCGGGCCCTGGCCGCGGCGGCCTGATACCGCCTTTTCTGCGCAAAAACAAGACCCGATCAGCCCTTCCCCAACCATGCCGGGCGCCCGGCACGGCAGGGGAAGTTTTTTGTTGCGTTCGGCAGGGGGGCTTGGTATAATAATACCATATGTAACCGAAAAAACGCCGGAAAACCGCGCTGGGGGGCGCGTTTCGGCGGGAAGTACATGAGGAAGGAACGGGGTGCGTTACCGTGCCAAAGATCGACGTCAGCAAATTCATTGAACAAAGCGGCATCCGCAAAGCCCGCTTCGGCGGGTACGAGACCGCCGATGTGCGCCAGGCCATGCAGGCCCTGTGTACCGAATACGAGCAGCGCCTGAACCGGGCCGAGAGCCACTCCAAGGCCCTGGCCCAGCAGAACAGCGCGCTGGAACAGCATTGCCAGAACCTGACCGCCCAGAACCGCCGTCTGGCGGAGCAGAGCGCGGCCCTGGCCGGCAACAGCGAAACCTATTCCCGCCAGCGGGCGGAACTGGACAGCCGACTGGCCAGCCTGAAGGAGAAAAACCACTCTCTGAGCGACAAATGCGCTGTGCTGCAGCTGAAAAACACCGACCTGAAAAAGGAAAACGAAGAACTGAAAGAACGGGCCGCCCAGGCGCGGGCGGAACTGCGCATCAAGGGCCGGGAACTGGATGACGAGAAGGCTGCCCAGACCGCCGCCCGCCGCAAACTGCTGGAGCAGGCGGAGGACGAGGCCGACAAGCTGGTGCAGGAAGCCCGCCGCCAGGCCGAAAAGATCACCGACCAGGCCAACCTGGAAGCCCAGGCCACCGCCCGGGCTGCCCGGGAACAGGCCCAGGCCCAGGCCCGCAAGCTGGTGGATGCTGCCGCAGCCGAAGCCAACGAGGTGCAGAACGCCCATCAGCTGCGGCTGAACAGCCTGCGGGATGAGGTGAAGGTGCTGGAACAGCGCCGGGATAAACTCATCGAGTTCCTCAACCGCATGGCCCGGGAACTGATGCAGGTGGAGGGCACCGCCAAGACCGAAGGTGCTGCCGAGGTGGCCGAACCCACCCCCGCGCAGGATGAACTGCCCGACCTGCACGAAGTGCCCACCCCGCCGGTGGAGCTGGACCTGGGACCGGAAGCCATCGCCCGCGCGGTGGACGAGCTGCGCGCCCAGGCTGCCGCCGGTGACGAGGAAGACGGCGCGGAACCCTACACTGCCCCGGAAGAAGGGGAGGATAGCGTGGCCGCCCGTGCGGTGCGCAGCTTCCAGCTGGTGGAGGACGATGAGGAGGAAGAAACGGCGGAGGAACCAGCCCCCGAACAGCCCGAACCGGACTCCGCCCCGGAGGAACCGGTGGCGGCCCGCCAGACCGGCCCGGCCCTGACCGAAGTGCCCGGTGCCATCTTCTCCTCGCCCATCGTGCGGCAGGAAACCCCCGCTGAACCCGACGAAGAGCCGCCCACGGCCGAACCCCAGATGCCGGTGATGCCCACCTTCGCGGATGATGAGGACTACGACGAACCCGAGGAAGAACCGGAGACGGAAGAAAAGCCTGAACCCCGCCCCGGAGTGACCCGCCGCAAGGCGGTACGGGCGCTGCGCGCTCTGCGCCGCCGCACCGGTAACCGGGAACAATAAAAAAGACCACGCCCCGCGGCATGCCGCGGGGCGTGGTTTCATATACTGGGTTATTCCGCAGTCTCGGCGGTGGCCGGTTCCGGGCCGGGGTAGGTGGTGATGGTCACCGAGTTGATGACAATGTCGGTTTCCGGGCGGTAGGTGTCGGTGCCGTCCTCACTCACAACGGTGGGGGCACAGGCCATGGCGTCCACCACCTCCATGCCCATATACACCTGGCCGAACACCGTGTCGGTGTTGTCCAGATAGGGCAGGCCGCCGCCGTCCGCATAAGCAGCGATCTGGCTTTCGGTGTAGCCGTTGGCGGCCAGTTCCTCCTGCATGGATTTGTCCACGCTGTTCGGCAGGGCGGTGACGAAATAGAACTGGCTGTTGCCGCCCTGCACGTCGCCGCCGGAAGCAAAGGCCGCGCACAGGGCGCCGGTGTAGTGCCGCAGGTCGGCGGAGGCTTCCAGGGGATACGGATTGTTGCTCCAGATGGTGGACCCGCCGGTTCCGGTGCCGGTGGCGTCGCCCCCCTGCACCGCAAAGCTGTACTCGCTGCGCCAGATCACCGTGCCGTCATAGTAGCCGGTGCGGGCCAGGCCCACGAAATTTTCCACCGCCATGGTGGCATCGTTGGGATACAGCACCGCCCGCACTTCGCCCAGGCTGGTGTCGAAAATGGCGATCAGATCCCCCTCCGACGGGGTGGCAAACTGCCGTTCACCGCTTTCCACCGCCGCGCGCTGGGGCAGTTTATGGCCGCTTTCCTCCCCGGAACAACCGAACAGGCAAAGGGCCAGCAGCGCCGCAAACCACGCCGCGGCGCACAGTTTTTTCATGTTGGGCATAAGTCGCCTCCTTGTGGGGAACGCTCTTGGCACATAATAAAAACAGTATACCACATTTTCGGCACAAAGCATAGCTTGACGCGGAACAAAAAAACAAGTACACTATAAGCGTAGTAAGAACCAACAGGGCCCCACGGCCCGATGATTTTAGGAGAAAACGATATGGCTGAAGAACTGACCCCTGAAATGCTGGAAGAGGCTTCCCCCGACCTGCTGACGCTGGAGGATGAGGACGGCAAGGAGTGCACCTTTGAAGTCATCGACGTGACCGAGATCGACGGTACCCGCTATATGGCGGTGGTGCCCTACCAGGAAGACCCCGAGTCTCTGGAAGAGGACGCCGAGCTGATCCTGATGCGCATCGGCACCGACGAGGACGGCGAATATATGGACATTGTGGATGACGACGAAGAGCTCATCCGTGTTGGCAAGGTGTTCGAAGAGCGCCTGAAGGCGATGTTCGACATCGACGATTCCGAGCTGGAATAAGCAAAACACCCTGCGCGGTTCGATTTGTTGCGGCTTTGTATGATCCTACTAATCAAATTTAGGGAGCCCGGAAAAGTTCTCTGCCGGATCGCAGACCTCCCGCCCCGCTTCGGCGGCCAGCGGAGGAAGGGAGCGTGAACGCAGCGACAGGGCACCCACCTGCTCATAACAGTAGGTTTTGATTGGTCGCAGACGGCTGTGCGGGGTATATGTGTAAATTATCGCCGGGCGGGCTCGCCGCCCGGCGTTTTTTGGAATAAAAACCGTTTTGAAAGGAGAGTGTTTGGCTTGGCCGGTCGTGTTGCGGCAGGGGACAAGCTGCCCTTCTTTTTGTATGATACCCCTTACAGCGCCCAGAACCGTTTCCGGGACCTGCTGGCCCAGAACGCACCGCTGGTGCTGGTGTTCATGAACAATTTCGGCCACCCCGTCACCCGCACCTTTGCGGAACGCTACGCCGAGACCATCGACGGCCTGCACAGCGGCGGCTTTGCCATGGTGGTGCGCTCCCGGGCGGACAAACTGGCCCGCAGTATCGGGCCGGACACCCTGCCTTTCCCGCTTTTGTGCGACGCAGACGGCGTGCTGTACGACCTGCTGGACATCCCCCAGCGCAGCGGTACCCTCACCGCTTACAGTCTGGAAGCCTGGCAGATCCTGCGCCAGGCCAAGCGCAACGGCTACAAGCCCCCCAAGGACAGCGTGCTGGACCTGCCCCTGACCCTGGTGCTGGATGCGGACGGGACCGTTCTGTTCAGCCATTACGGCGCCAGCCTCACCGATGTGCCTGAGGACTGCGACGCCATGCAGGCCATGCTGGAAGAGCTGGATCTGGTGCCCGGGGAGGGCGGACCCGACGAGGATGTGCCCATCTACACCCCGGCGGACCAGTCGCCCCGCATCCCCGGCCTGACCGATGCCGACGACACCGATGAACTCGACCGCACCGGTGTGCTGCGCCTGTTTGAGGACGCTTACAAAGACGAATGATTCTGTTGCCGTTTCCGCCGATCCCGGCGGGAACGGCTTTTTTTGCGTGCGCCTTGCCGTTTGACACCAAACGGTTTATAATAAAGACTGAATTTTTGTAATATTAGATCGGGGGACGTATCATGTCTGCTTTTATCCCGTTGTCTGTACCCAATTTTGGCGAAAAGGAAGCTGCCCGCGCCGCCGAGGCCATCACCTCCGGCTGGGTGTCCACCAGCGGCGCCCGCGTGGGCGAATTTGAACAGGCTCTGGCCGACTATGTGGGCATGCCCCGGGCCGTGGCCTCCAACGCCGGGTCCTCGGCTTTGCACCTGGCCGCTCTGTCCGCCGGGATCCAGCGCGGGCAGGAGGTCATTGTGCCCACCCTCACCTTTATCGCTGCCGTCAACCCCCTGACCCGCTATATCGGGGCGGAACCCATCTTCATCGGCTGCGATGATTCCTGGTGCATTGATCCCGACGCGGTGGAGGACTTCTGCGCCAACCACTGCACCCTGAAAGAGGACGGCCTGTACAACAACGCCACCGGCGCCAAGATCGCCGCCCTGGAAGTGGTGCATGTTTTCGGTAACATGGCCGATATGCCTCGCCTGCTGGAAATCGCGAAAAAATACCGCCTTCCTCTCATCGAGGACGCCACCGAGGCCCTGGGCACCAAGTACATCTCCGGCCCGCTGGCAGGCAAATTTGCCGGTACCATGGGCGATGCGGGCTGTTACAGCTTCAACGGCAACAAGATCATCACCACCGGTGCGGGCGGCATGCTGGTTTCCAACCATGCCGACTGGGCGGAACACGCCAAGCACCTGTCCACCCAGGCCAAGAGCGACATGCTGCAGTTCTTCCACGACGAGGTGGGCTACAACTACCGCATGACCAACGTCCAGGCCTGCCTGGGCCTGGTCCAGCTGGAACGGCTGGAAGAATTTATCGAAACCAAGATCGCCCGCTATAACCAGTATAAGGATGCCCTGGACGGCTACCACGGCCTGCGCATCCTGCCCTTCAAGACCGAAGCCGAGGGCGTGCGGTCCAACCACTGGTTCTACAGCCTGTATCTGGGCGATACCGCCCTGGACCGGGATACCATCATCAGCACCCTGCAGGACCAGGGCATCCAGACCCGCCCGGTGTGGGCCCTCATCCATGAACAGGCCGACTACACCCGCAACGAAGCTTACGGCCTGGACAAGGCCCTGGACCTGCGGGCCAACATCGTGAACCTGCCCTGCTCCACCAACCTGACCGAAGCCGACTGCGCCCGTGTCATCGACGCGGTGAAAGCGCTGGTCTGAACCTGAACATGAAGGGGAGAACCGCCTTGCTCAAAATTGAAGAACTGTTCGTGGACCCCCGGGCCACCGTGCTGGAAACCATGAAAAAGCTGGACGAGACCGGCCAGCGCATCCTGTTCATCGCCCCGGACGGGGTGCTGCAGGCGGTGGTCACCGACGGTGACATCCGCAAGTTCCTGCTGCGGGGCGGCACGCTGAACGCCCCGGTGGAACAGGCGGCCAACTTCTCGCCCAAAAGTCTGCCCGTGTCCGACCGCGGCCGCGCCCGGGACGAACTGCAGAAATACGGCATCGACGCGCTGCCCATCCTGAACAAGAAGGGCGTCATCACCGACATCGTCTTTGCCTGCGGCGTGGATGTGGACAACCGCAAAAAGGTGGACATCCCGGTGGTCATGATGGCCGGCGGGCTGGGCACCCGGCTGTACCCGTACACCAAGATTCTGCCCAAACCCCTGATCCCGGTGGGGGAACAGCCCATTGCGGAAATGATCATTGAGCGCTTCCGGGAATTCGGCTGCCACCGCTTCAAGATGGTGGTCAACTATAAAAAGAACATGATCAAGTCCTATTTCGGGGAGCTGGAAAAGGACTACGATCTGGATTTTGTGGACGAAGAACAGTTCATGGGCACCGGCGGCGGGCTTTGCCTGCTCAAGGGCAAGGTGGACTCGCCCTTCTTCTTCACCAACTGCGACACCCTGCTGGACCTGGATTTCGGGGATCTGTACGAAAAGCACAAGGCCCGGGGCAACCTCATCACCATGGTCTGTGCCCTCAAGCATTACACCGTGCCCTACGGTGTGGTGGAACTGGGCGAGGACGGGGGCATCGCCGCCATGCGGGAAAAGCCGGAACTGAACTTTTTGACCAACACCGGCGTGTATGTGGTGGAATCCCGGGTGGTGGAGGAGATGCAGGAAGGGGAAAGCATTGGCTTCCCCGACGTCATCGACCGCTACCGCAAAGCGGGGGAAAAGGTGGGCGTCTACCCCATCAGCGAAAGCGCCTGGATGGACATGGGCCAGATGGAAGAGCTGGAAAAGATGCGCCGCAAACTGGAAACACAGCGCTGAAAGGAGCG
Source organism: uncultured bacterium (assembly GCA_905214345.1). Classification (GTDB taxonomy): domain Bacteria; phylum Bacillota; class Clostridia; order Oscillospirales; family Ruminococcaceae; genus Gemmiger. The sequence goes on from CAJMLV010000027.1 coordinate 33,364, forward strand.
TTGCAGCGTGTCGAAAAACTCGACACGCTGCAAAAGGGGCAACAGCCGCGCACGGCGGTGCCTGACGCGACTATTTCCCCTTTTGGAATCCCCTTCGACAAAATTTTACGGCAAATCGCGCACTCGTCCCTTCGTTCCTCGCACACAATTTGCCGTAAAATTTCCCTGTCGGTGTTGCCATCGTCGGCACCTGTCCGCCGATGGAAACGAATTTCAATTTTTTGACAGTCTGCAACGCTGAAAGGAGCGTTATTATGCCCGTTACGATCATTGCCGAAGCCGGTGTGAACCACAACGGCGACCTGGAAATGGCCAAGAAGATGGCCCTGGTGGCCAAGGAGTGCGGCGCCGACATCGTCAAGTATCAGACCGCCGTGCCCGAACTGGTGGTGAGCAAGTTTGCCGAGAAGGCCGAATACCAGAAGCAGACCACCGACGCCGCCGAAAGCCAGCTGGAGATGATCCGCAAGCTGCATTTCTCCTTTGAGGGCCACAAGGAACTGAAGGAATACTGCGATTCCATCGGTATCCAGTACCTGTCCGCGCCCTTCGATATTCCCAGCGTGCGGTTCCTGGGCACCCTGGGCCTGCCCCTCATCAAAATTCCTTCGGGGGAGATCACCAACCTGCCCTATCTGGAAGAGATCGCCAAACTGAACACTCCGGTGCTGCTCTCCACCGGTATGAGCACCCTGGGCGAGATCACCGACGCTCTGGGCGTGCTGGACGACAACGGCTGCCCCGAAGCCACCGTCCTCCATTGCAACACCCAGTATCCCACCCCCTACGAGGACGCCAACCTCACCGCCATGATCGAGCTGTTCGAGCAGTTCGGCCTGCCGGTGGGCCTGTCCGACCACACCCCGGGGTGGGAGTGCGACGTGGCCGCCACCGTGCTGGGCGCCCAGGTCATTGAAAAGCACTTCACCCTGGACAAGAACCTGCCCGGTCCCGACCAGAAAGCCAGCCTGGACCCCACTGAGTTCAAGGCCATGGTGGATGCGGTGCGCCATGTGGAAGCCGCCCTGGGCGACGGCCATAAGCGCCTGACCACCAGCGAGGCCCCCAACAAGGCGGTGGCCCGCAAGAGCATCGTGGCGGCCCGGCCCATCAAGGCGGGAGAGACCTTCACCGCCGACAACCTGACCACCAAGCGCCCCGGGGACGGTGTGAGCCCCATGCGCTGGCACGAGGTGCTGGGCATGACCGCCAAACGGGATTTTGCGGAGGATGAAAAGATTGAACTGTGACACCGTGGCCCTCATCACCTCCACCCGGGCCGATTACGGCCTGCTGCGCCCGGTGGCCCACAAGCTGGCCTCCGCAGGGCGCCTGCAGTTGGTGGTGACCGGGGCCCATCTGTGTGAGCGCCTGGGCAATACGGTTTCGGAGATCGAAGCCGACGCCCCGGCGGTGAACATCGCCGCCCGGCTGCCTGTTTTCCGGGAAGACGACCCTGACGAACCGGTGGGGCGCACCATCGCCCGCACCATGGAAGTGTTCGACGAGTATTTTGCCGCCCACCGCCCCGGCTGCGTGCTGGTGCTGGGGGACCGGTTCGAGATTTTCGCAGTGGCGGCCGCCGCTGCGGCACGTCACATCCCCATCGCCCATATTTCCGGCGGGGATGTGACCCTGGGCGCCGCCGACGAATACTATCGCCACTGCATCAGCAAGATGGCGGCGGTGCATTTCCCTTCCTGCGCCGACAGCGCCGCCCGCCTGGTGCGCATGGGGGAGGACCCCGCCCGGGTCTTCTGCGTGGGCGGGCTGGGGGATGAAAACATCCGCGCTGTGCCCAAAATGAGCCGGGAAGAATTGTGCGATTCCACCGGCTTTGACCTGATGCAGCCCTTTGCTCTGGTCACCTTCCACCCCGAGACCGCCGCCGGCGCCCCGGACCCCGCCGTGCAGTCCGAGGCGCTGTGCCAGGCCATGGAAGCGGTCCCCGGCGTGTTCTGGCTCATCACCGGCTCCAACGCCGACGCGGGCGGGGCCGTCTGCACCGCCCGGATGCAGAAATTCGCCGCCGACCACCCCGACCGGGCGGGCTTCATCAACAGCCTGGGCCTGCGCCGGTATCTATCGGCCATGAAATACACCGCTCTGGTGGCGGGCAACTCCTCCTCCGGCGTGGTGGAGACCCCCAGTTTCGGGGTGCCCGCCGTGAACATCGGCAGCCGTCAGGCGGGGCGCATCCTCTGTGCCAATGTCATCGGCTGCGGTGGGGCAAAAGCCGACATCGAAGCCGCCCTGCGCAAAGCCCTGACCCCGGAATTCAAGGCCGAAGCCGCCAAGGCCGTCAGCCCCTATTTCGGCGGCGACACCAGCGGCAAGATCGTGAAAGTGCTGGAACGCTTCGACTTCACCAAGCCCAAAACATTCTACGACGGCCCGGTGCCGCCGTTTGACCCGCAGGCGGAACCCTGCCTGTAATATCCCATCGGGAGGTAGTGTTATGAAACTTCTCATCGTCGGTCTGGGCAGCATGGGCAAGCGCCGCGCCCGCCTGACCCGGGGCCTGCTGGGGGCGGACAACGTCCGCATCTGCGGCGTGGACAGCGCCGAAGCCCGCCGGGAAGAAGCCCTGTCCCTGGGGCTGTGCCAGGCGGCCTATCCCTCCATTGCCGAGGCAGTGGCTGCCGAACACCCCGAAGCCGCCCTGGTCTGCACCGCACCCCTGAGCCATGCGGCCATCATTTCGGAGCTGCTGGACGCGGGCCTGCCGGTGTTCACCGAGCTGAATCTGGTGGATGACGGCTATGCCGAAAACCTGGCCAAAGCCAAGGAAAAAGGCCTGCCCCTCTTCCTTTCCTCCACCATGCTCTACCGCAAGGAGACCCAGTACATCAAAGGCCGCGTGGCTGAATTCGGCCGCCCGGTGCATTACATCTACCATATCGGCCAGTACCTGCCCGACTGGCACCCCTGGGAGAACTACAAGAACTTCTTTGTGGGCAACGCCCGCACCGGCGGCGTCCGGGAAATTTTCGGCATCGACCTGCCCTGGCTGCTGGATGCCTTCGGGGACGTGGAAAGCATGACCGTCCAGACCGATACCATCAGCGACCTGGGCCTGCCTTACCCCGACTGCGCCACCCTGATGCTGCGCCACAAGAACGGCGTGCAGGGGGTGTTGGCGGCGGACGTGGTCAGCCCCAAGGCGGTGCGCAGCTTCGAGTGCTTCGGCGACGGCCTGCACCTCTTCTGGGAGGGCAACCCCAAAGCCCTGTACGAGTTCAGGGACGGGGACAAGCAGCCGGTGGACACCTACGGCAGCTTTGAGCACGACAGCCGGTACAGCGACAACATTGTGGAAAACGCCTATGTGGACGAGCTGGCCAACTTCTTCGCCGTGCTGAAAGGGGAGGAAGAACCCCGCTGGACCTTTGAGAAAGACCTGGCTGCCATCCGGTTGATGGACGCTGTGGCCGGGAGCCAACACACCTGAAAGGAGTGCTGACCTATGGGATACGGCATGGGCTTTGATACCTTCGACCTCTTTTCCACCCTGTTCCCCATTATGTTTGTTGTGGTGTTCGTCATTGTCATCGGCACCTTTGTGGTGGTGGCGGTGCGCAGCGCGGCTGAGTGGGGGCGCAACAACGCTTCCCCCCGGTTGAGCAGCCCCGCCACCGTGGTGGCCAAGCGGCAGCACCATTACAGCCACAACAACGGCGGTGGCGGCACCACCTACTACGCCACCTTTGAATTTGAGAGCGGCGACCGGATGGAACTGCGTATGTCCGGCCGGGAAGCCGGACTGCTGGCCGAAGGGGACCGGGGAATGCTGCATTTCCAGGGCACCCGCTACCTGGGCTTTGACCGCCAGTAAGGAGGAACTGCCATGACCGAACGGGAAAAAATGCTGGCCGGGGAACTGTATGACTGCGGCGACCCCGAACTGCTGGACCGCTGGCACCTGGCCAAGGACCTGGCCGCGGCCTACAACCGCACCGCTTCCGCCGACCTGGCGGAAAAGGACCGCATCTTGGCCCGGCTGCTGGGCGGACGGGGCAAAAACCTCTGGATCACCCCGCCTTTCTATGTGGACTACGGCAACAACATCTTTTTCGGCAACAACTGCGAAGTGAACATGAACTGCACCTTCCTGGACGATAACCGCATCACCATCGGTGACAATGCCCTCATCGCCCCCAACGTGCAGATCTATACCGCCTTCCACCCCACCAACGCGGCAGACCGCTTCGGCGCGCCCAAACCGGACGGAAGCTTTGAATTCTGCAAGACCCGCACCGCCCCCGTCACCATCGGCAACAACGTCTGGATCGGCGGCGGGGCCATCCTGCTGCCCGGTGTGACCATCGGGGACAACGTGGTCATCGGGGCGGGCAGCGTGGTCACCCACGACATCCCCGCCAACTCGGTGGCCGTGGGCAGCCCCTGCCGCGTGGTGCGGCCCAATCTGTAAAAAGGAGTGAGGAACATGGGCAACGTGACCGCCCTGTTCATCGGCCTGGGGTCCATCGGGACCCGCCATCTGAAAAACCTGCATGCCATCTGCGAAAAGCAGGGCCTGACCCTGTCGGCCCACGCCCTGCGCAGCGATCTGAACCGTCCGCTGCGCCCCGGCGTGGCGGAGCTGCTGGTGGCCCAGTTCACCACCCTGGAGGACCCCGCCGCCCTGCCCCGGTATGACATGGCCTTTATCACCAACCCCACCAGCCTGCACGCCGCCGCCCTGGAACTGGTCCGCGGCCGGGCGGGGGCGCTGTTCATCGAAAAGCCCATCTTCTCTGCCGAGGAGACCGGCCGTGAACTGGCTGATCTGATCCCTGCCGGGCAGAAAGCCTATGTGGCCGCCCCCATGCGGTGGTGCGGGGCCATGCTGGCGCTGAAGAAGCACCTGCCCGACCTGCACCCCTACTGCGCCCGGGTGCTCTGCTCCTCTTACCTGCCCGACTGGCGCCCCGGCGTGGACTACCGCACCGTGTACAGTGCCCACAAGGCTCTGGGGGGCGGTGTGACCATCGACCTCATCCACGAGTGGGATTATCTGGTGGAACTCTTCGGCAAGCCGGAAAAGCTCTACAACCTGCGGGGACAGTATTCGGAACTGGAGATCGACTCCGACGATGTATCGCTGTATATCGCCAAATATCCCCACCTGCTGGCGGAGGTGCACCTCGACTACTTCGGCCGGGGCTACCGCCGCAGCATCGAGCTGTTCTGCCCCGCCGGGTCCGCCGTGGCGGATTTCGGCGCCGGGACCCTGACTTTGCCCGACGGCACCGTGGAGGACTGCCGGGAGGATGTGAACGAACGGTATATCCGTGAAATGGAATACTTCCTGCACTACGCGTTGGAGGGAGAGGGCGACAGCCTGAACACCCCCGCCACCGCCCTGGATGTGCTGAAACTGACTTTGGGGGAACTGTAACATGGAACGTCTGCTTATTACCATCTGCGGCCGCGCCGGCAGCAAGGGCTTCAAGAACAAGAACCTGAAAACCTTCTGCGGTCATCCGCTGGTGTATTATTCGCTCAGCGCCGCCGAACTTTTTGCCAAAAACCATCCCGAACTGCAGATCGACTTTGCCCTGAACACCGACAGCCCCGAACTGGCGGAACTGGTCAAGGCGCAGTATCCGGAAGTGGTATTCCTGCCCCGGGGTGAGGAACTGGGCGGGGACAAGGTGCCCAAGATGGCGGTTTATCAGGACAGCCTGCGCCGCATGGAAGAAAAGACCGGCGCCGCCTACGACTACCTCATGGACCTGGATATCACCAGCCCCCTGCGCACCGCCGCCGACATCGAGAACGCCTTTGCCAAAAAGCAGAGCCGCGCCGACCTGGACCTGGTGTTCAGCGTCTGCGAGGCCCGGCGCAACCCCTGGTTCAACATGGTCAAGACGGTGGACGACCATGTGGAACAGGTGAACAAGAGCGAATTCACCGGCCGTCAGCAGGCCCCGGAAGTCTTTGACGTGAACGCTTCCATCTATGTGTTCAAGCGGGATTTCCTGGCCAGCAACACCGACGGCATGCTCTGGCGGGGCAAAATCGGCGTCAGCGTTATGATGGATACCGGCATCATCGACATCGACTCCGAACACGACTACCGCCTGATGGAAGCCATTGCGGCCCATCTTTATGCCAACTACCCGGATTTCGACGCCGTGCGCCGGAATATCCGCGGCTGAACCCGTCCCATCGCAACCACCAAAAAGGAGACCCCATGCAAACCAACCTTCGCAGCCGCCAGCGCCAGAATGTGGGCTTGGCCTTCGGGCTTTCCCTGCTGCTGGTGCTGGCGGCGTATTTCCTGCTGGGCTACGCGCCCTTCGGCGACGACACCATCCTGACCGGCGACCTCAACGGCCTGTATGTCAACTATATCACCGACATGTGGCGCCGTGTGCGCGCCGGCGGCTTTTTTTACAGCTTCTCCAAGCTGTGCGGCGGCAGCACCCTGGGCCTGTTTGCCTATTACATGAGCAGCCCCTTCAACCTGGCCTACCTCATCTTCCCCGTGCGGGCCATTCCTTATGTGGCCCAGGGGGTGTTTGCGGTGCGGGTGGCCTGCACCGGCGCCGCCTGCTGCTTTTATCTGCAGCGGCACTGCAAAAGCGCCTCCCGCCTTTTGCCGGTGCTCAGCCTGGGTTACAGCCTGTGCGCCTTCTGTGTGGTGTATAACCAGAATATCATCTGGATGGACGTGGTGCTGCTGGCCCCGCTGGTGCTGTGGGCGGTGGATGAACTGGTGGACAAGGGCCGCCACTGGCCCCTGACCTTTCTGGTG
>CAJMLV010000028.1 GCA_905214345.1 uncultured bacterium
AGGCGGGCATAGTCGGACTCGGCGGCCTCATACCGGCGCTGCTGGTCCCGCACCGAATCCTGGGCGCGGCGGATGGAGTCCACCCAGAGGGTGACCTCCAGGGATTTGCGGGTCTCGGAATATTCCAGGAACTTCTGGGCTTTTTCGCTGTCCCGTTTCAGGGGGCCCACACGGCCTTCCAGTTCGCCCAGAATGTCACGCAGACGTTCCAGGTTGCCTTCGGCGGCAGCCAGGCGGCGTTCCGCTTCGTTCTTGCGGTAGCGGAAGCGGGCAATGCCGGAGGCTTCCTCAAAAATTTCCCGGCGTTCGGCGCTCTTGGCGCCCACGATCTCGGCAACGCGGCCCTGGCCGATGATGGCGTAGCCGTCCCGGCCCAGACCGGTGTCCAGAAGCAGTTCGTAGATATCTTTCAGACGGACATTCTGCCCGTTGATGGTGTATTCGCTTTCGCCGCTGCGGTAATACCGGCGGCCGATGGTGACTTCGTCCGCGTCCATGGCCAGGCCGTGGTCGGCGTTGTCGATGGTCAGGCTGACGGCGGCATACCCCATGGCCCCGCGGGTCTGGGTACCGCCGAAGATCACGTCCTCCATCTTGCCCGCGCCGCGCAGCTGCTTGGAGCTGGTTTCACCCATGACCCAGCGGATGGCGTCGGAGATATTGCTTTTGCCCGAACCGTTGGGGCCCACCACGCCGGTGATACCGGCACCGATGGCGACCTTTGTGCGGTCCGGGAAGGACTTGAAGCCCTGGATCTCAAGTTCTTTTAAGCGCATGCAGGCGGGTTCCTTTCCGTAATCAGGGGTTCAGTTGGGCAAGGGCCTGTTTGGCTGCCTGCTGTTCCGCAGCCTTCTTGCTGCGGCCTTTGCCGGTGGCCAGGGGCTTGCCGTTGAGAGCAACTTCCACTTCAAAAGTCTTGTCGTGGTCGGGGCCGGACTGGCCCACCACGGTATAGCGCAGGGCGGCACCGGGCTTTTCCTGCACCAGTTCCTGCAGTTTGGTCTTGTAGTCGGGGTCCGCGGTCTTGCCCTCGGTGATGAAAGGCAGGATGAAGTTGCGGGCCACTTCCATACCGCCGTCCAGGTACAGGGCGGCAATCAGCGCCTCAAAGGCGTCGGACACCACGCTGGGGCGGGTACGCCCGCCGCCCAGTTCCTCGCCGTGGCCCAGGCGCAGATAGCTGCCCAGGTCGATCTCGGCGGCAAAGCGGAAGAGGGCTTCCTCCGACACGAGGGCCGCCCGCATGCGGGTCAGTTCGCCTTCGGGGCGGGAGGAGTGGTGGAACAGATAGTCCGCCACCACCACCGACAACACACTGTCGCCCAGGAATTCCAGTCGTTCGTTGTGGCTGGTGGGCACCTTCGACTCATTGGCGAAACTGGTATGGGTCATGGCGATGCGCAGCAGCGCCGGGTTCTTGAAATGATAATGCAGCACCTGTTCCAGCTGCTCAAAGGTGCGGTTCGGCATAACGGTCTTTTCCTTTCGGGTCAGGTTGTTACTGGGCGTCGGCGGCAGCAGCGGCGGTGGTTTCGGCCAGCGCCTTTTCCATGGTGCCGCACAGGTCGTTTTCCACGCAGGTCTTGGCCTGGCGGATGGCGTTCTTGATGCCACGGGCCTTGCTGGAGCCGTGGGCCTTGATGACCGGCCGGGCAGCACCCAGCAGGGGCGCGCCGCCCACTTCCTCGGAGTCCATCATCTTTTTCAGGTCGCCCAGGCCGCCCTTGATGGTCAGGTAGGCCAGCTTGGTGAAGAGGTTTTTCAGGAAGATGGGCTTGAGCATGCCCAGCAGGCTGGAAGCCACGCCCTCGGTGAGTTTGAGCACCACGTTGCCCACAAAGCCGTCGCAGACCACCACGTCCACCTTGCCTTCGGGGATGTAGCGGGGTTCGATGTTGCCCACGAACCGAATGGAGGGGTTGGCCTTCAGCTTCTGGTGGGCTTCCCGGTACATGGGGGTGCCCTTGTGGTCCTCGGCGCCGTTGTTCACCAGCGCCACGCTGGGATTGGTGCGGCCCATGACCTTTTCGGCATAGACGCTGCCCATGGTGCCGAAAGCGTTGAGCATATCGGCGCGGCATTCAGCGTTGGCGCCGCAGTCCAGCAGCAGATAATGCTGTTGGATGCCGGGCATGGGGGTAGCCAGGGCGGGTCGCTTGACCCCCTTGACGGTGCGCACGATGAGGCTGGTGGCCACATGCAGCGCGCCGGTGGAACCGGCGGAGACGAAGGCGTCACCCTCTCCGTTTTTCAGCATGGTCAGGCCCTTCACCAGGCTGGAGTCGGGCTTGTGGCGGGCGGCCTTGACGGGGTCGTCCTCCATGGTGACCACTTCGGTGCAGGGGATGATCTCAAAAGGCGCAAGGTCGATGTTCAGCTCGGCAGCCGCCTTGCGGATGACCTCCTCCTGGCCCAGCAGACCGATGGTCATGCCCTGGCCGAATTCCTTCACGGCATCGGCAGCGCCCTGCAGCACGGCGTTGGGGGCGTTGTCGCCGCCCATCACATCCAAAAGAATCTTCATTCCACGTCCTCCTGTTCAGCCACCCAGGCGGCCATGGCGGTCTGGGCGGCGTTGGAAAGCGCCATGTAGCGTTCCCGCTTGTCCCGGATGGAGTTGATCTCCTCGGTGCGGGGCAAGATACCCATGTTGGCGCCCATGGGCTGGAAATCCTTGTTGGGGGTCATGAGATAGTCGATCAGCGCGCCGCACATGGTGGCCGCCGGGGGCGGGGTGTAGGGCTTGCCGTTCAGCCGGGCAAAAACCGACCGGGCGGCCAGCAGACCGCTGGCGGCGCTTTCCATGTAGCCTTCAAAGCCGGTGATCTGCCCGGCAAAAAAGACGTTGGGGTGCTGTTTCAGGCTCTGGTCGGGGGCCAGGACCTTGGGGGCATTCAGGAAGGTGTTGCGGTGCATGACACCGTAGCGCACGAACTCGGCGTTTTCCAGGCCGGGGATCATGCGGAACACCCGCTGCTGTTCCCCCCACTTCAGGTTGGTCTGGAAGCCCACCAGGTTGTACAGGGTCCCGGCGGTGTTTTCCTTCCGCAGCTGGACGTTGGCCCAGGGGCGGTGACCGGTGCGGGGGTCCTTGAGGCCCACCGGGCGCAGCGGCCCGAAACGGATGGTGTCCGCGCCGCGGGCGGCCATGACCTCGATGGGCATGCAGCCTTCGTAGACGGTCAGGTCCTTGTCGGCGTCGTGGCGGGGGGCCCGCTCGGCGCTGATGAGGGCGGCGTGGAAGGCCTCGTATTCCGCCTTATTAAAGGGACAGTTCAGGTAGTCCGCATCCCCCCGGCCATAGCGGGAGGCGGCGAACACCTTTTCCTGGTCCAGGCTTTCGGCGGTGACGATGGGGGCCACCGCGTCGTAGAAGTTCAGCTCTTCCCCGCCGGACAGGGCCGCCACGGCCTCGGCCAGGGCGCCCTCGGTGAGGGGGCCGGTGGCCACCAGGACGGGCTCGTCCTCAGGGATGGCGGTGACTTCCTCCCGGTGCACCGTGATGCCCGGGCAGTTTTCCACCATGCGGGTGACTTCCTCGCTGAAGCGGTCCCGGTCCACGGCCAGGGCGCCGCCGGCGGCCACCCGGGCTGCCTCGGCGGCCTCCAGCAGGTGGCTGCCCATGGCCCGCATCTCCAGCTTGAGCAGGCCGGAAGCGGAATCCGGGCGCTCGGCTTTCAGGGAGTTGGAGCAGACCAGCTCCGCAAAGCCTTCGCTTTTATGGGCGGGGGAAAAGCGGACCGGCTTCTGCTCGTACAGGTCCACCTGCACCCCGTGTTCCGCCAGCCAGAGGGCGGCTTCGCACCCGGCCAGGCCGGCGCCGTAAATCTTGATCTTGTGCATGTTACTCCTTCTTGGGGGCGGCTTCCTTCACAAAGCCGCAGCCCTCTTTCAGGCAGACCAGCTGGCCCTTGCGCTTGAACAGGGTGCTGTTGCACTGGGGGCAGCGCTCGGTGACAGGCTCGTCCCAGGTCATGAAGTTGCAGGTGGGGTATTTGTCACAGCCGTAATACACCCGGCCCTTGGCGCTCTTGCGCAGCAGCATGTGGCCGCCGCACACCGGGCACAAACCGCCGGTATCCTTGACCAGGGGGTGGGCGTTGCGGCATTCGGGGAAGCCGGAGCAGGCCACGAACTTGCCGTAGCGTCCGGACTTGATGACCATGGGCTTGCCGCACTTGTCGCAGATCTCATCGGTGGGGATGTCCGCCACCTTGACCTTCTTGCCCTCCATGTCCTTTTCGGCCTGTTCCAGGCTCTTGGCAAAGCCCTGATAGAACTCGTCCACCGTCTGCACCCAGTCGGCGTCGCCGCTTTCCACCACGTCCAGCTTCTTTTCCATCTCGGCGCTGAAGGTGGGGTCCACGATGTCGGGGAATTCTTCCAGCATGACCTGGTTCACCGCCTGGCCCAGAGGGGTGGTTTTCAGCTTCTTGTTTTCCTTTTCCACATAGCCACGGTCGATGATGGTGCTGATGGTGGGGGCGTAGGTGGAAGGACGGCCGATGCCGTTCTCTTCCAGGGCATGGATGAGGGCGGCTTCGGTGTACAGCGGCGGTGGCTGGGTGAATTTCTGGTCCGCCGTCAGTTTATACAGGTCCAGCGCCTGCCCGGCTTCCAGCGGGGGCAGGGCGGTCTCTTTCTTCTTGGTGTCGTCGGTGGCTTCCTCGTACAGGGCGGTGAAGCCGTCGAAGGTGACGGTGTATCCCGAAGCCCGGAACAGCCAGTCCCCTGCCCCTACGGTCACCGACATGGTATCCATGAGGCAGTCGGCCATCTGGCTGGCCATGAAGCGGGACCAGATCAGCCGGTAGAGGCGGGCGGTGTCCCCGGAAATGCTCTGTTCCACCTCGTCGGGGGTCAGTTCGGGCATGGAGGGACGGATGGCTTCGTGGGCGTCCTGGGCCGCGGTGGCAGAGCGGGACTTCCAACGGCGGGGTGTGGGGCAGACATACTTTTCGCCCCAGCGGCCGCCGATGAAGCTCTTGGCGGCGGCCACCGCCTCGTCGGAGATACGCAGCGAGTCGGTACGCATATAGGTGATGAGACCCACGGTGCCGTGGCCTTCGATGTCCACACCTTCATACAGGGTCTGGGCCGCCCGCATGGTGCGGGTGGCGGAGAAGCCGAAAGCCCGGCTGGCGTCCTGCTGCAGGGTGGAGGTGATGAAGGGCGGGGCGGGGGCACGGCGGCGCTTGCCTTTGTCCACCTTGGCCACGCTGTACGCCTTGCCGTCCAGAGAAGCCAGAATGGCGTCCGCTTCCTCTTTGGTGCGGACGGTAACCTTCTTGCCGTCGGCGGAGGCGGACAGCCGGGCGGTGAAGGAGGCACCGCCCCCGGCGGGTTTCAGGTTGGCGTCGATGTTCCAGTATTCTTCGGGCACAAAGCGCTCGATCTCCAGTTCCCGGTCCCGGATCAGGCGCACGGTGACGCTCTGCACACGGCCCGCAGAAAGGCCCCGGCGCACCTTGCGCCACAGAAAGGGGCTGAGCTTGTAGCCCACCAGGCGGTCCAGCTCACGGCGGGCCTGCTGGGCGTTGAAGAGGTCCATATCGATGGCCCGGGGATGGGCCATGCCTTCCTGCACGCCCTTCTTGGTGATCTCATCAAAGGTGACCCGGTTGGGGGCCGCGGGGTCCAGACCCAGCAGGTTGGCCAGGTGCCAGCTGATGGCTTCGCCTTCCCGGTCCGGGTCGGTGGCCAGCAGTACGCCGTCGCACTTTTTGGCTTCGGCTTTCAGTTCCTTGACCAGCTTCTGCTTGCCCTTGATGGTGATATATTTGGGGGTATACCCGTTTTCGATGTCAATGCCCAGCTGGCTGGCCGGCAGGTCGCGCACATGGCCCATGCTGGCCGTGACTTTGTACCCGCGGCCCAGGTATTTGCCAATGGTCTTGGCCTTGGCCGGGGATTCCACAATGACGAGTTTTGGCATAGTGTTGCTCCTGAAAAAAGGTTTACCGTTCGGCAGTATACAATTGTCCCGGATGGGACGCGGCGGCGCCTGCAAATTCCAGCTCCATCAGCGCCGCCTGCACCCGCTGGATGGACAGGCCGGTGTCGGCGGCTGCCTGGGCGGGAGTGCGGGGCACAGGGCCCAGGACCCCCAGCACCAGGCGGGCGTCCTCGCCCAGGGGTATTTCTTCCGCCGGGGCCGCCGTTTCGGCGGCGGTGGCGGACTGGATCTCCAGTTTTTGCAGCACGTCCGGGGCTTCGCACAAAGGAAAAGCCCGCCCCGCCCGCAGCAGGTCGTTGGTGCCTTCGCTGGTGGGGCTGTAGATGCTGCCCGGCACGCTGAACACCAGCCGCCCGTACCGCACCGCATGGGACACGGTGTTCAAGGTGCCGCTGCGGCGGCGGGCTTCGGTGACGCAGACAGCCTCGGACAAACCGGCAATGAGCCGGTTGCGGGCCAGAAAAGTGCCGGTGGTCTTGCCCTGGTATTCGGGCGGGTATTCGCTGACCACCGCACCGCCCCCTGCTTCCATAGCATGGCGCAAGGGGGCGTTGGCGGCGGGAAAAGTCTTGTCGATGCCGGTGCCCAGAAAGGCAACGGTGGGGGTACCGGCTTCCACAGCGGCACGGTGGGCTTCGGCGTCCAGGCCGTCGGCCAGGCCGCTGACCAGCACCACCCCCGCCTGGGCCATGGCCAGGGACAGGTCATGGCAGGCCTGCTGGCCGTAGCGGGTGGGGCGGCGGGTGCCCACCATGCCCACATACCGCCCGCCGTTGAGACAGTGGGCCGACCCGGTGACATAGAGCACCAGGGGCATGTCCGGCAGGGTACGCAGACGTTCGGGGTAATCGATGTCCTGGGGTGTCAGGACCTGTACGCCCAGACGGGCGCAGGTTTCCAGGCGGGATTCCAGCGCCGCAGGGTTCCCGGCCTTGAGCCGGGCCAGGGCGGGACCGCGCAGTCCGCCCGGGGCGGGGCCGTCCAGGCTCAGGCGCTCATACAGCATCTGAGGGTCCGGCCACTGGTGCAGCAGGTCCCGGGCATGGCGATACCCGGAACCCAGGCCGTCGGCCAGCCACATCCAATACAGCGCGGTATCCATTGTACATCAAACTCCTCTGAAATGCCACAGCAAAACGCTGCCCGCCACCCCGGCGTTCAGGCTTTCCACCCGGTCGGTCATGGGGATGCGCACCGCCGCGTCGCAGGCGGCGATGGCTTCATCGGTCAGGCCCTGGCCCTCGCTGCCGATGACCACGCAGACACCGCCGGGCAGGGCGGTGCCCGCTTCGTCCAGCGGGCGGGCCTTATAGAGAGCCGCGGCCAGGCAGGTCACGCCCCGGGCACGCAGCTGCCCCAAAGCAGCGGGCAGGTCCCGGCAGACCCCCACAGGCAGCCGCCCCGCCGCCCCCATGGAGGCGCGAAGCACCTTGGGAGAGAAGGGTGCGGCACATCCAGGACCCAGCAGTACCCCGTCGAACCCGAAAGCCGCGGCGCTGCGCAGCAGAGTGCCCACGTTGCCGGGGTCCTGCACCCCTTCCAGGGCGAGGATGCGGCGGGCTTTTTCCAGAATGGGCGCCGGGTCGGTGGAAGGGGCCTTGAACAGGCCGAACACGTCCTGGGAGGAACGGGTCCCCGCCAGTTTTTCGGCCACATGGGGCGCGATGAGGGTGGTACGGTCCGCAAACGCCGCCAGGGACGGGGTACGGTCCCAGGCCGCCTGGGTGGCATAGAGTTCCGCCAGGGTGCAGTCCTTGGCCAGTTCCAGGCAGAGCTTGGGACCTTCGGCAAACAGGAGTCCCGCGGCGGCGCGCTGCTTTTCGCTGTCACGCAGAGCGCACACCTGCTTGATGCGGGCATTGTCCCGGCTGGTGATCACAGGTAAGATGTCCATAAAATTGCTCACAATTCCAAAAAAGACGCACGCGCATGAGCGCGGGCGTCTTTGGGTGGGTTCTGTTAATTACAGGGCCTTCTTGGCGGTCTCCACCAGAGCGTTGAAGCTGGCGGGATCGTGGATGGCCATTTCGGACAGCATCTTGCGGTTCAGCTCCACGCCAGCCTTCTTCAGGCCGTTCATGAAGGTGGAGTAGTTCATGCCCTGGGCACGGACCGCATTGTTGATGCGGGTGATCCACAGGTTGCGGAACTGGCGCTTCTTCAGCTTGCGGCCGACGAAAGCGTAGTTGCCGGACTTCATCACGGCCTGCTTGGCCATGCGGAAGTGCTTGGACTTGGAGCCGTAGTAGCCCTTCGCCAGTTTCAGGGTCTTGGTGCGACGCTTGTGCGTCATGGTAGCGCCTTTGATACGAGCCATTGTATTCTATCTCCTTTTATACAGTCATATTCAAGCCGGGTAACCGTTCGTGCGGGGTGTGCAATCAGCCGCCGTAGGGCATCATGCGGCGCACGGTGGCCTCGTTGGTCTTGTCCACATAGTGGTTCATGCGCAGACCGCGGGTCAGCTTGGTGGTCTTCTTGGTCAGGATATGACGGCGCTTGGACGCATTGCGCTTGATCTTGCCGGTGCCGGTCATCTTGAAGCGCTTCTTGGCGCCGGAGCAGGTCTTCAGTTTGAGCTTTGCCATTTTGTTTTTCCTCCTAATATTGGGTTACTTGGTGGGCGCGGGGGACATGAACATCATCATGCTGCGGCCTTCCAGCTTGGGCTGCTTGTCAACAACGCCCTTGCCTTCCAGCTGCTCCGCGAAGCGACGATGCACGTCAAGACCCAGGTTGGTGTGCGCCATCTCACGGCCGCGGAACCGGATGGAGACCTTCAGCTTGTGGCCCTGGGCCAGGAACTTGGCCGCCTGGTTGACCTTGGTGTTGAAGTCGTTGGTGTCGATGTTCAGAGACAGACGGATCTCCTTGACTTCCACGACCTTCTGGTTCTTCTTGGCTTCCTTTTCGCGCTTCTGCATTTCAAAGCGGTACTTGCCGTAGTCCAGGATCTTGCAAACCGGGGGCTTAGCCTGGGGAGCCACCTTGACCAGGTCCAGATCCTGGTCCATGGCCATGCGCAGCGCGTCACGGGGGGACATGATGCCCATCTGGGAGCCGTCGGCTCCGATCAGGCGGATCTCCTTGTCACGAATGCGCTCGTTGATTTCCAGTTCCTTGGTAGTGTTGCTGCTGGCGATTGGAATACACCTCCCATACAAAACGTAAAGTGGATAACAAAAGCGGCTGCCGTAAAAAGCAGCCGCCGAACAGACCATACATGCCAAAGCCGGCACACAGTGCCTTGCTTTGCAAAGTGATGACCCGGAGCCTTTGCGGCCCGCAAGGTGAACGACGGCATTTAGCCGGACGCTGCTTTTTTTACAGACGTTATCTTACCACAGCCATCCCGCGTTGTCAAGCACTTTTTCGGTCCTTGCAGGCCCCGGATGGATTTTTGCTGTTATTTTTTCTTTTTTGGGCAAACATCTTTTAACCCGCACCCAAATATGCTATTATTATAAGCTGTAAACTTATGCGTTTCAATACATGAGGGGATGTAATCTGCTATGGTTGAAAATAAATCCATCCGCCTGGCGTTGTTCTTCGGCGGTGTTTCCAGTGAACATGAGGTCAGCTGCGTGTCCGCGGCGGCCTGGCTGCGGGCTTTGGGCCAGTCCCCCTGCGCCGGCCGCTATGATGTGACGGCGGTGGGCATCACCAAGGAAGGCCGCTGGCTGCGCTATACCGGTCCTGCGGACCGTGTGGCCGACGGCAGCTGGCAGGCGGACACCGCCCGCTGCGCGCCCTGCCTGCTCAGCCCCGACCGCACCGCCCGCGCCCTGCTGGTGCAGGAGGACGGCGTCTGGAAGGCACAGCCGGTGGACGCGGCGGTGCCGGTGCTTCACGGCAAGAACGGCGAGGACGGCACCATTCAGGGGCTGTTTGAGCTGGCGGGCCTGCCCTATGTGGGCTGCGGCGTGCTGGCCAGCGCTGTCTGCATGGACAAAGCGGTGGCCAACACCCTGATGGATGCCGCCGGGGTGCCCCACTGCGCCTGGTGCTTTGCCCTGCGCGCCGATGTGGAAGCCGACGCCGACAAGGTGCTGGACATGGTGGAGGCCAAGCTGCCCTACCCCATCTTCGTCAAACCGGCCAACGCCGGGTCCAGCGTGGGCATCTCCAAGGCCCGGGACCGCGCCGAACTGCGCAAGGCGGTGGACGTGGCCCTGGCGGAGGATGACAAGGTGGTCTTTGAGGAGTTCATCGAGGGCCAGGAGGTGGAGTGCGCCGCCATCGGCAACCCCGACGCCCCCGACACCGTCTTTGCCACCCATCCCGGCGAGATCCTGGCCGGGGCGGAGTTCTACACCTACGACGACAAGTACAAGAACGGCGTTTCTCAGGTGCTGATCCCCGCCCGTCTGGATGCGGCCAAACTGGATGAAGTGCAGGCTCTGGCCCGCCGGGCCTACCTGGCCCTGGGCTGCGCCGGGCTGTCCCGCTGCGATTTCTTTGTGCAGAAGGGCACCGGCCGGGTGCTGTGCAATGAGCTGAACACCTTCCCCGGGTTCACCGCCATCAGCATGTATCCCAAACTGATGGAGCAGGAAGGTCTGAGTTTTTCGGCACTGGCTGACCGGCTGATCCAGCTGGCACTGACCAAACGGAAGGGAGCCTATTGATGGATACAAGGCCCATCGGTGTGTTTGACAGCGGCCTGGGCGGTCTGACCGCCGTGCGCCAGCTGCGCCGGGTTCTGCCCGGGGAGGACATCGTCTATTTCGGCGATACCGGCCGGGTGCCCTACGGCAGCCGCGGCCGCCAGACCATCCTGCAGTATTCCCGCCAGGACATCCGGTTTCTGCTGAGCCAGAACGTGAAGTTCCTGATGGCGGCTTGCGGCACCGTTTCCTCCACCTATCCTTCGGATGAAGCTTCCCGCCTGCCGGTGCCCTACACCGGGGTGGTGGGGGCCGCCGCCCGCAAAGCCGCCGCCCTGACCCGCAACCGCAAAGTGGGGGTCATCGGTACGGCGGCCACCATCCGCAGCGGGTCCTATGCGGCGCTGCTGAAAGATCTGGTGCCGGACATTGAGATCACGGCCAAGGCCTGCCCGCTCTTTGTGCCCCTGGTGGAAAGCGGCCATGTGACCGACGGCGACCCGGTGACCACCCTGGTCATTGAGCAATATCTCACCGAACTGCGGGACGCCGGGGTGGACACCCTGATCCTGGGCTGCACCCATTATCCCCTGCTGAAAAAGATGATCGGGGATTTCATGGGGGAGGACGTGGCCCTCATCGACCCGGGCAAGGTCACGGCCATCGAGACCGCCGCCGCCCTGGAGGACCTGGGCCTGACCAGCGGCCGCAAGACCGGCGGGCAGGTGCGCTACTATGTGAGCGACACCCCCGAAGCCTTCCAGGAGCTGGAGACCCTGTTCCTGGGCGAATACGCCGGGGGTCCGGTGGAACAGATTGCCATCGAGACCTACTGAACCAAACCCACATATAATATAGTAAGGACACGGAAAACATCATGCAGGACAATTACCTGATCACCATACGCGGCACCATGCAGCAGAACGGCGAAGAGGACAGTGTGGAGCTGATGACCCGGGGCAAGTTCACCCAGCGCGGTTCCGCCTTCTACATTGTTTATGAAGAGACCGAAGCCACCGGATATGCCGGATGCACCACCACCGTCAAGGCCAGCCTGGACGGGCAGCAGGTGGTGATGACCCGCTTCGGCAAGGTGCCCAGCCAGCTGGTCATCGAAAAGGGCATCCGCCACATCTGCCACTATGAGACGGGCTACGGTTCCATCTCTCTGGGGGTAGCGGCGGACGTCATCGAGCACGACCTGGCCGAAACCGGCGGACGGCTGAAGTTCAGCTACACCCTGGATTCCGGCGGCGAGAATTTCATCAGCCGCAATCTGGTGGACATCACGGTGGAACAGCTGCCCACCGAAGTGGAAGAATAAGCACCATCCCTTTTGGGGATTTTTGAGTGAAAACGGAGGTTTCAAACATGAATTACAAACACTACAACCCCCGCCAGGCCGCTCTGGATGCGGCCCGCGGCCTGCTGCTGAACGCCGCCGAAGCCGCCATGGAAAGCGGCGCTCTGCCCCGGGCGGAACTGCCTGCCTTTATCGTGGAGATCCCCGCGGACGTGAAGAACGGCGACGTGGCCAGCAACCTGGCCATGGCCGGCGCCCGGGCGTTCCGCAAGGCCCCCCGGCAGATCGCCGAGGCCATTGTGGGCTGCCTGGACCTGAACGGCAGCGCCTTTGACCGGGCGGAGATCGCCGGTCCCGGCTTCATCAACCTGTACCTGGGCACCGGCTGGTTCACCGACGTGGTCCGTGCCGCCTGCTCCGAAGAAGAATACGGCCGCACCGACGTTGGCGCCGGCAAGAAGTACAACGTGGAGTTCGTTTCCGCCAACCCCACCGGCCCCATGCACATGGGCAACGCCCGCGGCGGTGCTCTGGGCGATTGCCTGGCCGCCTGCCTGGACTGGGCGGGCTACGACGTGACCCGTGAGTTCTACATCAACGACGCGGGCAACCAGATCCAGAAGTTCGGCAAGAGCCTGGCCATCCGCTACCTGCAGCTGTTCAAGGGCGAGGAAGCCTGCCCCCTGCCCCAGGAATGCTACCAGGGCGCCGACATCGTCGCCCATGCCAAGGACTTCGCCGCCGAGCACGGCGATGCCTATGTGAACGCCGACTTTGAGGAACTGAAGCAGGCCATCACCGACTTTGCCCTGCCCAAGAACATCGCCGGGCTCAAGCGCGACCTGGGCAAGTACCGCATCGAGTACGACGTCTGGTTCCATGAAAGCAAGCTGCATGAATCCGGCGCGGTGCAGGCCGTGGTGGACAAGCTGCTGGCCTCCGGCGCCTGCTACAAGGCCGAGGACGGCGCCATCATGTACAAGAGCGCCCAGTATGCCGCCAAGTACGGCGTGGCCAACAAGAAGAAATCCACCGACGGCACCGAAGAGGAAGCCAAGGACGAGGTCCTGGTGCGCGCCAACGGCATTCCCACCTACTTTGCCGCCGACATCGCCTACCACTACGACAAGCTGGCCGTGCGCGGCTTTGACAAGGCCATCGACGTGTGGGGCGCCGACCACCACGGCCATGTGGCCCGCATGAAGGGTGCCATGGACGCCGTGGGCCTGGACGGCGACCGCCTGGACGTGGTGCTGATGCAGATGGTCAACCTGATGCGCGACGGCAAGCCCGTGCGTATGTCCAAGCGTACCGGCAAGGCCATCACCCTGACCGACCTGCTGGACGAGGTGCCCATCGATTCCGCCCGCTTCTTCTTCAACCAGCGGGAAAGCACCTCCACCCTGGACTTTGACCTGGACCTGGCCGTGCGCAACGACAGCGAGAACCCCGTCTACTATGTGCAGTACGCCCACGCCCGCATCTGCTCCATCCTGAAGAAGCTGGAGAGCGAGGGCATCGCTTTCCGCGGCATGGAAGCCGTGGATGCCGCCGTCCTCACCGACGCCAGCGAGCAGGCCCTGATCCGTCTGCTGGCGGCTTTCCCCGCCGAGATCGCGGCCGCTGCCGAAAAGTACGACCCGGCCCGCATCACCCGCTTTGTCATCGACCTGGCCAGCGCCTTCCACCGCTTCTACAACTCCTGCCGCATTCTGGGCACCGAGGACCAGGTCCAGCAGGGCCGCATTGCCCTGTGCCTGGCGGTGCGCGGTGTGATCCACAACGTGCTGACCATGTTCAAGATCAGCGCTCCCGAAAGCATGTGAATCTTTCCGGCGGGTCCCTGCCGCCGGTGGATGTATAAAAGCGAAGGAGGCTTCCCCTATGAAAACCTGTCCCCGCTGCGGCACTTCCTGTGCCGACAATGACCGCTTCTGCCCCAACTGCGGCCAGGCCGCCCCCAACACCGAGCAGGGTCCCCGCTATGAGCAGGCCCCGCCTCCGCCGTACAACGCCTACCAGCCCGGGTATCAGCGCCCCACCCGCAGCGTGGCGGTGGCCATTATCCTGAGCATCGTCACCTGCGGCATCTACGGCATTTACTGGCTGGTGGTGCTCAACGACGAGATCAACGCCCTGACCGGCGACACCACCGCCGCCAGCGGCATCGTGGTATTCCTGCTCAGCCTGGTGACCTGCGGCATCTACGGCATCTACTGGGCCTATGTGATGGGCCGCAAGGTGGCGTACCTGAACCGCACGGCGGACAGCGGCGTCATCAACCTGATCATTGCCCTGTTCGGGTTCCAGATCATCAATCTGGCCCTGTTCCAGGATGCCGTCAACCGTTACGCCGGCTAAGCGCCGCAAACTGCGCACCCTGGCGCTGGTGTGCGGCGCGGGGGCGGTTTATGCGGTGTTTGCCGCCCGCTTCGGCGGGATTCCCTGCCCCATCCGATTTTTGACCGGCCTGAAATGCCCGGGATGTGGGGTGACTACCCTGTTCCTGTGCCTTCTGCGGGGGGATTGGGCGGGCGCTTTCGCAGCCAATCCCTTTCTGCTGGTCACTTCTCCGCTGCTGGCGGCGATCCTGTGGCGTTTCTGGTGGAAGGACACCCGCCCCGGCAAGGCCTGGCAGGTCACGGCGGTCGTGTACATCGCCGCCTTGCTGATCTGGGGCATTGCCCGCAATTTCTGCGGTCTATAAAAGAAAAAAACGGGATGCAGACCCTTGTTTGGGGGCCTGCATCCCGTTTTTAGGTGCACCGAACATATTTATTATACCACATCCGTCAATGCAATATCCATCCATAACATGAACAAATATTCCATTTTAGCTTTGGCGCTTCTGCGAATGGACGGGATGGGCCCCCTGTGATATAGTATAGTCACAGAAAGAAAACAGCCGGAGATAAGGAACCACAGAAAGTTCCAAGTAAGCCACTTTCAAAAGAAACCGAAAAAGGCACGGATCAATCTTTCGACAGCTTACAGAAGATTTCTCTAAAGCATGAACACCCGGATTTGAACCAAGGGTTCAGAAAAAGGGAACGCAGCTTCAAAGGGAACACTGTAAGGACTCCGTAAAGAGGAAGCCGCAGAGCCGTCGGAAAACTTGAAAGACATGCAAAGGCTAGGCCGGCGGGATTCGTAGGAAAGGAGGCTCAGCCCGATGGCAAACTTTAAAGATCCCATTCATCACCGGCGGGCCTGGGCCTGCTGAAGAAAAACGAACCACATTAACAGCCGCAGGTCATTACCTGTAAAAGAAGCATAAACCGATGATCGGTTCGTATAATAGAGATCAGCAGACCCAGGGCCCGTCAAAGTTTTAGGACCCCAGCGTTTCGAATAGATTAGATGAAAGGAACGTAAAGCCTGACCTCAATGGCCGGTGTTTCCGAAAAAGATCCGAAAGGATGGGCTGAAAAGCCAAGACTTCTCAAGTTCTGAAGCGTTTTTCTCAAAAAGATCTTTCCTTAAAAAAGAAAGAACAACGGTAAGAAAAGAAATCGCGGGTAAAGAACGAAACGGAAACGTAAAGGGCCGAAAGTATCCAAGATGCGAATGGTTCGGATCGTAAGATCCAATCTCCTATATTCGATCTTCATCTAACCAAACAGGAGATACGCCAATGTACAACTGATAAAGAGGATGCATCCTCTGGCAGTAAACCCCTACCCGTAAACTCAGTGATCAGCAAAATCTGTTCAGACCGTTCTTTGGTAACCAACGCTTTCAAGAGATTCCCACGCAAAAGGTTTTGCGTACAGACCGCAGGAAATCATCCCAGACAAAATTGGATCGTAACCCATAGGATGTTGTGAAAGGTTCCGTTCAGGAATACCGCACATAATATCACCAGATGGAAACCGAAACAAACTTGAATGGCCGGCCATCCTGATCTGTAAGGAAGGCGAAATTGATTCAACTGCTTACGCAGATCCCGGGAAACAAATTCAGACCCTTTTAAGCGAAGACCCCAAGTTCCGATGACAGACCCTGAAATCCGATCGATCGGATCACTGAAACCACTTTCGAAACGGAGCGGATTTGATCCTTCCCCAGTTTTGGATACAACGATCCGCATACAACGAATACCAGGGTATGAGGCTATGACTCCAATCAAGTAGTACCGCCCCGGCGCACTAACCACGGTGCGCCGGGGCTTTTTCTTTTTGTTTTCCTTTCCCTTCCCCGGTTGCATAATCGGCCGCCGGGCGATATAATAGAAATGTACGCTTAAAATGGGAGGGGTGTGTATGGAACAAACCAAACCGAAACGTCCGGTACTGGGCATTCTGGGCGGGCTGGGTCCCGCGGCCAGCTGCTATCTGTACCAGATGCTCATTGACCACACCCCCGCCGTGCGGGACCAGGACCACATCGACCTGGTGCTGTCCTCCCGGGCATCCACGCCCGACCGCACCGCCTATATCCTGGGCAAGAGCGACGAGGACCCCTTCACGGTGATGGAACAGGACGGCGAAAGCCTGGTGGCCTACGGCGCCACCGTGCTGGCCATCCCCTGCAACACCGCCCATTATTTTTACGACCGGCTGGCCGCGGCACTGCCGGTGCCGGTGCTGAACATGCCCCGGCTGACGGTGGCCGAAGCCAAAGCGGCGGGATGCCGCAAGCTGGGTATCCTGGCCACCGACGGCACCCTGCAGGCCGAGACCTACCAGATCATGTGCCAGGAAGCAGGGTTGCCCTGGGCCGTTCCCTCCCCCGCCGCCCAGGCCGGGGTGATGTCGGTGATCTACGACCAGATCAAGAAAGGGCGCCGGGCAGACATGACCGTGTTCAACGCCGCGGTGGAGGACCTGAAAGCCCAGGGCTGCGACATGGCCGTGCTGGGCTGCACCGAACTGAGTCTGGTCAAGCGGGATGAAGGGCTGGGTTCCTTCTTCCTGGACAGCACCGAGGTGCTCTGCCGCCACGCTTTGCTGGCCTGCGGGGTCCAGCCCGTAGGCTTTGATGACAAGGCGGGAGGTGCGCTGTGAAAGCAAGTCCCAGATGCCGCCAGCCCGGGTTCCGAATGTGACCGCCAGGAGAAGGCTTGGCAGAACAGATACAAAGATTTTGTAAGGAAAGGGATGTTTCCCCCATGGAAAACAAGAAATTTTACATCACCACCCCCATCTATTATCCCAGCGACAAGCTGCACATCGGCCACAGCTACACCACCGTGGCCTGCGATGCCCTGGCCCGGTACAAGCGCGCCAAGGGGTATGACGTCATGTTCCTGACCGGCACCGACGAGCACGGCCAGAAAATCCAGGACAAGGCCGCCGACAAGGGCGTGACCCCCAAAGAATATGTGGACGCCATCGTGGCCACCGTCAAGGACCTGTGGAAGACCATGGATGTCAGCTATGACCGGTTCATCCGCACCACCGACGACTACCACGTCAAGAGCGTGCAGAAGATCTTCACCGCCCTGTATGAGAAGGGCGACATCTACAAGAGCACCTACAAGGGCATGTACTGCAAGCCCTGCGAGAGCTTCTGGACCGAAGCCCAGCTGAAGGACGGCTGCTGCCCCGACTGCGGCGGCCCCGTCTACGAAGCCGAGGAGGAAGCCTATTTCTTCAAGACCAGCAAGTACGCCGACCGGCTGCTGCAGTGGTATGAAGACCACCCCGACTTCATCCAGCCCGCCACCCGCAAGAACGAGATGATCGCCTTCATCAAGCAGGGCCTGCAGGATACCTGCGTGTCCCGCACCAGTGTGTCCTGGGGTATTCAGGTTCCCTTTGACCCCAAGCACACCATCTACGTCTGGATCGACGCCCTCTCCAACTATATCACCGCCCTGGGCTACGGCAACGACACCTACCATGACTACGACAAGTACTGGCCGGCGGACGTGCACATGGTGGGCAAGGAGATCCTGCGTTTCCATACCATCATCTGGCCCGCCATGCTCATGGCGCTGGACCTGCCCCTGCCCAAGAAGGTCTTTGGCCACGGCTGGCTGCTGCTGGGCGGCGGCAAGATGAGCAAGAGCAAGGGCAATGTGGTGGACCCTGTGACCCTGTGCGACCGCTACGGCGTGGACGCCGTGCGCTACTTCCTGCTGCGGGAAGTGCCCTTCGGCAATGACGGTTCCTTCACCAACGAAGCTCTGATCAACCGCATCAACACCGACCTGGCCAACGACCTGGGCAACCTGCTCTCCCGCACCGTGGCCATGTGCGAAAAGTACTTTGGCGGCACCGTGACCAACGCCCCCATCGACGAGGCCCTGGCCACCATGATGGCCGAACTGCCCGGCAAGGTGGACGCTGCCATGGAAGCCCTGGACGTGCCCACCGCCCTGATCCACATCTTTGAGCTGGTGCAGCGCGCCAACAAGTACATCGACGAGACCGCGCCCTGGGTGCTGGCCAAGAACGAGGCCGATCATCCCCGCCTGAACGCGGTGCTCTTCAACCTGTGCAGCGCCCTGGAACTGGTGGCCGCCCTGCTGCAGCCCTACCTGCCCAACACTGCCCCCAAGATGGCCGAACAGCTAGGCGTGAGCGCCGACGAGCTGAACGCCCTGCTGCGCGACGAGACCATGGGCAGCCTGCGCAGCGCCTACACCGTGCACAAGGGCGACGCCCTGTTCCCCCGCATCGACGTAAAGGCGGAGATCGCTTATCTGGAAGCGGAGGACGCCAAGCGCAAGGCCGCTGCCGAAGCCAAGGCGGAAGCCCCCAAGGCCGAAGCCGTGGCCGAGATCACCGACCACGAGGAAGAGATCGACTTCGACACCTTCTGCAAGGTGGAACTTCGTGTGGCGGAAGTGCGCGCCTGCGAGACCATGAAGGAGAGCAAGAAGCTGCTGCACCTGACCGTGTTCGACGGTGAGAAGGAGCGCTGCATCCTCTCCGGCATTGCCAAGTGGTACAAGCCCGAGGACCTGATCGGCAAGCGTGTGCCCATCGTGGCCAACCTGGCTCCCCGCCCGATGATGAAGGGCAAGTACGTCAGCGAGGGCATGATCCTGGCTGCCGACACCGCCGACGGCGGCTGCGCCATCGCCTTCTACGGCGACGACGTGCCCGTGGGCACCCGCATCCACTGATCCCTGCGGCGGCCGGTCCCTTGCGGCAACGGGACCCGGCCTACCCGGCCCGGCCGGGAATACGGATAAAGAAAGGGTATCGTCTTGGAAACCAAGCCTGTACAGAAATCGCGCCTTGACGCGCTGTTCTCCATTCCGGCGGCAGCGGTGGCGCTGGCCGTCCTCTGCAACATCCTTTGGGGTTCTGCCTTCCCCTTCATCAAAATGGGCTACCGCCTGTTCGTCATCGATTCCGCCGACACCGCCTCCATCCTCTGTTTTGCAGGCGTACGGTTCATGATGGGCAGCCTGCTGGTCTGGATCTTCGGGTCCATCATGGAGCGCCGTCCCCTGCCCATGCCCCGCGGCAAGGTCCTGGGTGAATGCTGCGCTCTGGGTCTGTGGCAGACCGCTACCCAGTATTTCTTCTACTATTCCGCCGTGGCACAGCTCACCGGCTCCTTCGGCGGCATCCTGAACAGCACCCAGAGTTTCATGGGCGTGATCCTGGCCCATTTCCTCTACGGCAGCGCCGACCGCATGACCTCCCGCAAGGCTCTGGGCTGCGCCCTGGGCTTCGGCGGTGTGCTGGTGGCCACTTTGGGCAACCACGGCGGCGGCAGCGCCTGGGGCGTCTCGGCCATGCTCATCGCTTCGGCGGTGTTTGCTTTCGCCGGCCCCTGGAACAAGGCCGTGACCCAGAAAGCCGACAGCTTCTCGGTCTGCTGCCTTAACCTGGGTGTGGGCGGTCTGGCCCTGGCCGTGATCGGTTTTGCCATGGGCGGGCGGCTTTCGCCCCAGAGCCCCATGGCGGTGCCGGTACTGCTTTATCTGGCCTTTATCTCCGGCGCCGGGTATGTGCTGTGGGCCCTGCTCATGAAGAACAACCCCGTCAGCCGCATCAGCGTCTTTGGTCTGCTGATCCCGGTGGTCAACACCCTGCTTTCGGCAGTGCTCAATGCCGAGCCGCTGTTTGAGTGGAACTACATGGCGGCTCTGGTGCTGGTCTGCGGCGGTATCTTCCTGGTCAACAAGCCCAAAAAGACCGCCTGAAAACACGAGGTACCCTATGACCAACATTTTTGACACCCACGCCCACTATTCCTCCCGGCAGTTTGAGGCCGACCGTGCCGAGCTGCTGGGTAACGCCCTGCCCCAGGGCGGCGTGGTGGGTGTGCTGGAATGTGCCACCCATTCGGGGGATGCTCCCCGGGTGCTGGAACTGGCCCGCACTTACCCTTATGTCCACGCGGCCCTGGGCATCCACCCGGAAAGCCTGGGCGAGGAGGACGCCCCCACCGTGGCCGTCTACCACGGCGACTGGCGGGCGGAACTGAACGCCATGCGCCCCCTGTACGAGGACAAGGCTGTGGTTGCGGTGGGCGAGATCGGGCTGGACCATCACTGGCCCCTGCCCGCCCGGGAACAGTACGAACTGTTTGAAGCCCAGCTGCAGCTGGCGGCCGAACTGGACCTGCCTGTCTCCGTCCATGACCGGGAAGCCCACGCCGAGGTGTACGAGCTGCTGCGGAAGTACAAGCCCCGCGGGGTGCTGCACTGTTACAGCGGCAGCGCCGAGGACGCCGCCTGGCTCACCGATATGGGCCTGTGCCTGGGCTTCGGCGGGGCGGTGACCTACAAGGGGGCCAAGCGGGCCGCCAAGGTATTGGCCGCCATCCCCCATGAGTTTGCCCTGCTGGAGACCGACTGCCCCTACATGGCGCCGGAACCGGTGCGCGGCCGCCGCAACGACAGCCGCAACATTGCCCATGTGGCCGCCTACATCGGCGGACTGTGGGAGATGGACCCCCAGGCGGTGCTGGACCAGTGCGCCGCCAACGCACGCCGGGTTTTCGGCGTGGAATGACACCAATAATATACAAAACGTATATTATCATAAAACATCAACAGGAGTGTATCACTATGAAAGCTCGCATCCCCACCCATCGTGAATTCATCATCGACTTCCCGAAGGATATGGACCCCGCCAAGGCCGACGAAGGCTGGGCCAAGCTGACCCAGATCGTGGAAGACTACAAGAAGGCCCACAACGGCCAGAGCGTGTACGCCCCCACCTTCATTGAGGACTGCGAACCCGCCGTCAAGGCCCTGCAGGAAGAGTACGGCTTCACCTACACCGTGCAGCAGGTGCGCTGATTCATCTGCATTTTCGGCTCCCAGTTTTTGGGGGCCGTTTTTTGTATGGTTTTCAGGGCGTTTCCTGATACTTTCTACACAAACGGCTGTTAGCATACAGGTATCCTGAATGAAAAGAGAGGTTTTTCCCATGCTGACAACACAAAAACGGGGCCTGGACGGCACCGCCCTCAAGACCATCGCCCTGGTTCTGATGGTGATGGACCACATCCACTACTTTTTTGAATTCACCGGTCTGGTGCCGGAATGGTTCTCCATGCTGGGGCGGCTTTCCGCTCCCCTTTTCCTCTTCTGCGCCGTGGAGGGCTTCGCCCACACCCATGACCGCAAGCGCTATTTCCTGCGCATGTGGGGCATCGGCGCCGGGATGGGCTTTCTGACCTTTTTGATGATGTATGTGGGGTTGCTGCGCCGCCCGGACGGGTTTTATCCCCTCAACGGCATTTTCCTGAACTTCGTCATCCTCTGTGTGGTGTGGCAGGGCATCGACTGGCTGCGGCAGGGCCGGTATGTCCGGGGCCTGCTGGCCGCTTTCGGGCCGGTTCTTTGGGGCTTCGGGGTGGTCATGCTGGCGTCGGTGCCGGGGCTTGCCACCCCCGCGGTGTTCCTGGGCAGCACGGTGCTGCCCGCCTGGGTGTGCGTCACCGACGGCGGCCCCATGTACCTGGTGGGCGGTGTCATCCTGTATCTCTTCCGGGACAAACGGGGCATCCAGCTGGCCGCCTGGTCGGTGTGGACCTTCGGCATGGAGTTCCTGGCCGTCTGGATGATGGTGCGCAGCCAGCCCGGTTTCGCCTTCTCCCAGATGTTCACCGTCTACTATGAATGGTTCAGCGTCGCGGCTGTCGTACTCATGGCCCTGTACAACGGCCGCCGGGGCGCCGGGCACAAGCAGCTTTTCTACTGGTTCTATCCTGCCCATGTGTACCTGCTGTACGGGGTATCCTGGGCGGTATGCGCGGCAATGGGGGCGGTGTGATGGCAAACATTCTGGCTGTGGACGACGACCGGGAGGTCTGCGCTCTGCTGCAGACGGCGCTGCAGCGGGACGGGCACCGGGTACACACCTGTGAGGCAGGCGCATCCGTGACTCCTGAACTCTGCCGCTGGGCAGACTGCATCCTGCTGGACGTAATGATGCCCGGAGAGGACGGGGTCGCCCTCTGCCGCCGCATCCGGGGGCTGACCGGGGCGCCCATCCTCTTCCTTACCGCCAAGGACAGCGAAGCAGACGTGCTGAAGGGTCTGGCCGCCGGCGGGGACGATTATCTGCGCAAGCCCTTTGGCGTGGCGGAACTGCGGGCCCGGGTAAATGCCCATCTCCGCCGCCAGCAGCGGGGTCCCGGCCCCGCCGACCGGCTGCTGCGGGGCGCCTTTGCCCTGGACATGGCCGCCCGGGTGCTCTATGCCGGGGAGGAACCCCTGCATCTGACAAGGACGGAATACGCCATCTGCGAGCATCTGGCCCTGCATCCGGGACGGACTTTTTCCAAAGAGCAGATTTACGAGGCGGTATTCGGCTTTGAGGGTACCGCCGACGAGCGGGCGGTCACCGAACATGTGAAAAACATCCGTGCCAAGATACGGGCCGCCGCACCGGATGCCGACCCCATCGAAACGGTGTGGGGCATCGGGTACCGGTGGAAGGGATGAAAGGAGGATTCTGTATGCGGACTGCCAGCCTTCGGGGATTGCTGCTGCGGTATCTGCTCCTCACCTTTTCCTTGTGTGTGGGGCTGTTTCTGGCCTGGTGGATGTTTTTCGGTATCCTGCTGAACTCCGGGTTCCTGCTGTCCGCTTCCTCCGCCGCCGAGGCCTGCAGCCGGGCTGCCGCCGAAGTGCTGCCCGATATGACCGCCGATACCTTCGACGGTACCCGGCTGGACCCGCTGTGCCGGTACGCTCTTTTCCCGGAACCCGGTTCCCCTGCCGTACTGGCCACCAACATGGATGACTGGCATCTGGAACAGGCCCTGAACGCCTGGATGGGCGGCTCCGGCAATCTGGGGTACACCCAGTATCACATCCGGGCAACATTGGCGGACGGGTCGGTATGCCTGCTGCAATACGATTACTCGGTACCTTATGCCGACCCGTGGCTGCGGCAGCGGCTGCCGGATTTTCAGAGCTGTTACATCGCCCTGCTGACCGTGTTGTTCGTTTTGGTCATCTGGTACTTCACCCACCGCACCACCCGGCGCATTGCGGCCGGGACCGCCCGTCTGCAGGATGCCTGCAACCGCATCATGAACGGTGAACTGGAAGGCGAACCCTGGGGCGGAACACACATCCGGGAACTGGATGCTGCCCTGACCGGCATGCAGACCCTGCGGGAGCATCTGGCCCAGAGTTTGCGGGACCAGTGGGACGCCGAAGAACAGCGGGCGGAACAGATCGCCGCCCTGAGCCATGACCTGAAAACACCGCTGACGGTAATCTCCGGTCATGCCGACCTGCTTTTGGAGGAAGACCTTCCGCCACAGGCCCGGGAGAGCGCAGCCGCAGTACGCCGGGGCTGTGACACCGCCGTGGGCTGTCTGGCTGACCTGCGGGCGGCCGCCGCACCGGGCGCCGCCGCCCATGAACCCAAGGAACTTCTGGACGCGGCGGATTTTCTGACACAGTGCGGGGAATTCGGCCGCGCTCTGTGTACCGGAGCAGGGCGGAAGTTCCGCCTGCTGAACCGTCTGCCCGCTGGTACCCGGCTGCAGGCTCAGCCCCACCGGCTGGCCCGGGCGGTGGAAAACCTGCTGGACAACGCCGCCCGGTTTACCCCGCGGGGAGGTGCCGTCACCCTGGAAGCCCGGCTGGAAGAGCACCGTCTGGTGTTTGCAGTGTCCGATACCGGACCTGGATTTACCCCCGAAGCGCTGCACAAGGCCGGGCGGCTGCTGTACACCGGCGACGCCGCCCGCCACGATGCCCACCAGGGGCTGGGACTGTACACCGCCCGGCAGGTGGCCGCGGCCCACGGCGGCGGGCTGGACCTGCACAATGCCATCACAGGCGGCGGATGTGCCGAGCTCTGGCTGCCTTTGGCGGCCTGCCGCTGACCTGCCCGGGGCAAAAAGGCTTGTATTCCTGAAAAAATGGTGGTATACTATCCACAATTCACCGGTCAAAAGGGGCCGGTACAGAAGAGAGGGACATCGAATGGCACTTTTCCGTCATCTGCTGCCGGTTCTGGCCGGTGCGGCGTTGGGCTGTGCAGCCACTTTGCTGGCACAGCGTTATTCTGAAAACAGCGAGCACGAGCATATTGTGGGCCCGGAGGCATTTGATGACGATGCCGCCGAGCCCGTTACCGACGCGCCTGAAACCGCGGAAGCCCCGGCCAGCGCAAGCGCCGAGGTGTACATCCCGGTGCCGGACAACAGCTCGCCCAACCCCAACCCCGTGCAGGACCACACCGACCCCGTTCCCACCGTGGACGGCAAGATCGACCCCACCGGCATTGCCAAGGCCGAAGATTTTGCCGACTGGGACGAGATGGGCTGCCAGGGCTGATTTCCCCATAAAAGCTGCGATCCTTGTGAGCAGGCGCGTTTTCCCGTTTACGATGATGTGAATGGGAATACTGCGCCTGCTTTTTTCTATTTCCGGGCAGCCGCCCGGCTCTTTACAACTTTACTGCGCTAAAGTATAATGAAACCATCTTTTTTACATGGGTATGTGAGGTATCGTTATGGAATTGGATCTGAACCGTTTTTCCCCCGCCGAACGCTGCACTTTGCAGCTTCGGGCCTTGTATGAAGATGCCGGGTACCGCAAATTCCGCTGCGCCCGGTTTGAGGAGTACACCCTGTATCAGCAGAACCAGAAGTTTCTGCCCGATGCCCAGGTCATCACCTTCACCGACCTGGACGGCAAGCTGCGGGCCATCCGCCCGGACGTGACCCTCTCCATTGCCAAAAACGCCCAGCCCGCCCCCGGCGAGTGCAAGCGTTACTACTACACCGAACAGGTCTGCCGTCCCAGCCGGGAAAGCCACACCTTTGCCGAGATCAGCCAGATGGGGCTGGAGTGCATCGGCGCGGTGGATGCCGCCCGTCAGGCGGAAGTGGTACGGCTGGCAGTGGACAGCCTGAACACCCTGGGCACCCGCACCTTTTTGGAGGTGAGCCACATGGGGTATCTCACCGGGCTGCTGGATGCCCTGGCGGTGGACGCCGCCGCCAGGCCCCGGCTGCTGGAACTGCTGCGGGACAAAAACGCCCACGAACTGCGCCAGGCTGCCCTGGCTGCGGGGCTGGACGAAGAAGCCGCCGGTGCCCTGTGTGCCCTGCTGAGCCTGCACGGTCCCTTTGAGACCGCCCTGGCCGAAGCCCGCACCCGCTGCCGCAGCGAAGCCCAGACCGCGGCGCTGGACGAACTGGAAGCCCTGTACGCCGGGCTGGGGGATGCCGCCGCTACCGTACGGCTGGACCTGAGCCTGGCCGGGGACATGGAATATTACAACGGCCTGGTGTTCACCGGCTACGCCGCCGGGGCCGCCCGGGCGGTGCTGAAGGGCGGGCGGTACGACCTGCTGGCCCGACGCTTCACCCCCGGTGCCTGCGCCCTGGGATTTGCCCTCTATCTGGACGAGCTGGAACGGCTGGCTCCCAGTGCCCAGGCCGAGCCGGATACCTGGCTGAACATCGCCCTGCCCAAGGGCCGTCTGGGCGACAAGGCCTACGGCCTGCTGGCCCAGGCCGGGTACGGCTGCACCGAGGATTACAACGAGACCCGCAAGCTGGTGGTGGAGAACCCCGACTCCAAGGTGCGGTATTTCCTGGTCAAGCCCAGCGACGTGGCCATCTATGTGGAGCACGGCGCGGCGGACATCGGCATTGTGGGCAAGGACATCCTGGCCGAATCCGGCGCCGACGTGTACGAACTGATGGACACCGGCATGGGCAAGTGCCGCATGTGCGTGGCCGGGCCCAAGGCTTTCGTGGACGACGAAAGCCGGGCACTGCGGGTGGCCACCAAGTTCGTTTCCATCGCCCGGGAACATTACGAAGCCCTGGGCCGTGACATCGACATCATCAAGCTCAACGGGTCCATCGAGCTGGCCCCCATCCTGGGGCTGTCCGATGTGATCGTGGACATTGTGGAGACCGGCACCACCCTGAAGGAAAACAACCTGGCCGTGCTGGAAGAGTTCATGCCCATCAGCGCGCGGTTCATTGCCAACCGCGCCAGCTATCAGTTCAAGTACCGCCAGCTCACCGAACTGCTGGCCAAGATGAAGGAGGCTCTCAAAGTATGATCCGTATTCTTTCTTTTGATGCCGTGCAGCCGGAGGAGATCCTGAACCGGGACATCCGTGCCGAAGCCGATGTGGAAGCCGTTGTGGACGGCATTATCGCCGATGTGCGCGCCCGGGGTGACGAAGCCCTGCGGGAGTACGCCAAAAAGTTTGACGGCGCCGACCTGGACAGCCTGCTGGTGACCAAGGCGGAAATCGACGAAGCCTTTGCCGCTGTGGGGGAGGATTTCCTCACCACCCTGCGCATGGCCGCCGCCAACATCCGGGCTTTCCATGAGCATCAGGTCCACAAGGATTTCGTCATCAACGACACTCCCGGCGTGGTGCTGGGGCAGAAATACACCCCCATCGAAAAAGCCGGTGTCTATGTGCCGGGCGGCACGGCGGCCTATCCGTCCACCGTGCTCATGGACGTGATCCCCGCCAAAGTGGCCGGGGTGCGTGAGATCGTCATGACCACCCCCGCCGGCAAGGACGGCAAGGTGAACCCCAACATCCTGGCCGCGGCGGCGGTAGCGGGCATTGACAAGATCGTCAAGTCCGGCGGCGCCCAGGCGGTGGCCGCCCTGGCCTACGGCACCGAGAGCGTGCCTGCCGTGGACAAGATCGTGGGCCCCGGCAACATCTATGTGGCCACCGCCAAGCGGAAGGTCTTCGGCAAGGTGGGCATCGACATGATCGCCGGACCTTCGGAGATCCTGGTGCTGGCCGACGGCGGCTGCAATCCCGCCTGGGTGGCGGCGGACCTGCTGAGCCAGGCGGAACACGACAAGCTGGCCACCGCCGTGCTGGTCACCGACAGCATGGACCTGGCAAAAGCCGTGCAGGCGGAGCTGGAAGTGCAGATTCCCCAGCTGCCCCGCGCCGCCATCGCCCGGGAGAGCATCGACACCAACGGCAAGATCATCGTCACCGACGACCTGACCAAGGCGGTGGAAGCCGCCAACCTCATTGCCCCCGAACACCTGGAACTGTGCGTGGAGGACCCCTTTGCCCTGCTGGGCCAGATCCGCAACGCGGGCAGCATCTTCATGGGCCGCAACGTGCCCGAAGCCCTGGGCGACTACTTCGCCGGGCCCAACCACACCCTGCCCACCTCCGGCACCGCCCGGTTCTCCAGCCCGCTGGGTGTGGATGATTTCGTCAAGAAATCCAGCTTCCTTTACTATACCCGGGAGGCCCTGGGCCAGGTCCAGAGTCGCATCGCCGACTTTGCGGAGCGGGAAGGGCTGCACGCCCACGCCAAGAGCGTGACCATCCGCTATGAGGAGGCGGAACAATGAGCCGGTATTTCACCCCCACCCTGGCGGCGCTGGAACCTTATACCCCCGGCGAGCAGCGCAAGATCCCCGATCTTGTGAAGCTCAACGCCAACGAGAACCCCTATCCCCCCTCCCCTGCCGTGGCTGCGGCCGTGGCGGGCGCTGTGGACGGGCTGCGGCTGTACTGTGACCTGACCGAAGCCGACCTGTGCGCCGCCATCGCGGCGCAGGAGGGTCTGCCCGCCGACCACATCCTGTGCGGCAACGGCAGCGACGAGAACCTGCTGCTGGCCATCCGGGCTTTCTGCGACGAAAAGACGCCCCTGGCCTTTGCGGACATTACATACAGCTTTTACCCGGTCCTCTGCCAGCTGCTGGGGGTCCCCGCCCACATTCTGCCGGTGCGGGATGACTTCACCCTAGACCTGACCGCCTATTACGGCCTGGGGGAGACCATCGTCCTTGCCAACCCCAACGCCCCCACCAGCCTGCTGGCTCCGGTGGCGGCCATCGAGGAGGTCATCCGCCGCAACCCCGACCACATCGTGATCGTGGACGAGGCTTATGTGGACTTTGCGGGGGAAGGTGCTTCCTGCCTGCCCCTGGTGCCCAAATACAACAACCTCATCGTGGTGCGCACTTTCTCCAAGTCCCGCAGTCTGGCGGGAGCCCGGCTGGGCTACTGCGCGGCACAGCCCGCCCTGATCGCGGACATGAACCGCATCAAGTTCAGTTACAGCCCTTACAACATCAGTTCTCTGAATCAGGCCGCCGGGGCCGCCGCCATGCGGGACGATGCCTATTTCCGGGATACGGTCGCCAAAATCTGCCGCACCCGGCAGGAAACCGCCGAAAAACTGCAGCAGCGGGGATTCACCGTGCTGGATTCGGCCACCAACTTCCTGTTTGCCAGACCCGCCGAAAAAACGGCCAGGGAAATTTTTGAAGCCCTGCGGGAGCGCGGGGTGCTCATCCGGTATTTCTCGGCCCCGCGCATCGACAGCTGGCTGCGCATCACCATCGGCACGCCGGAACAGATGCAGAGGTTCTTTGCCGAACTGGACGACATTCTGCGCTGATACAAAGGAGGGGGAAATATGATCGCCATTGTGGATTACGGAGTGGGCAACCTGTTCAGCCTGGCTTCCAGCGTGAAAAGCCTGGGGGCCGAGATCCGGGTGACCAACAAGGCTGAGGACCTGCGCCAGGCCACCCACATCCTGCTGCCCGGGGTGGGCGCTTTTGCGGACGCCGCCGCCAAACTGACCGCCACCGGTCTGGTGCCGGTATTGCGGGAGGAGACCCGGCACACCCCGCTGCTGGGCATCTGCCTGGGCATGCAGTTGCTGTTTGAAAAGAGCTACGAATACGGCGAGCACGAGGGCCTTGGTCTGGTGCCCGGGCAGGTCTGCCCCCTGGCGGAGGACCTGCAGGACCCCACCCTGAAGGTGCCCCACATCGGCTGGAACGCCCTGGACATCACCCCGGGGCGGGAGAACGACCCGCTGTTCAAGTATGTGAAAAACGGCGAATACGTCTATTACGTGCACAGCTATTACGCCAAGAACTGTGCTGCCAACACCCTGGCCACCAGTGAATACAGCATTCCGGTGACCGGGGCGGTGCGGTCCGGCCTTGTGTACGGCACCCAGTTCCATCCCGAAAAATCCGGCGATACCGGCCTGCGTCTGCTGCGGGCCTTCGCAGAACTGTAAGGAGGTCCCGGTATGAAACTGTATCCTGCCATTGACCTGCGCGGCGGTCAGGCCGTGCGGCTGTATCAGGGCGACTACGACCAGATGACCGTCTACAACCCCGACCCCGTGGCCCAGGCCAAAGCCTTTGCGGCCGCCGGGGCCAAATACCTGCATGTGGTGGACCTGGACGGCGCCAAGGACGGCCTGGCCGTGAACTTTTCCACCATCCAGAACATCACCGCCGCCGGGGACCTGTTTGTGGAAGTGGGCGGCGGCATCCGGGACCAGCAGCGCATTGAAGATTACCTTGCCTTGGGCGTGGGCCGCTGCATCCTGGGCACTGTGGCAGTGCGGGATTTTGATTTCACCGCCCGCATGGCCCGCACCTACGGCGACAAGATCGTGGTGGGCGTGGACATGAAAGACGGCTATGTGGCCGTGAGCGGCTGGAAGGAACTGACCCCCGAACCGGGGCTGGACTTCTGCCGCCGCTGCGCCGACGCCGGAGTGAAAGCCCTCATCGTCACCGATATCTCCCGGGACGGCACTATGCAGGGCACCAACATGCAGCTGTACCGGGATCTGCTGACCATCCCCGGGGTGGAGATCACCGCTTCCGGCGGCATTGCCCGCATGGAAGAACTGGACGAACTGCAGGCGATGGGCTGCCATGCGGCCATTCTGGGCAAATCCATCTACACCGGCGCCATCGACCTGGCCCAGGCCGTGGCCCGCTTTGAAGGCTGAAAGGGGCGGTACACATGGTCACAAAACGCATCATCCCCTGCCTGGACGTGAAGAACGGCCGGGTAGTGAAAGGGGTCAACTTTGAAGGACTGAAAGACATGGCCGACCCGGTGGAAATGGCTCGCTACTACAACACCGCCGGGGCGGACGAACTGGTGTTCTACGACATCACCGCCAGCGTGGAGGGCCGCACCCTCTTCACCGACATTCTGCGCAAGGTGGCTTCGGAAATCTTCATTCCCCTCACCGTGGGCGGCGGCATCAACACCCTGGAAGACTTCGACCGGGTGCTGAAATGCGGCGCCGACAAGGTCAGCGTCAATTCCGGCGCCATCAAGAACCCGGCCATCATCTCGGCAGCCGCCCAGCGCTACGGCGATCAGTGTGTGGTGCTTTCGGCGGACATCAAGCGGGTGGACGGGCATTTCCGCCTGTTTGCCAAGGGCGGCCGGGAAAACACCGGCATCGATGCTCTGAACTGGCTGGAACAGGGGGTGCGCAACGGTGCCGGGGAACTGGTGGTCAACTCCATCGACACCGACGGCGTGAAAAACGGCTTTGACCTGGAACTGCTGGACGAGGTTGCCAAGCGCTGCGCCGTACCCATCATCGCTTCCGGCGGGGCGGGCTGTAAGGAAGATTTCCTGGAGCTGTTCCGCAATCATCCCAAGGTGGATGCCGGTCTGGCGGCTTCCATCTTCCATTCCAAACAGGTGGATATCCGAGACCTGAAAGGATATCTGCGGCAAAACGGGGTGGAGATGCGTCTTTGACCGCTCTCCCCCCTTGCAAAATGACCGCCGGCGCGGTACACTATAAGTATCTCATCTTATAATGAGCAGGAGTTTTTTCTCATGGAATACACCGAAACTTCCCGTACCCTGAAATTCGACGAAAACGGCCTGATCCCCGCCATCGTGCAGGATCATTACACCAAAGAAGTGCTGACCCTGGCGTACATGAACGCCGAGACCCTGGCCCTGACCATTGCGGAAGGGCGCACCGTCTTCTGGTCCCGCAGCCGCCAGGAAATCTGGCGCAAGGGCGAGACTTCCGGCAATGTGCAGCGGGTGGTGTCCATCACCGCTGACTGCGACAAGGACGCCCTGGTGGTGGAAGTGGTCAAGAATGGTCCCGCCTGCCACACCGGCGCGGAAAGCTGCTTCTTCAACCCGGTCTATGTTTCGGAGGAGCTCAAACAGTTTACCTGGCAGGGGCTGTACCACCTGATCGAGGGCCGCAAGACCGACCCCAAGGAAGGCAGCTACACCACCTATCTGTTTGACAAGGGCCTGGAAAAAATCCTGAAAAAAGTCGGCGAGGAGAGCACCGAAGTCATCATTGCGGGCGCCAAGCGCGACGTGGAAGAGACCATCTACGAAATCAGCGACCTGGCTTACCATGTCATGGTGCTGATGATCGAGCTGGGCATCTCTGTGGAAGACATCACCCGTGAGCTGGAAAAGCGCCACGTGGTGGATCATAAAGTAAAACAGGAGAGGATGCAGTGATGGCTGACCAATACAAACTGAGCTCGGTACACGTTCATTCCAAGCTGTGCGACGGCAAAAACACCCTGGACGAGATGGCGGTGACCGCCTGGCGTGCCGGGCTGAAAACCCTGGGTTTTTCCGGCCATAGCCACACCCCCTGCGATATCGAGTACTGCATGACCCAAAGCCGCACCGCGCTGTACAAGGCGCAGGTGGCCAAGCTGAAGGAGCGCTATGCAGGCAAGCTGGATATCCTGTGCGGGCTGGAATGGGACCTGTACAGCGACGACGACCCCACCGCTTACGATTACTTTATCGGCAGCGCCCACTATGTGCGCGGCCCCAAGACCGGCCGGTACTATGAGATCGACTTCCGGGAGGCCGACCTGGCCGCCTGCATCCAGGACGATTTCGACGGCGACGGCCTGGCTGTTGTGGAAGCCTACTTCGACAACGTGCGCCAGGTGGCGGAGCACAAACCTACCATTCTGGGGCACTTTGACCTGATCAAGAAGATCAACAAGGGCAACAAGTTCTTTGACGAGAACAGCCCCCGCTATGCCGCTGCCGCCCGCACCGCCCTGGAAGCGGCTGCCGCCAACGGCTGCGTTCTGGAGGTGAACACCTCCTCGGTGTATCGCGGTTACCGTGAGGATTACTTCCCCGGCGAGGACATTCTGCGCGCCTGGAAGGAGATGGGCGGCGAAGTCATCATCACCGCTGACGCCCACGAAGCCAAGGCCCTGACCTTCGGCTTTGACGAGGCTGCCGCCATGCTGAAAAAGCTGGGCTACGACCATGTCCAGGTGCTGGGCAAGGACGGCTTCACCCCCTGCGAGCTGTAATTTACCCCTGACAAAAATCATCCCCGCCGCAAGCTTTTGCCTGCGGCGGGGATTTTTTCTGTATTGCGGTCAATCCGCCAGGTCGAACTGGCAGGCGGCCATGGCCTGCAAAGCAGTGTTGTGAGAATCCGGGGTGACCCCGGCGCACAGGGCGGGCAGAACCTCAATCGGGGTTTCGGGGAAGAAGGCCCGCAGCACCATGGCGTTGGAGATGACGCAGATGTCGGTGCAGACACCGTAGACCCGGAACTTTTCCACATCAGAGCCGGTTTCGGTTAAAAACTTCCGCACGGTTTCGGGCAATGTCGCAGACCCGAAGGTGGGCTTTTCCACCAGGATCTTGGCCGGGCAGCCGGGGGTTTCGCATTCGGCCACCGCCGCCACCTGCGGCACCAGCTGCCAGCCCTCGGTGCCCCGCAGGCAGTGTTCCACCGGCAGCTTTCTGCCTTCCCGGGTAGAGAGGTAGTCGGCCTGGTGGGTGTCCAGGGTAAAGAACAGGGCGTGCCCCTCTTCCGCCGCCTTCTGCGCCTCCCGGGCCAGCGGTCCCGCAATGGCCCGGGCCTCGGCGCTGCCCAGCGCCCCGGTGACAAAGTCGTTCTGCATGTCCACGATCACGTCAATGATGAGTTTTTTCATGGCAGGTCCCCCCTGTTTTGTATGGTGTCGGCCTTTGGGAACAGTATACCACGCCTTTGCCCTGCAAAAAAGCCCCGCGCCTTCCGTCCATGACGAAAAAGCGCGGGGCAAATGTGTTTTTGGCAGGTATTTTTCCTAATTACAGGTGCAGCACGCGGTCCTTGATCTCGGCGGTGCGGCCCTGGTTCCAGAACTGGGTGCCGATGTAACCGCAGGTACGGCGGGCCACGTTCAGCTTGTTCTGGTCACGGTTGTGGCAGTGCGGGCACTCCCACACCAGCTTGCCGTCATCCTCCACGATCTGGATCTCGCCGTCGAAGCCGCAGACCTGGCAGTAGTCGCTCTTGGTGTTCAGCTCGGCGTACATGATGTTCTCGTAGATGAACTGCATGACCCGGATGACCGCAGCCAGGTTATCCTGCATGTTGGGCACTTCCACATAGCTGATGGCGCCGCCCGGAGACAGACGCTGGAAGTCGCTCTCAAATTTCAGCTTGGTGAAAGCGTCGATGTCTTCGGCCACATGGACGTGGTAGGAGTTGGTGATATAGTTGCGGTCGGTGATGCCGGGCACGATGCCGAAGCGCTTCTGCAGGCACTTGGCAAACTTGTAGGTGGTAGATTCCAGCGGGGTGCCGTACAGGCTGAAGTCGATGTTGGACTCCGCCTTCCACTTGGAGCAGGCATCATTCATATGCTGCATGACGCTCAGGGCAAAGGGCTTGGCGGCCGGGTCGGTGTGGCTCTTGCCGGTCATATACTTGCAGCACTCATACAGGCCCGCATAGCCCAGGCTGATGGTGGAATAACCGCCGTACAGCAGCTTGTCGATAGGCTCGCCCTTCTCCAGGCGGGCCAGGGCGCCATACTGCCACAGGATGGGCGCGGCATCGGACAGGGTGCCCTTCAGGCGGTTGTGGCGGCACATGAGGGCTTCATGGCACAGGTCCAGGCGCTCGTCGAAGATCTTCCAGAACTTGTCGAAGTCGCCGCCGGAGGACAGGGCCACGTCCACCAGGTTGATGGTGACCACGCCCTGGTTGAAGCGGCCGTAATACTTGGGTTTGCCGGGCTCATAGTTCTTGGCGTTGGCCACATTGTCCCAGCCGTTGCCGGAGCGGTCGGGGGTGAGGAAGCTGCGGCAGCCCATGCAGGTATACACGTCGCCGTGGCCTTCGGTCTCGCCCTTGGACAGCTTGTATTCCCGCATCTTCTTCTCGCTGATGTAGTCGGGAACCATGCGCTTGGCGGTGCACTTGGCGGCCAGCTTGGTCAGGTAGAAATAGGGGGTGCCTTCGCGGATGTTGTCCTCTTCCAGCACATAGATCAGTTTGGGGAAAGCGGGGGTGATCCAGACGCCGGCCTCGTTCTTGACGCCCTGGTAGCGCTGGCGGAGCATCTCTTCGATGATGATGGCCAGGTCGGACTTCAGGCGCTGGTTATCGCCGGCCTCGTTCAGGTACATGAACACGGTGATGAAAGGCGCCTGGCCGTTGGTGGTCATCAGGGTGACGACCTGATACTGGATGGTCTGCACGCCGCGCTTGATCTCCTCGCGCAGGCGGGCTTCCACGATCTGGGAGAGCTTCTCCTCGCCGGGATTGATGCCCAGTTCCTTCATTTCAGCCTCGGTATCGCGGCGGATCTTCTTGCGGCTGATATCCACAAAGGGCGCCAGATGGGTCAGGCTGATGCTCTGACCGCCGTACTGGTTGGAAGCCACCTGGGCGATGATCTGGGTGGCGATGTTGCAGGCAGTGGAGAAGGAATGGGGCTTTTCGATGAGGGTGCCGGAGATAACGGTGCCGTTCTGCAGCATGTCGTCCAGGTTGACCAGGTCGCAGTTGTGCATGTGCTGGGCGAAGTAGTCGGCGTCATGGAAGTGGATAATGCCTTCCTCGTGCGCCTTGACCACCTCGGGAGGCAGCAGCATACGCATGGTCAGGTCCTTGGAAACCTCGCCCGCCATGTAGTCGCGCTGGACCGAGTTGACGGTGGGGTTCTTGTTGGAGTTCTCCTGCTTGACTTCCTCGTTGTTGCATTCGATCAGGGCCAGAATGCGGTCGTCGGTGGTGTTGTGGGTGCGCTTCAGGCTCTGGATATAGCGGTAGGTGATATATTTGCGGGCCACCTCATGCGCACCGGCTTCCATGATGGCATTTTCCACAAGGTCCTGGATCTCTTCCACATTCATGGCGTGGTTGCGGGTGTCGCACACAGCCTGCACCTGATCCGCAATGTTGATGATCTGTTCCTTGGTCAGCCGCTGGTTGGCTGGCACGACGTTGTTCGCCTTGCTGACTGCCGCGATGATCTTGGAAATGTCAAAAACGACCTCGCTGCCGTTGCGCTTGATGATCTTCATGGTGTTTCTCCTCAACTCTATAAATAGCGTGCCTCCCGCCGGGGCCGCCAAAGGTGATAATACAGGAAAATATTACCGTATGTATATTTTCATTGGCGAGCACAATTATCTTACCCCATCCTACGGGCAAAGTCAAGGGAAAAGACCACAACATCTTGTGTTCACGGCAACAGACAAGCCCAAAATAACAAGGTTTTAACGTTCCGACGCAAAAAACCGTCACGCCTGCAAAACGCCGAATTTCCAGCGGGAATTTTGGCAAAAATGAGTGAGTTTTTCAACATATCGAATCACCGTTGTTTTTTTGCCATGTTTTCATTTTGCCCCTTGCGCTTTGGGAATACGGCTGGTATACTGTATAAGCCGGTTTCATCCAGATACAGCGTTTGCAGCCATTTCAAAACACCAGATGTTGTATCAGGAATTCTGACCGAGAGAAAGAGGCATTTCCCCATGAACTACGCCAATATCAAATACTGCGACATCGCCAACGGCGAAGGGGTGCGCACCAGCCTGTTTGTGTCCGGCTGCCGCCGCCACTGCAAAGACTGCTTCAACGCCGTGGCCTGGGATTTCTGTTACGGCAAGCCTTTCGACAAGGAAGTGCGCAACAAGATCCTGGCCAGCCTGGCGCCGGATTATATCGATGGACTGTCCCTTTTGGGCGGAGAACCCTTTGAGCCGGAGAATCAGCGGGCGCTGGTGCCGTTCCTGCATGATGTGCGGGTGCTGTACCCCCACAAGACCATCTGGTGCTACACCGGCAACAGCTACGAGAAGGAACTGCTGGCTCCCAGCGCCGCCCGGTGCGAGGTCACCGACGAGATGCTGAGCCTGATCGACGTTCTGGTGGACGGCGAATTCCTGGCCGAAGAAAAGGACATCACCCTGCGGTTCCGGGGTTCCGGCAACCAGCGCATCATCGACCTGAACCGTACCCGTCAGGAAGGGCATGTGGTGCTGTGGGAGGATGACCCCATCTTTGCCGACCACAAGATGTAGTATTCCCTGCCCAGACCCGGATACACTTCCGCCGCCGCTCCCTTTTGGGGAACCGGCGGCGTTTTTTTGCGCAGCACCTGTATTCCGCAGACAAAAGCCCTTGATTTTCGGGATGATATGTATTATAATGGTATAGTCTTGCCGGTGTGTTGGAATTGGCAGACGAGACGGACTCAAAATCCGTTGGTAGCAATACCGTGTGGGTTCGACCCCCACCACCGGCACCACGCATGGTTATAAAAATGCTTCGTGCGGCCATATTGATTGGTT
>CAJMLV010000029.1 GCA_905214345.1 uncultured bacterium
TCCAGGGCCGCAGCCCTGGTCGGCGTCCACCGCCTCGAAACGGTGGCGGTTTTTCCGTCGCTTTTTGGCGGCAAAAAGCGACAACTCTCCGGCAGACTGCCGTCTGCCCAGAAGCAAGAAACAATCAAAAACCAAGCGGGGTTCACCCGCATCTCCCACATTTCGGAACCATTCGTCCCAGCGGGATTTCTTCTTTGATTGTACCGCAATTTTCGCAATCTTTCAAGCAATCCCGTCAATTTAACTTGTAAAAAGAAAATCGTATACTAGGGGCAGAACGACAGGCGGGAATGCACCGTCCGCCGGCCCCTTCAAGCAACTGTTAAGGAGTGTGTATCATCATGCAAATGAACGCTGCATCTATCAAAAACCAGAAGGCCGAATGGGAAGCCCTGGGCGTCAAGCTGCCCGCTTTTGACCACGAGGCTGTCACCGCCGCCACCAAGGCCCATCCCATCTGGGTCCACTTCGGCGCCGGCAACATTTTCCGCGGTTTCGTCGCCGCTCTGCAGCAGCGCCTGCTGAACGAAGGTCTGTCCGACAAGGGCATCATCGCCGCCGACACCTTCGACTACGACATCATCGACAAGATCTACACCCCTTACGACTGCCTGACCATGAACGTGACCCTGAATCCCGACGGCACCACCAGCCGTGAGATCATCGGTTCCGTTGCCGAAGGCCTGCGCGCCAACTCCGCCGACGCCGAGATGATGGCCCGCTTCAAGGAGATCTTCACCGATCCCGGTCTGCAGATGATCTCCTTCACCATCACCGAGAAGGGCTACGCCCTGTACCGTCCCGACGGCAGCCTGATGCCCGTTGTCCAGGCCGACATGGACGAAGGCCCCGCCTCCGCCCGCCATGCCATGAGCATGGTCGCCGCCCTGCTGTTCGAGCGCTTCAAGGCCAACGCCGCTCCTCTGGCTGTGGTCAGCATGGACAACTGCTCTCACAACGGCGAAAAGCTGCAGTCC
The DNA here is from genome assembly GCA_905214345.1 of uncultured bacterium. Classification (GTDB taxonomy): domain Bacteria; phylum Bacillota; class Clostridia; order Oscillospirales; family Ruminococcaceae; genus Gemmiger. Next base: position 978 of record CAJMLV010000029.1, read on the forward strand.
AGCGTCATGACCGTTGCCAAGGCCTGGGCCGAAAAGGGCTTCGTGGGTCAGGATTTCATCGACTACCTGACCGATGAGACCAAGATCACCTTCCCCTGGTCCATGATCGACAAGATCACCCCCCGTCCCCACAAGATCGTGGAGGATGCTCTGGCTGCCGACGGCATCGAGGGCATGACCCCCATCGTCACCTCCAAGAACACCTTCATTGCGGCCTTTGTCAACGCCGAGCGTCCGCAGTACCTGGTCATCGAGGACAAGTTCCCCAACGGCCGTCCCCCGCTGGAAAAGGCCGGCGTCTACCTGACCGACCGCGACACCGTCAACAAGACCGAGCGCATGAAGGTCACCACCTGCCTGAACCCCCTGCACACCGCCATGAGCGTTTACGGCTGCATGCTGGGCTACACCCTGATCTGCGACGAGATGAAGGACGCCGACATCGTCGCCCTCATCAAGCGCCTGGGCTACCAGGAAGGCCTGCCCGTGGTCGTTGACCCCAAGATCCTCGACCCCAAGGCTTTCATCGACGAAGTCGTGGAGCAGCGTCTGCCCAACCCCTTCATGCCCGACGCTCCCCAGCGTATCGCCACCGATACTTCCCAGAAGGTGGGCATCCGCTTCGGTGAGACCATCAAGAGCTACATCGCCGAAGGCCGCGACCTGAACACCCTGGTTTCCATTCCTCTGGCTCTGGCCGGCTGGCTGCGTTACCTGCTGGCTGTGGACGACGAAGGCAAGGCTTTCGAAGTTTCCGCCGACCCGCTGAAGGACGACCTGCAGGCCAAGCTCGCCGGCATCGAAGTGGGCAAGCCCGAAACCTACAACGGCCAGCTGAAGAACATCCTGAACAACGCTTCCATCTTCGGCACCGATCTGACCCAGACCGTGCTGGCCGACAAGATCGAACAGTACTTTGTGGCGGAACTGGCCGGCCCCGGCGCCGTGCGCAAGACCCTGCACGAAGCTCTGCAGTAATCTTTCGCCCCCAAAGGGCGTGACACCAATATAAAGGAGGACAACCTATGCCTATGCAAATGGGATGGCGCTGGTATGGTGAGGGCAACGACCCCATCACCCTCGGCGACATCAAACAGATCCCCGGCGTGTCCACCATCGTGTGGGCCCTGCATGACAAGATGCCCGGCGAAATCTGGGAAGTGGACGAGATCAAGAAAGTGGTGGACCAGATCGAAGCCGCCGGCTTCAACGCCGATGTGGTGGAATCTGTCAACGTCCATGACGACATCAAGATCGGCCTGCCCACCCGCGACGCCCTGATCGAGAACTACAAGCAGTGCATCCGCAACCTGTCCAAGTTCGGCGTCAAGGTCATCTGCTACAACTTCATGCCCGTCTTCGACTGGACCCGCACCGACCTGTTCCATCCGGTGGGCGACGGTTCCACCGCCCTGTTCTATCAGAAGGACATGATCCAGGACGACTACAAGGCCATGGCCGAGTACATCCTGAACTTCACCGAGAAGTACAACATGACCTTCCCCGGCTGGGAACCCGAGCGCATGGCCAAGCTGGACGAGCTGTTCAAGGCTTACGCCCCCGTCACCAAGGAAAAGCTGTGGGAGAACCTGAAGTACTTCCTGGAAGCCATCATGCCCACCTGCCGTGAATGCGACATCAAGATGGCCATTCACATGGACGATCCCCCGTGGGACATCTTCGGCCTGCCCCGCCTGATGGTGGACGAGGAGAGCATCAACCGTTTCCTGACCATGGTGGACGATCCGTACAACTGCCTGACCCTGTGCTCCGGCAGCCTGAACGCCAACCCCAACAACAATGTTGCCGACATCGTGCGCAAGCATTGCGACCGCATCGCGTTTGCCCACATCCGCAACATCCACCACTTCCCCAACGGCGACTTCTCCGAGGCTGCTCACCGCGACTGCTGCGGCGAGACCGGCATCATCGAGATCCTGCGCGCTTACCATGACTGCGGCTTCGAGGGCTATATCCGCCCCGACCATGGCCGTCAGCTGTGGGAGGAAGGCCCCGGCAACTGCCGCCCCGGCTACGGCAAGTATGACCGTGCTCTGGGCATCCAGTATATGCTGGGCGTCTGGGACCTGCTCGACCGTCTGGACGAGGAAAAGAAGAAGTAAAACAAGGCTGTTTTATGGCCTGGTTTTTGGCCCGCACCTGCCCGGTGCGGGCTTTTTGTTTGCCGCTGTGCGGCAAACAAAAAAGCAACGCGCAGCGTTGTTTCCGAAATCGGGCGGCCGCGAACAGCGGCCAATGATAGGGGGCAGACGGCAGGCTGCCGAGGGGAACGGCTTCTAGCCGATAGGTTGTTCCTTTTTGGCGTCAAAAAGGAACCGAAAAACCGCCACCGTTTCGATGCGGTGGACGCCGACCAGGGCTGCGGCCCTGGACCCGGGGTGTGCGGCCACCTAACGACGGCCTACTCAGGCTCTGGGGAGCCTGAGCAAGGAATGGATTTGAAAAAGCACAAGGGAAAGTTCCTGCTTAGCAGCCGTTCCCGGGCAATGGTATTCAAACTTTTTCCTTGTTCACCGGGCCCCAGCCCGGTGAATAGGCCGTCGTGAGGTGGCCGCATCTTGGGGTCTGGGGCCGCAGCCCCAGCCGGCGGCCGCCGCATCGGAACGGCGGGACTTTTCGCTTCCTTTTGGTCACAAAAGGAAGGACTAAACGGCTAAATGCCGTTTCCTAAGAAGCAAGCAACAAAAAGGCAAGCAAAACAAAGACTCCCATTGTTTACATGTGAATTTTCCCCGGCCCCTTGTACCAAGGTAGGAAATCGGGTATAATAAACTAAGATTTGCTAAAAAAACGGCATGGCGCGGTTCTGACTGCAATACGCCGAAATCACGAGCTTCCCCACTGGAGGGTAAACAATATGAGCCTGAAAAAACGTCTGGCCGCACTGGCCATGGCCGGGGTCATGGCCCTGTCCCTGACTGCCTGCAGCCCCAAAGAAATGCTGTCCAACGCCATTCTGAGCACCGCTACCCTGCTGGGCTTCCGCAGTGCCGATGACAGCGACGAGGACGAAGCCCCCGAAAAGGTGGCCGAATCCGGCGGCAACATCACCTTCCCCGAAGGAATGGAAACCAGCAGCCGCTTTGTGAACGAGGTCCACGGCGATACGCTGTACATCTCCTTCAACGGCATCCAGAACCGCAGCACCGACTATTTCGTGGCGGGCAGCGACAGCGTGACCATCACCGGCTACGCCACCACCGACTCCGCCACCATCAACGAGTTCAAGGCGGCGATCTGGGAACTGTCCGAGGACCGTACCCAGACCAGCTACGTGCAGGGCACCACCGTCTACTTCCCCACCGGCGGCGAATGTTCCACCGCTACCGTGTCCGGCCTGACCCCCGGCAAGATGTACAAGGTCTACGTGAGTTATGACTCCGGCAGCTACTACATCACCGGCGGCATGACCGTTACCGGCATCGGCAGCGAGGAAATGACCACGGTGGAGACCGACGAAGACTAAACACGGCGAAGGGGCCGGCCCGAGGGTCGGCCCTTTTTTTGCGGGTATCGCCAAAAGGCGACCCTGCGTAAGGGGGCAGTTTTACCGTTAACGGCATCTTGCCGTTTGGACCTTCCTTTTCGTGCCCGAAAAGGAAGCGAAAAGGGCCCGCCGTTCCGATGCGGCGGCCGCAGCCCTGGTCGGCGTCCACCGCCTCGAAACGGTGGCGGTTTGCCCCGCAGGGGCAAGCAACGCGCAGCGTTGTTTCCGAAATTGGCGGCCGCGTTCAGCGGCAATCTAGAGGGCGCCACCTAAATTTCACGGCGGCAAAAAGCGACAACCCTACGGCTAGCAGCCATTTCCCAAGAGGCAACTAAAAAGCAGGAGGAATCTCATCATGCAACACCCCACCCTTGACCGCACCCAGCTGCGCAACACGCTGCTGCTGGTGCTGGGCGCCCTGATCTGGGGCGTGGCGTTTGTGGCCCAGAGCGTCGGCAGCGGCTATGTGGGCGCCTACACCTTTCTGGCGGCCCGCAGCTGGCTGGCCTGTGCTTTTCTGCTGGGCCTGATGCTGGTACGCCGGGGCATGCAGCACCGCAAAGGCGTGCGCCTGCCTTTCTGGATCGCCCCCAAAAAACTGCTGGTGGGCGGTGTGTTCTGCGGTATCGCCCTGTTTGCGGCATCGGCGGCCCAGCAGATGGGCATCGGCACCACCAGCACCGCCAAGGCGGGCTTTCTCACCGCGCTGTACGTGGTCATCGTGCCGGTGCTGGGCCTGTTCGCAGGCCGCCGTCCCGGCGCCAAGCTGTGGGTCTGTGTGGCCGTGAGCGTGGCCGGGCTGTATCTGCTGTGCATGGCCGGGCGGGATACCCTCTCCCTCACCGGCGGCGAATGGCAGCTGCTGCTCTGTGCCCTGCTGTTCAGCATCCAGATCGTGCTGGTGGGGCACTTCGGCCCCCAGCTGGACGGCGTGCAGCTGAGTTTTGCGGAGTTTTTCACCACCTCGGTGCTGTCCACCATCTTCATGTTCATCTTTGAATCCCCCGACCCCGCCCAGCTGGCCGGGGCGGCGGTGTCCATCCTGTACTGCGGCATTTTGTCCAGCGGTGTGGGCTACACCCTGCAGATCATCGGCCAGAAAGACCTGGACCCCACCATCGCCAGCCTGGCCATGTGCCTGGAAAGCGTTTTCAGCGCTCTGGCCGGGTGGCTGGTGCTGCACCAGACCCTCTCCACCGTGGAGACCCTGGGCTGCTGCCTGATGTTCGCCGCCATCGTGGGCGCCCAGCTGCCCGGGCGCAAAAAGGCCGAAGCCGAAACCCCCAGCCAATCCTGAACCCTGCCCCGCCTGCCCGGCGGGGCTTTTCAAATAGGAAGTTTTCGTGTACAATCAAAAGCAGAATTTTCCCCAAGGAGGCGCCCGGCCGTGTGGCATCCCATCAAGCACTATAAGACCATCCACCACCACAAGATGCTGGTCATGCATTACTGTTTCCGCTGCGGGCTCTACCGCCAGGGCCTGCTCCACGACCTGAGCAAGCTGGCGCCGGTGGAGTTCCTGGCCGGGGCCAAGTACTGGCAGGGCAACTGCAGCCCCAACAACGCCCAGCGCAAGGCCGAAGGCTGCAGCACCGCCTGGCTGCACCACAAGGGGCGGAACAAACATCATCTGGAATACTGGATCGACTACGCCCCCCAGGGCCCCCACGCCCTGGCCGGGATGCGGATGCCCGAACGGTATGTGGCCGAGATGATCTGCGACCGCATCGCCGCCAGCCGCAACTATATGGGGGACAAATACACCGACGCCGCAGCCTGGGACTACTACGCCCGGAGCAAGGACCACTACGTCATGCACCCGGACAGCCGCGCCCAGCTGGAGACCGCCCTCTCCATCCTGCGGGACGAGGGAGAGGACGCCTGCTTTGCCTATGTGCGCACCCAGCTTCTGGGCAAGCGCCGCTGAAAAAGGGGAGAAAATACTTATGTCCATTGAGAATGTGCGGAAGTATCTGGAACAGTTCGGCCTGGCCGACCGGGTGATGGAGCTGGAAGATTGCAGCGCCACCGTGGCCCAGGCCGCCGCCGACCTGGGCTGCGAGGAAGCCCGCATCGCCAAGACCATGGCATTCCTGACCAAACAGGGGGCCATTCTGGTGGTGATGGCCGGGGACGCCCGGGTGAACAACAGCCTGTACAAGGCAAAATTCGGGGAAAAGGCGGTGATGATCGCCCCCGACCGCCTGCCGGAACTGGTGGGCCATCCCATGGGCGGCGTCTGCCCCTTCGACCATGTGCCGGGGGTGCCCGTCTACCTGGACGAAAGCCTGCGCCGGTTCGACATCGTCTACCCCGCCGCCGGTACCAACCACAGTGCCGTGCGGCTGACCATCCCGGAACTGGAAGGTTCGGTGCAGGAGTTCGCGGGCTGGGTGGACCTGGGCAAAGGCTGGCGCCCGGAAGAATAAAACCGTTTCCCCGGCGGCCGGGGAGATATATTACAAGAAAACCAAAGAAAACCGCCCCCGGCGGCCTGAACAGGCTTGCCGGGGGCGGTCTGTTTTTTGTTTTTGGGGAAACTCAGGAAAGTTCCTGCATCTTGGGGCAGGCGAGGGGGGCGTACTCTGCCTGTACTCCTTGGGCCCGCAGCGGCAGGGGGCCTTCCGGGGGATAGAACCGGGTGGCGGCCACGGTGCGCCCGCCGTTGAGGAAAACTTCCACTCCCGACCGGTCCACCCAGATGTCGAAGGTGACGGGGCCGGGTTCCACCGGCATCCGCCGCACATCCCGTCCCGCGCCGCTGTCGTCGGCAAAGGAGAGGGTGCACAGCCCGGCGGGGTCGAAGTCCAGCACCAGACCGCCCAGAGCCAGCCGGGCGGGGCCGTGGGCCTTGCCCCGCAGCCGCAGGGGCGCGGCCAGGTCCAGGGCGTCGGGCAGGGGAGCAAAGTCCCCGCACAGAGCTTCCAGTTCCCGGGCGGGGCGCTGGCACAGCCTGCCGTCCGGGGCGGAGAAGACCTCCCGGGGCAGGGTCAGGCAGTGCTGCCAGCCCAGGGCGGCGGTGGGGTTGTGGTAGTCGGCGTCGGGCATGCCCATCCAGGCGATGAGCAGCCGCCGCCCGTCGGGGGCGAGGAAGGTCTGGGGGGCGTAGAAATCAAAGCCCATGTCCCACTCGTAAAAGTCCAGCAGCTCCCCGGTCTCGGGGTCGCCCGCCAGGGGAAAATACCCGCTCTGATAAATGTTCTGGTACCGGGTCTCGCCGTGGGGCAGCCCCTGGGGCGAAGCGCTCAGGTACCACCGCCCGTCCAGCTCAAAGCAGTCGGGACATTCCCACATGTAGCCGAAATCCGCCTTGGTCAGCACCCGGGCCAGGGTCCAGCGGGCTCCGTCCGGGCCGTGGTAGAGCAGCACCCGGCCGGTGTTGTCCCGGCCCCGGGCGCCCAGCACCATCCGCCACACCCCGTCCGCGCCCTGCCAGACCTTGGGGTCCCGCACATGGAGGGTGCAGTCTTCGGGGTAATCGGCGTTGGAAAGCAGCAGCTGTTTTTCCCCCACGCAGGTCCGGCCGTCAAAGGCCACCCGCAGGGTGTTGTGGTCCCGGCCGGTGAGGATGTAGTCGTGGGGGCCGGGGGCCTTGTAGTTGCCGGTATAGTACAGCCAGAGGGTGCCGTTTTCTTCCACAGCGCTGCCGGAGTAGGCGTCCCCCCGGTCACAGGGCCCGCCCGGCTGCAGGGGCGCGCCGGTAAAGGTCCAGTTCACCAGGTCGGGGCTTTCGTAATGACCCCAGCACTTGGGGCCCCGGCCCTGGGCGCTCTGGGGGCAGTACTGAAAGAACACATGATACTTTCCGCCGAACCAGGCCAGGCCGTTGGGGTCGTTGAGCCAGCCCGCGGGGGGCTCCAGGTGCAAAGCCTGCCGCCAGAAATGCCGTTTCATCTTACTTGCTCTCCTTTTTGGGGCTGTACAGCACGCAGGTCAGGGCAAAGGCCACCATAAAGGCCACCGCGATGCTGATGAGGTACTGGGGCAGGCAGGAGGTGGTGATGAGGATGCCGAACACGCCGGTGATGCCGTAGGCGGAAGCCGCCACGCCCAGCCAGCCGGCCACCAGGGCGCCGGCAGCGCCGCCCACGATGCCCGCCGCAAAGGGCTTGACGAAACGCAGGTTCACGCCGAAGATGGCAGGTTCGGTAATGCCCAGGAAGGCGCTGAGAGAAGCAGGCAGGGCCATGTTCTTCTGCTTGGCGTCACGGGTGCGCAGGGCAAAGGCCAGGGCAGCCGCACCCTGGGCCACGTTGGCGGCGCTGGCAATGGGCATCCAGGTGTTGGCGCCGGTGGAGCTGAGCATGCCCGCTTCCAGGGCGTTGTACATGTGGTGCACGCCCGCCACCACGGTGGGGGCATAGATGGCGCCGCACAAAGCCGCGCCCAGGCCAAAGGGCAGGGTGATGAGGGTCTGCACGGCGGCCAGGACCCAGTTTTCCAGGGTGCCGAAGATGGGTCCGATGACGGTGAGGGTCACATAACCGGTGACCACCACGCTGACCAGCGGGGTCACAAAGAGGTCGATCATCTCGGGAACGATCTTGTGCAGCTTCTTCTCGATGGTGCACATGAGCCACACGGCGATGATGACCGGGATGACGTGGCCCTGATAGCCCACCAGTTCGATGTCATACAGGCCGAACCAGGCGGAGGCGGTGGGGATGCTTTCGGCGGTGGCCACGTTCCAGGCGTTGACCAGATCGGTGTGGATCATGATCATGCCGATGACCGAACCCAGGTAGATGTTGCCGCCGAACACCTTGGCGGCGCTGGTGGCGATGAGGATGGGCAGGAACACGAAGGACGCGTTGCTGAACAGGTGGATGATGGTGTAGGTGCCGTTGCTGGCCAGAGAGGGGAAGACGTTGGCCAGACCTTCCAGCAGGCCCATGAGCAGGCCGCTGGCCACGATGGCGGGGATGATGGGCACGAACACGTCGCCCAGGGTCTTCACCGCCTGCTTGTACCAGGGGGCCTTGGCGGCGGCCGCCTGCTTCACTTCCTCCTTGGTGGCGGCGTTCATGCCCGCCGCAGCCAGGAACTCGTCGTAGACCTTGTTCACCGTGCCGGTGCCGATGATGATCTGCAGCTGACCCGAAGCCTCAAACACGCCTTTCACGCCGTCCACGGCTTCCACCGCGGGTTTGTCGCATTTGGCGTTGTCCGCAATGACCAGCCGCAGCCGGGTGGCGCAGTGTGCCGCACTGACCACGTTTTCCCGGCCGCCCACGGCTTTCAGGATCTGGATGGCTGTCTGTTTGTAATCCATGACCAACTCTCCTTTGTCAAACGATGTTCTGAAACGGGTGTGGAACCGATTTCATTTCTTGCAACCATATAGTAACACCGAACAGGCAAAAAAGATATTGACAGAGAAAATGAAGTTTAGGGGGCTGTGCTATCGGTTTCATAAGGTTTCATATTTCCCAGGGTGGATTCCCGCTCCAGGATCTCGTATCCCAGGCAGATGCTGCGGGTGCCCGCGCCCTGGCGGCGCAGCAGTTTGAGCATGAGCTGGGCGGCTTCCTGCCCGCTGGTCTTGTAGTGGAGGTGGGCGCTGGTCAGCCCCACGGCGGTGACCCGGCCCATGGCCGAATCTCCCACACCTGCCACCAGTACGTCTTTGCCCACCTGCAGCCCGGCTTCCCGGCAGGCCTGCATGGCGCCGATGGCAATGGCGTCGGTGGCGCAGAAGATGGACCCCGGCCGGTGGTCCGCCAGCAGGGCCTTGGCCTGCTCATACCCTTCTTCCATGTGGAAGCCGGAAAGTCGCATCTCGTCCGCCCGGGGGGCCAGTCCCGCGTCTTTCAGGGCCTGGACATAGCCTTCCCGCCGTGCCCAGCCTGCGGCCCGGTCCCGGGCGGTCACCCCGATGTAGGCGGGGCGGCTGCCGCTGCGGCGCAGCAGCAGTTCGGTCAGGGCCTTGGCGGCGCCCAGGTCGTCGTGATACACGCAGTTGTAGCCCTCGTACTGCTGGGCCACGATGACCACCGGGATGTGCATGCTTTTCAGCACCGCCCGGTGTTCGGGGGTGAAGATGCTGGCCAGAAAGATCACACCGTCCACCCCGCTGGTGCGGAAGGTGTCCAGGTATTCCACCTCCCGCTCGGGGCGGTTGGCGGTGTTGGCCAAAAGAAGGCGGTAGCTCTTGTCCGCCAGTACCAGGCTGATGCCGTCCACCACCCGGGCGGTGCTTTCGCTGCTCAGCCGGGGCATGACCACCCCCACCTGCCGGGTGCGGCGGGTGCGCAGACCCCGGGCGGCTTCGCTGGGGGCGTAGCCGGTGGCCTGCACCGCCGCCTCGATGGCAGCCCGTTTTTCCGGGCTGAGATACCCGTTATTGAAATACCGGCTGACGGCGGCTTTGGAAACGCCGGCCAGCGCCGCAAGTTCGGTGATGTTCATGGTGGCTCCTTTCTGCCGGGACAGGGACGTTTTGTTCTGGTTCCATCTTAAACACTGGGGCGGGGAATTGTCAATACAGGCGATATTGGCGGGATTTTTCCGCCCCGGCGGCCTTTTCAAAGGGGGACTGATTATGGTATAGTAAACAGTGGGAAAACCGCAGGCAGACCGGGCAGGACCCGGCGGGCCTGTATTTCAAATAAAAGGAGTGTTTTGTGATGGAAAATTATCTGATCTTTACCGACTCCACCGGCGACCTGACCCCGGCTCTTGTGGAACAGACCGGGCTGAACGTGCTGCCCATGACCTTCACCCTGGACGGCGCCAACTACCGCAACTATCCCGACGGACGGGAGATGTCCCCCAAGGTGTTTTACGACAAGCTGCGCAACGGCAGCATGTCCACCACCAGCCAGGTGACCCTGGCGGATTTTGAGGATGCCTTTACCCCCGTGCTGGAACAGGGCAAGGATATTCTGTACCTGGCTTTCTCCAGCGGGTTGTCCGGCACCTATCAGGCGTCCAACCTGGCCGCCCGGGAACTGATGGAAAAGTTCCCCGGCCGCCGCGTCATCAGTGTGGACTCCCTGCAGGCCAGCATGGGCGAGGGCCTGTTCACCTATCTGGTGGCCAACTACGCCAAGGGCGGCGCCACCCTGGACGAAGCAGCCGACTACGCCCGCAAGCTGGCCCCCACCGTCTGCGCCTGGTTCACGGTGGATGACCTGATGTTCCTCAAGCGGGGCGGACGGTGCAGCGGCGCCGCCGCCGTGGCAGGTACCCTGCTGGGCATCAAGCCGGTGCTGCATGTGGATGACGAGGGTCATCTGGTGCCCATGGAGAAGGTCCGCGGCCGCCGCGCCAGCCTGGACGCCCTGGTGAAGCACTTCCAGGCCACCGCTCTGGACATCACCGGCGGCACCGTGTTCCTGAGCCATGGCGACTGCAAGGAAGACTGCGACTATGTGGCGGACAAGCTGCGCGCCCTGGGCGTGAAGGACCTGCACATCGGCGACATCGGCCCGGTCATCGGCGCCCACAGCGGCCCTGGGACTGTGGCGCTGTTCTGGGTGGGCAGCAAACGATAATTTTTTGAAAAGGACGGGATGTATCCCGTCCTTTTTTGGTGGGTGTTTCTGGGCAGACGGCATCTTTCCGGGGGGCCTTCCTTTTCGTGCCCGAAAAGGAAGGCCTGAACGGCTAAATGCCGTTCTCCCGCCAGCCAAAAAGCAACCAGAGGCAAGAAGGGGGCCAGGCTTCGCCGCGCCCTCTTCCGCAAGCCCACACCCTTGTGTTAAAATCATAAAAAATCCTTCCCCCGGGAGTGATGCTGCATGCCCATCCTGCTTGACCATCAGCTGCGGGAACAGATCCCTCACGAAACAACAGAATTTCCCCTGGCCTATTACCGGGACGAGCTGGCTTCTCTGCCCGGGCGGGCGGGGCCTGCCCACTGGCACCCGGATTTCGAGATCGCCACCGCCCTCACCGGGGTGGTGGAGTACCAGGTGGGGCAGCAGCACGTCGCCCTGGAACCGGGGGACAGCATCTTTGTCAACGGAAACATGCTTCACGGGGTGCGGCAGCTTTCCGGCGATAACCCTGACCCTCTGCCCAACATGGTGTTTTCCGGGGACCTCATCGCCCCCGAACAGAGCCGCATCTGCCGGAAGTATATCCACCCCATCGTCCGGTGCGATGCCTTGCCGTTTATCCTCTTCCGGCACGGGGACCCCGCCCACGACGAGGTCCGGGCCCTGATCCGGGACACCTATGCCCTTTTGCAGGACCCGGGGCCTTGCTGTGAAATGACGGTGCAGCGCAATATCAGCAGCATTTTTGAATACATCTTCCTCCATTTTGACAGTTTCCCCAAATCCCCGGCGGCGCGGGTACAGCTGAAAAGCCAGATACGGATGCAGAAGATGCTCACCTACATCTATGAGCACTACGCCCAGCCCGTGACCCTGGCGGATATTGCCGGGGCCGCCAACATCAGCCGCAGCGAAGCCGGACGTTGTTTTCAGGCGTATATGGGGTGCTCCCCGGTGGATGCCCTCATCCGCTACCGGCTGCAGACCGCCCGCCGCCTGCTGGGGGAAAACACCCAGACCCTGCAGCAGATCAGCCAGGCCTGCGGATTCAATTCGGTGAACTATTTCAGCCGCAAATTCCGGCAGACCTACGGCTGTGCCCCCGGCCGCAGCGGAAAGTTGGGTAAATAATGCTTTATTTCGGGGCTTTTGTGCCTTTTCTCCCGTGTATCCCGGTGATATAATACCGCCTGAGATCATCGGATGACCGGGAAGGAAATGGTTATGCCAAAACAGAACAAATACAAAAAGACCCTGGCGGCCTGTTACCTGGGCTTTGTGACCCAGGCCATCTCTGCCAACTTTGCCCCGCTTCTCTTTCTCACCTTTAAAAGCACCTACGGCATCTCGCTGGAAAAAATCGCCATGATCCCGCTGGTGTTCTACCTGGCGCAGCTGCTCATTGACCTGGCGGCCACCCGGTTTGCCGACAAGATCGGCTACCGCACCTGTGTGGTGGTGTCCCAGATCCTGTCGGCGGCGGGGCTGGCCCTGATAGCCGTTTTGCCCGACCTGCTGCCCCTGCCTTTTGCGGGCATCCTCATTGCGGTGGTGCTGTACGCCGTGGGCAGCGGCCTTATCGAAGTGCTGGTCAGCCCCATCGTGGAAGCCTGCCCCTTCGAGAACAAGGAAGGCATGATGAGCCTGCTCCATTCCTTCTACTGCTGGGGGGCTGTGGGGGTCGTTCTGGGCTCCACCCTCTTTTTCGCGGTGTTCGGGGTGGAAAACTGGCGCATCCTTACCCTGCTGTGGGCGCTGGTGCCCCTGTGCAACACCTTCAACTTTGTCAGCTGCCCCATCGAACGTCTGGTGGAAGAGGGCGAAAGCCTGGGCGTGCGCCGGCTGCTCTGCCTGCCGCTGTTCTGGCTCATCATCCTGCTTATGGTGTGTTCCGGCGCTTCGGAAGCCGCCATGGCCCAGTGGGCTTCCGCCTTTACCGAATCCGCCCTGGGTGTTTCCAAGACGGTGGGCGACCTGGCGGGGCCGGGGCTGTTTGCGGTGTTCATGGGCATCTCCCGCATGGTATACGGCAGATACAGCGCCCGGCTGGACCTGACCCGGGCCATGTTCCTCTGCGGCGTGCTCTGTGCGGGGTGCTATCTGCTGGCGTCTTTGTCCCCCTCCCCGCTGCTGGGGCTGGCGGGCTGTGCCTTGTGCGGTCTGTCGGTGGGCATCATGTGGCCGGGGTCCATCAGCATCTCCGCCCAGAAATGCCCCGGCGGCGGCACGGCCATGTTCGCCTTTCTGGCCCTGGCCGGAGACCTGGGAGCCACGGTCAGCCCCACGCTGACCGGCAGTTTTGCTGAACTGGCGGGGGGCAGCCTGAAAGCGGGCCTGCTGGCCGCCACCGTATTCCCGGTGATCCTGGTCCTGGGCTTGCTGCTGCTGAAAAAGACGGTACGCCCCGCCGCAAAGGGGACGCACCACTGATAAATACCAATAAAAGAGGGGCAGAAGTTACTTCTGCCCCTTTCGTTTATCCCGTGCTTTGGCCGCGCCCAGCGCCCCGGGTCTGGCGGTCTTTTCATCGGGGCGCAGCAGCTTGGCCCGCATGACGGCCCCGTCGCCGAATTTGGCCCGCAGGGCGTCGGCGGCGCGGTCCAGTTTTTCCTGCTTTTCGCTGCGGCGGGGGTCGCTGAACAGGTCCAGCTGTTCAAAACCCTGGGTGCCGGTGCGTTCCGCCGTCACCCCCACCAGCCGCACGGGGCGGGCGGGCCACATCTGCCGCAGCAGCTGCCGGGCGGTGCGGTAGAGCACATCGGTGGAATCGGTGGGACCGTCCAGAGTGACCTGGTGGCTTTTGCGGCGGAAGGCGTTGTCCACCACCTGCACCGCCACCACCCGGGCGCAGCGCCCGTCCAGCCGCAGCCGCTGCCCCACCGATTCGCACAGCGCCAGCAGAGTGGTGTCCGCCTCGGCGGGGTCGTGCAGGTCGGCGGGCAGGGTCACGCTGCTGCCGTAGGAGTTGTCTTTGGCGTGCTGCTTGGTCACCGGGTCGCTCTCCCGCCCGTTGGCATAGTTCCAGAAGGTATCCCCCCGGGCGCCGAACACCCCCACCAGGATCTCCCGGTCGGTGTTGGCCAGCTGCCCGATGGTGGTAATGCCCAGTTCCTGCATCCGGGCGGCGGCGCTGGGTCCCACCCCAAAAAGCTCCCGCACCGGCAAGGGCCACAGCTTGCGGGGCACGTCCTCCTCCTCCAGGCGGTGGACCCGGTCGGGCTTTTCAAAGTCGGAGGCCATCTTGGCCAGCAGACGGTTGGGGGCTACCCCGATGTTCACCGTGAACCCCAGTTCCCGCTTGATGCGCTGGCGCAGCTGGTGGGCGGTCTCGATGGGCAGGCCGAAGAGCCGTTCGGTGCCGGTCATCTCCACAAAGGCCTCGTCGATGCTGTACTGTTCCACCACCGGGGAATACTGGTTGAGGATGGCGATCATGGCCTTGGAGTTCTGCACGTAAAAGTCGAAATCCGGCGGCACCACGATGAGTTCCGGGCATTTGCGCCGGGCGGAAAAGAGGGATTCCCCCGTGCGGATGCCGTATTTCTTGGCCGGGCCGCTCTTGGCCAGCACCACCCCGTGGCGCTTTTCCTCGTCGCCCCCCACGGCGGAAGGCACGGTGCGCAGGTCCAGGTCAGAGCCTTCCCGCAGGGCTTTCAGGGCCGACCAGGACAGAAACGCCGAGTTCACATCCACATGAAACCAGGTCTTTTCCATGGCCGAAGCCCCCTTTCTGCTCTTTTGTCAGTATAGCACGGGGGAAAAGCCCTTGCAATCGGAAGCCCGGGAGCGTATACTGTGTGGTGCGGCAAAGCCGTAAATTTGCGCTGTACCTTGCAGAAAGGACGGCAGCAGGAGGAAAATTGAATATGAACAACCCGAACAAACGTCTGAGTTCGACCACCCGTACCCTGACGCAGCTGGCGCTGCTCACGGCGGTGGTGCTGGTCATGGCCTATACCCCCCTGGGGTATATCCGGGTGGGCCTGCTCACCATGAGCCTGCTCACGGTGCCGGTGGCCATCGGCGCCATGCTCACCGGCCCGGCGGGCGGTGCCTGGCTGGGCCTGGTCTTCGGCCTGACCAGCTTCATGAACGCGGTGAACGGCACCGGCGGTCTGACGGCCTTCGCCTTCCAGTACAACCCGGTGCTCTGCTTCATCACCTGCGTGGGCGCCCGCGTGGCCTGCGGCCTGTGCTGCGGCCTGCTGTACATGGGCGCGGTGAAGCTGTTCAAGACCCACGACAAGGCCGCCTGCGTGGTGGGCGCCCTGAGTGCGCCTTTGCTCAACACCCTCTTCTTCATGGGCTGCCTGCTGGGCTTCTTCTTCCAGCTGGAACCCATCCAGAACACCCTGAACTCCCAGCCGGTGCAGGACCTGCTGGCCGGGTCCGGCATTCCCGCCCCGCTGGCGGTGGCCGTGGTCATGGTGGGTGTGCAGGGCCTCATCGAAGCCGTTGTCAGCGGTGTGATCTCCACCGCCGTCACCGTGGCCCTGCGCCGGGTACTCAAGCGTGCCTGATGATTCGGTAAACCAATAAACAAGACCCCGGCCCCGGGCCGGGACAAAAAGCGGCAGGACCGCCCCTTACGGGGACGGTCCTGCCGTTCTTTTTGGTATGAAGGGGCGGAAATTTTTCCGTCAGCTGTTCTTTGTGTATCTGCGCACGGCCAGCACCGCGATGATGACCACCGCCGCCGCGACCAGCAGGACCAGCGGCAGGGGGAAGGATGCGGACGCGGGTTCATCGGCTTCCGCTTCCGGGGCGGATTCCGGGGTGGCCGGGGGTTCCGGTTCCGCACTGACCGGCAGCAGGCTTTCGTCGTAGGCGATGGCATAGCGGGAGAAGTGGGGCGTTACAAAGGTCACCGCTTCCGCCTGGGCATCATAGGTCGTTTCACAGGGGGTGATGCTGCCGTCATCGGCCAGATACCACACCACGACCCCTTCCGGCTGCTGGCCTTCCGCCAGGGCGTGGGGCAGGGTGACCTGGGCCTGGCCCTGCCGGAAATTGGAGATGGTCACATCCCCGCTGCGCAGGGTCAGTTCAAAGGTGGGGTTGCCCTGGGCGGCTTCCGCCTGGGCGGGAGTCATTTCCTCCTCGGCCACAGGGCTCACAGTCAGCACCACTTCGGCGTCGGCCTGGTCCATGATGGCAGACAGGGCCTCCTTGTCAAAGGTGACTTCCGCCAGGGGGCTGCTCACGGTGAAACGGGCTTCCCCTTCGGCGGTCAGGGCCTGCAGGGCCTGGGTGGGCAGGGCCACCTCCACCGCCCGGGCGTTCTCTGCCAGGGGCAGTTCCACCTTGACCACCGGGGCGGTGTTGGCTGCTTTGGCTTCCTGCACCGCCTGGGTCACAGCCAGGGTCAGCTGGTCCGCCTGTACCGCGGCCACAGCTTTGTTCTCCACCACCTGGACCTGGGCCGCCAGGGTCACTTCCGACGGCTTCTCGCCGGAGAGTGCCGGGGTGGGGGAAGGCGCAGCCGTGGGACTTGCGGCGGTCACCGGCCGGGAAGAAGCCACAGGTACCGTGACCGCAGGCGCGGGGTTGGGGGTGGCTGCCGGGGTCAATGCGGTCTCCTCCGCAGGGGCCGCCGTGGTCTCAGGGGAAGGTGTGGCCGTTGCTTCCGGTGCGGGTGTGGCCGTCGCCTCGGGGGCAGGTGTGGCTGTCGCTTCCGGTGCGGGGGTCGGCGTTACCGCAGGTGTGGCCGTGGGCGCAGGCGTGGGGGTCGGCGTTGCCACGGGCGTGGGCGTCGGCGTCGCCACGGGTGTGGGTGTGGGGGTCACTTCCGGGGCGGGGGTCGGCACAACGGGCTTTTCCGCAAAACGGATGGTGCAGTCGATGATATTTACGGTGGCAGGGGCTTCAGCGCCGTACCACAGGCTGCCCACATAGCGGTGTTCTTCCCGCAGTTCTGTCTTTTCTGCGCCGCTGTACATCTCGCCCAGAAAATCGCAGTTTTCCAGGGTGGGGGAATTCTTGCCGCCGTTGTCCAGATAGGTGCCGCCGAAAGCACCCGCATAAATGCGGCCGGTATCCTCTTCCGGTTCTTCGGTCTGCCAGACCACGACATTTTCCAGGGTGCAGTCCCGGATGGTGTTGCCGTAGTGCAGAAGGCCGTTCACGCCGCCGATGCCGTTATACGCACCGCTCACCGTGATGTTCTTCACCGTGCAGCCGGAGGTGACGCAGTTGCCCTCTCCCATAAAGCCCACGATGCCCCCCGCGTAGCCGCCGGTGATGGCCACGGCGGAGGTGTCGGTGCCGTCACCTTCCACCGAACAGCCGGTGATGGTGGTGTAGCCCTTGCCCATGATGCCGCCCACATACCACCAGCCGCGGACGTTCACTCGGCCGGTCACATGGACGTTGGTGATTTTGGCTTCGGCAACGCCGGAACCGCCCAGCACCGCCGCTACCTGCAGGCAGCCGGACACGTCCGCGTTGTGCAGGGTGAAGTTCTGGATATTGGCAGCGCCGGTCCCGGCGCCGAACAGACCCACGCGGTTGTTGGTGCCCACGTTATCCAGCCCGCGGGTGATCTTCAGGTTGGAGATGGTGTGGCCCTGGCCGTCAAAGGTGCCGGCAAAGGTCTTGCCGGTATCCGTGCCGCCGATGGGAGTCCATTCCTGACCGTTCAGGTCGATGGAATCCCCCAGCAGCACCGTCTTTTTGGAAAAGTTGGTCCCTTCGTTGACCAGCCGGGCCAGACCCGCCAGCTGGGCCGGGGTGCTGATGGTGTAGGAAGCGGCGTCCGGCTGTCGGGTATACCAGTCGGTGTCCACCGATACGCCGTCCCAGGGCAGGTTTTCGGCTTCCGTCTGCGCGGCGGCGTCCTCCGTCAGGGAGAGGGGCGCCGCCTGGGGTTCCAGGGCCTGTTCTGCCGTTGCCTGTGCCGGAATCTCGCTGTCGGGAGAGGTCTCCGGTGCGGTCTGCACCGGTTCCGGGGCGATTTCCTCTTCCGCTTCTGTGGTTTCCGCTTCCGGCACTGCCGTTTCCGCCGTGGCTGCCGTGCTCTCATTCTGCATGACCGGGGCGCCGTCGCTTTCGGCAAAGGCTGCCGGTGCCGCCAGGGAAAGCATCATGGTGATGGCCAGCATCCCCGCGATCCATCTTGTTTTTCTCACATAAACCTCCTGCCAGAAATGATGTGGCTCTCGTATTCCTGCTTTCTTGACAGGAATTTCTGTTTGTTACGTCCTGGAATTGTATCACAAAAAATTCATCGCTGCAAGAGGCTTTGCAACTTTATTTCCCATATTTTGGCTGCATTTTACATGGGGACAGCCCCAAAGAAAAAAACGGGAGCGCCGCAGAACAACGATCTGCTGCGCTCCCGTTTTGTGATATTGTCAGTTGAACCAGAACCCGGTCATGTCATACTTGAAGGTCCGGTAGTTCTGCATGGTACATTCGTACTTGTATTCCCGGATGAGCACGCCCTCGGCGTCGTACTCGCCAAAGACCATGGACACGCCGCTGTTCACCGCCCAGTTGCCGGAGGTGCTGCAGCGGGACCCGTTGGACACGATGCTGGAATAGGGTACGTCGAAACTGTCGGTCAGTTCAAAGGTACCGGCGTTCTCGTCGATGCGGTAGATGTACACCTGGCTGGTCTCGGTACCGTCACCGTACAGGTCGGTGCCCACACTGTCCGCCACATCCAGCTCAAAATCGTCCCGGCTGTTCAGCGACCAGTAATTGTTGTTGTACACCGCCAGGGTATACACGCCGTTCCCCTCGTTGTCCAGCAGTTCCACGCAGTGCTGGCCGTACTGGGGCACAAAATCCCCCACCGGGGTCAGGCACAGGTCGGCGTAGGGGGTATCTTCCCAGAAACGGCTGTCGCCCGCCAGCCATTCCACCGCGGGCTCGCTGTGGATGTTCGCCACCTTGATGATGGTGGAAGTCTCCCGGGAAGAAACGATCAGGCTGTCATCCTCCGGCATGTACTGCAGGCTGTTCAGATGGATCCAGTCCCATTCCCCCGCCTGCCAGAAGAAGTCGTCGGTGGGGCCCACCGGGCGGGTCATGTCAAAGTAGCCTTTCATCACCTGGGTGAAGTCCAGGATCTCGGTCACGTCCCCGGTCTCCAGGTCGATGGACAGCACCCGGTCCTCCACCGTCTCGCCCCCGGCCACTTCCGCCAGGGCCAGCACCTCGCCGTCGGTGCCGAAGCCGATGTCATGGTGCAGTTCGTAGCCGTCCAGGCTGTATACCTGGGTCACCCGGCCCAGCCTGTCGATGCGGGCCAGCTTGGAGGAGGACACACAGGTCACGATCTCGTCCCCGTCAAAGAGCAGGCGGTCCAGGCCGAAGCCTTCCAGCACCATCTCGTACCGCAGCACGCCCGCGTCGTCGTAGAAGAAGCCGTAGCCCAGATACCCGTTCACACGCATCATGGCAAACAATCCTTCGGCCTGGGCAGCTTCGGAGATGCCGTCGGTCACTTCCAGCTGGGTGGCATAGCCGGAACGGGTCTCGGGCATATCCACCGTAAAGCTCACGATCTGCCGGGCGTTGCCCCAGCTGCCGGAAATGGTCATGGTCACTTCGTTGGTTTTGCCCGGCACCAGACCGATGATCTGAAATTCATGGGTGCGGGTATACTCCTGGCCCGAAGCATCCATCGCCTCGGCGGTATAGTCGGGGATGGATTCATCCTCCACATGGATGGTGTAGCTCACCTCGGTGGGCATGTCGGTCTGGAAGTACAGGTACAAAGCGTTGCTGGCGGTGCCGAAGGGATTCAGCACGGCCAGCGGGGTGGTGGCGGTCCAGGTCATGCCGTCGCCCTTCATGGCTTCCAGGGTGCCGGCCAGGCGCTCCTGCACCGTGATGTCGTAGTAGGTAAAGCCTTCTTCCTCAATGTCGTCGGGAATCAGCTGGATGGCCCGCAAACCTTCCCCCAGTTCCGCTTCGGCGTAGGATACGCCCAGGGTGCTGTTTTCGCCGATGGTGTCGCCGGTCTCAAAGTCCCAGTC
Organism: uncultured bacterium; assembly: GCA_905214345.1. Classification (GTDB taxonomy): domain Bacteria; phylum Bacillota; class Clostridia; order Oscillospirales; family Ruminococcaceae; genus Gemmiger. Next base: position 20,972 of record CAJMLV010000029.1, read on the forward strand.
GGTGCGGACCACGCTCTCCTGGGCGGTAAAGGCTTTGGATACCGCCAGGATGATGACGGGCACCGCAACGATCAGCACAATGACGCCGATGATGATTCCTGCCAACAGCTTTTTGTGGTTTTTTAAGTCCATGACTCTATCCTCACTCCTGTTTGCATTTCTCCTGCATTTATAAGTAGGTGATACACACCAACACGGCGCCCAGCATGGTCAGGATCATGCCGGTCAGCCGGTTGAGCAAAAGGGTGCCCGCCTTGGTGGCGATGCGGGCGGCGATCTGCGCCCAGATCAGGGTAAAGAGGATGCACAGCACCAGCAGGTCCGGCCGGGGCGGTGCGCCCAGGGCAAAGTGGCTCACGGCCCCCGTCAGGGCTGAGAAAGTCATGATGAACACGCTGGTGCCCACGGCGGTTTTCAGCTCATAGCCCAGCACGGTGGTCAGCACCAGCAGCATCATCATGCCGCCGCCGGCCCCGAAGAACCCGCAGATCAGCCCGATGACCGCGCCGCCCAGGGCGCCTTTGACGATCTGCATGGCCCGGCTGCCGCCCTGCAGGGTACGGCTGGTGGAAGTGACCGGCAAAAACAGGAACTTGAGCCCCAGGAAAAAGGTCATCACCACCGAAAAGTTACCCAGGGTGCCGTCCGGCACAAAGCTGGAAAGCCAGCTGCCCACCAGCGTCATGCACAGCACGCCGCACATCATCACAAAGCCGTTTTTCAGGTCGATGGCGCCGGTCTTGGCATAGGTGCGGGCACTGGCGGCGCTGGCCAGCACGTCGCTGGCCAAAGCGATGCCGATGGCATCGTAGGCCGGGACCCCCAGAAAGGTGATGAGCATGGGGCTGATGACGGTGGCGGCGCTCATGCCCGCAAACCCCGTGCCCAGTCCGGCCCCCGCCCCGGCCAGAAAACAGATCAGAACTTCGAACCAGATTCCATTCAATTCGCAAAAACTCCTTTGCGGGGCTCTGCGCCCCATCGCCTACCATATTACCATACGCCGCAGGGAAAGCAAAGTCCCGCAATTGCGAAAAAAGGTTGAATCTTTTGTTAAAAAACAACTTTTCAGGGTAGAAAAGAGGATTTGGTCAAAAAATACCTCAAAAAATTAAGATAAAATTATTGACAAATCGGAACCAGGGTGTATAATAGCCATTGTCCGATTTAGCTAAATAAATTTAGGTAAACAAACGGAGATAAAATTTCCGGGCCGGACAAAACAACAAACAGACGAAATAAAGGAGAGTATCCCCATGACTTTTGAAGAGCTGAAGAACGTGATCGTGGACACCCTGAACGCCGACGAAGAGAAGGTCACCATGGAAGCCAGCCTGGCCGACGACCTGCAGGCCGACAGCCTGGACGCCGTGGAACTGAACATGGCCATTGAGGAAGCTTTCGGCACCTCCATCCCCGACGAGGAACTGCCCAACATGAAGACCGTGGGCGACATCTTCAACTACCTGACCAACAACGGCTGATCGCCGTCTGACCCCGCAACCCACCCGAAGAAACAGGAGGAACACCCATGGACGTTGGCAAGATCTTTGCCGTGGGCAGCCGCGAGCGCATGTTCCAGCTGAAAGCCCGGCGTGACGCCGGACTGGACAGCCCCCGCTGGCAGCCGCCCCATTACTTCACCTGCAAAAAGTGCGAGCGCCGCGCCACCCGCCAGACCTGGGCCGGCACTTTGTATGTCTGCCCCAACTGCGGCCACCATCAGCCCATCGGCGGGTACTACCGCCTGAGCATGGTGCTGGACCACGGCAGCTTCAATGAACTGGACGCCGACGTGCAGGGGAAAAACGTCCTGGACTTCCCCGGCTATGACGACAAGCTGGACGCCCAGCGGGCCAAGACCGGCCTGTCCGATGCGGTGGTCACTGCCACCGGCAAGGTCGGCGGCGTGCCGGTGGTGGCCGCTGTGCTGGACAGCCGCTTCTTCATGGGCAGCATGGGCACCGCCGTGGGCGAAAAGATCACCCGCGCCGTGGAGTTTGCCGCCAGGAAGGACCTGCCCCTCATCATCTTCTCCGCCAGCGGCGGCGCCCGCATGCAGGAAGGCATCTTCAGCCTGATGCAGATGGCCAAGACCAGCGCCGCCATTCAGCGGTTCCAGGCCAAGGGCGGGCTGTACATCAGCTACCTGACCCACCCCACCACCGGCGGCGTCACCGCCAGCTTTGCCAGCCTGGGGGACATCACCCTGGCCGAGCCCGGCGCCCTCATCGGCTTTGCCGGCCCCCGGGTCATCGAACAGACCATCGGCCAGAAGCTGCCCAAGGGCTTCCAGCGCGCCGAGTACCTGCTGGACCACGGTTTCGTGGACCAGGTGGTGCCCCGGGGCGAGATGAAAGCCACCCTGACCCGCATCCTCAAACTCCACACCCAAGGAAGGAAGCACGGCGCATGATCAAGGATATTCTGAAAGAAGTCGAGGAGCTGGACGCGGCCATCACTGCCGCCCGGGACGCGGCCCCCGCCGCCGACCCCGCCGACGAGCTGATGGGCAACGAACACACCGCCCCCGACCTGGAAGCCATGGAAGCCCGCCGCGCCGAGCTGCTGAACTCCTGCACCGAGCTCACCGCCGCCGACCGGGTGTTCCTGGCCCGTCACCAGGGCCGTCCCCGCATCGACGAGTACATCGACGTGCTGTTCACCGATTTCTTTGAGCAGCGGGGCGACCGCCAGTGCCGGGAAGACCCCAGCATCCTGGGCGGCATCGCCCGGTACAAGGGCCTGCCGGTCACCGTCATCGGCCACCGCAAGGGCTCCAACACCGAGGAAAACCTCCGCTACAACTTCGGCATGCCCGGCCCCGAAGGCTACCGCAAGGCCCTGCGCCTGATGAAGCAGGCGGAAAAGTTCGGCCGTCCCATCATCACCTTCATCGACACCCCCGGTGCTTACCCGGGCAAGGAAGCCGAGGAACGGGGCCAGGGCGAGGCCATCGCCCGCAACCTGGCCGAGATGAGCGGCCTCACCGTGCCGGTGATCTCCATCGTCACCGGTGAGGGCAGCAGCGGCGGCGCCCTGGGCCTGGGCGTGGCCAACCGCATCCTCATGCTGGAAAACGCCGTCTACTCGGTGCTCAGCCCCGAAGGCTTTGCCAGCATCCTGTGGAAGGATTCTTCCCGCAGCGGGGAAGCCTGCGACATCATGAAGCTCACCGCCCATGACCTGCAGCAGGACGGCATTGTGGAGGAGGTCATCCCCGAACCCCTGGGCGGCGCCCAGCGGGACCACAAGGCCCTGTTCACCGCCCTGGACGGGGCGCTGGAACGCCACCTGACCCAGCTGTGCAAGCTCAGCGGCAAGGCTCTGGCCGAGCAGCGCTACAAGAAGTACCGTCAGATCGGTTTGTGACATAGATGCGAGGGAAAGTATGGAAGGTTTGCAGCTGATCGCCACCGGCGGGGCACTGCCCGGCCGCCTGGTGACCAACGATGATTTGAGCCGGATGGTGGATACCAGCGACGAATGGATCACCACCCGCACCGGTATCCGCCAGCGGCATTTCTGCGCCGAGGGCGAGACCGTCACCCACCTGGCCGTGGCCGCCGCCCGCCAGGCCCTGGAACGCAGCGGCCTTGCCCCGGAAGAGATCGGCTGCTGCGTTTGCGGTACCCTGTCGGCGGAATACGCCACCCCCAGCACCGCCTGCCTGGTGCAGAAGGAACTGGGCCTGCCCCAGGACATCCCGGTGCTGGACGTGAACGCGGCCTGCTCCGGCTTCATCTACGGGGCCGGAGTGGCCCGGGGCCTGCTGGCCATGCGGAAAAATGATTCCCGCCGGTACGCCCTGGTCATCGGGTGCGAACAGCTGTCCCGCCTGATGGACATGACCGACCGCAGCACCTGCGTCCTCTTCGGGGACGGGGCGGGAGCGGCCGTCTTTGAACTGGTGGAGGACGACGGCTTTGCCATCGACCTGGGCGCCCGTGGGGATATGGCCATCACCACCCCGGCGGGCGGGCCCATCGGCATGGACGGCCGGGCGGTCTTCCGCTTTGCGGTGGACGCTTTGCCCCGCACCCTGCACACCGTGCTGGATGCCGCGGGCAAGACCCTGGACGACCTGGACTGGGTGGTCTGCCACCAGGCCAACAGCCGCATCATCGACCACTGCGTCAAGAAGCTGGGGGCCGATGCCGCCAAATTCTACAAAAACATGGACCGCCACGGCAACACCAGCGCCGCCAGCATCCCGGTGGCGCTGAACGAACTGGCCGAAGAAGGCCGCCTGACCCCCGGCATGCGCATCGCCTGCATCGGGTTCGGCGGCGGGCTGACCTGGGGCGGTATGGTCCTGAAGGTGAAAGGGAGCAAAGCATGAAACTGTTGAACGAAATTCTGGGCACCAAGTACCCCCTGATCCAGGGCGGTATGGCCAACATTGCCACCGGCGAATTTGCCGCCGCCTGCTCCAACGCGGGCGCCCTGGGCCTCATCGGTTCCGGCGGCATGGACGCCGAAGCCCTGCGCAACAACATCCGCAAGGCCAAGCAGCTCACCGACAAGCCTTTCGGCGTGAACATCATGCTCATGCACCCCCAGGCCGATGAGTTCGCCAGGATCGTGGTGGAGGAAGGCGTCCGCTTTGTCACCACCGGCGCGGGCAACCCCGGCAAGTACATGGAAAGCTGGAAGACCGCCGGCATCACCGTCATGCCGGTGGTGGCCGCCGCCGTGCTGGCCAGGCATCTGGTCAAGTGCGGCGCCGACGCCCTCATTGCCGAAGGCACCGAGAGCGGCGGCCATGTGGGCGAAATGACCACCATGGCCCTGGTCCCCCAGGTCATCGACGCGGTGAACGTGCCGGTCATCGCCGCCGGCGGCATCGCCGACGGCCGTCAGCTGGCCGCCGCCTTCGCCCTGGGCGCCTGCGGCGCCCAGATCGGCACCTGCCTGCTGGTGGCGGAGGAATGCCCCATCCATCCCAACTACAAAGCCGCTTTGCTCAAGGCCAAGGACAGCGATACCATCGTCACCGGCCGCATCGGCGGCACCCCGGTGCGCGTGCTGAAAAACCGCATGAGCCGGGAATACGTCCGCCAGGAAAAGGCGGGCGCCGACAAGATGGAACTGGAAAAGTTCACCCTGGGCAGCCTGCGCCGGGCCGTCTTTGAGGGCGACACCGACACCGGCAGCCTGATGGCCGGTCAGGTGGCGGGTATGCTCACCGGCGTGCGCCCGGTGGCCGACATCCTGGATGACCTGATGACCGGCTGCCGCACCCGCCTGGGCGAGATGAACGGCATCCGGCTGTAAGAAAAGGAGATTGCACCATGAAACTTGCGTTCCTGTACGCCGGTCAGGGCAGCCAGCACGCCGGGATGGGCGCCGATCTGTACGAAGGCTCCCCGGTGTTCCGTGCCGTCTTTGACCAGGCCGCCGAAGGTCTGGATTTTGACCTGAAAACCACCTGCTTCACCGACCCCCACGAACTCATCAACCAGACCCAGTACACCCAGCCCTGCATGGTGGCCTTCGCCGTGGGCGTCACCGCCATGCTGGCGGATGCGGGCATCACCCCCGACTACGCCGCGGGCCTTTCTCTGGGCGAATATTCCGCCCTGGAATGTGCGGGCGTCTTTGACGCCAAGACCGCCGTGGACCTGGTGGCTTTCCGGGGCAAGGCCATGGCCAAGGCCTCCGAGGGCCTGGACTGCGGCATGACCGCCGTCCTCATGCTGGACCGGGAGACCCTCCAGCGCTGCTGCGACGAAGCCGCTTCTCTGGGTGTGGTGCAGATCTGCAACTACAACTGCCCCGGCCAGCTGGTCATCGGCGGCGAGAAGGCCGCCGTGGACAAGGCCGCCGAACTGGCCAAGGCGGCGGGGGCCAAGCGCTGCCTGCCCCTGAAGGTCAGCGGCCCCTTCCACACCAGCCTGATGCACCCGGCGGGGGACGCCCTGGCGGAAAAGTTCCAGACCATCGACTTTAAGCCCATGAAGCTGCCGGTGCTCTTCAACTGCCTGGGCCGGGAAAAGGCCGAAAGCGATGCCATCCCCGCCCTGCTGGAAAAGCAGGTGCAGAGCAGCGTCTACCTGGAGGACACCATCCGCCGCCTGGCCGAACTGGGCGTGGACACCGTCATCGAGGTGGGCCCGGGCAAGGCCATTTCCGGTTTTGTGAAAAAGACGGTGGGCAGTGCCATCACCTGCCTGAACATCGAGACCATGACGGATTTTGAAGCCGCCGTGGCAGCCGTCAAGGAGGCCCGGGCATGAGCGAACAGAACAACACCCGCCGCGCCGCCCTGGTCACCGGGGGCGGGCGGGGCATCGGCCGGGCCATCTGCCTGGCCCTGGCCGCCCAGGGGTACGATGTGGCGGTGAACTACGCCGCCAGTTCCGCTGCGGCGGAAAAGACCGCCGAAGACTGCCGCGCCTATGGGGTGCAGGCCGTCACCCTGCAGGCGGACGTCACCGACCCCGCCGCCTGCCAGACCCTGGTGGACACCGCCGCCAAGACCTTCGGCCGTCTGGATGTGCTGGTGAACAACGCCGGCGTCACCGCCGACAAGCTCATCCTGCGCATGCAGGAAGAGGACTTCGACAAGGTCATCAACGCCAACCTGAAAGGCGCCTTCTTCTGCTGCAAGGCCGCCTGCAAGCTGATGATGCGTCAGCGGTACGGCCGCATCGTCAACATCAGCAGCGTGGTGGGTCTGCACGGCAACGCGGGCCAGGCCAACTACGCCGCCAGCAAGGCGGGGCTCATCGGCATGACCAAGAGCCTGGCCAAGGAGTTTGCCGCCCGGAACGTCACCGTCAACGCGGTAGCCCCCGGATTCATCGGCACCGACATGACCGACGCCATGCCCGAAGCCGCCAAGCAGGCGGCCATGACCGGCATCCCGGCGGGGCGCATCGGCGCAGCGGAGGAAGTGGCCAATGCGGTGGCCTTCCTGGCTGGCGAAGGCGCGTCCTACATCACCGGGCAGGTGCTGTGCGTGGACGGCGGCATGGGCATGTAATTCCCCTGACGGGGCAAAAGAGGGAACAGCCCCGCACGGCTGCGGTAGCCGGGGGCGCTCCCCAAAAAACGCGGGCAATGCGGGCCCGCGGGTTCCCATCGTTTTGGTTCTGAGGTAATTTGTATAGAGAAGGATAGCGAGGTTTCCCATGGAAAAACGCAGAGTCGTCATCACCGGCCTGGGCACGGTCAACCCCACCGGTAACACGGTGGCCGAAAGCTGGGCTGCCGTCAAGCAGGGTGTGTGCGGCGTGGGCCCCATCACCCATTACGACACCACCAACAGCAAGGTCAAGGTGGCCGCCGAAGTCAAGGACTTCGACCCCGCCGTCCGCGTGGATAAGCGGGAAGCCCGCAAGATGGCCCGCTTCACCCAGTTTGCGGTGGCCGCTGCCGCCGAGGCCATGGCCGACGCGGGCATTGATATGGAAAACACCGACGCCAGCCGGTTCGCCACCATCATCTCCAGCGGCATCGGCGGCCTGCCCACCATCGAGGAAGAGCACGCCAAGGGCGAGGCCAAGGGCTTCGACAAGGTCAGCCCCTTCTTTGTGCCCATGTCCATCGCCAACATGGCGGCGGGCCAGGTGGCCATCCGTTTCGGTCTCAAGGGCATGTGCACCAGCCCTGTCACCGCCTGTGCCGGCGGCACCAACGCCATCGGCGACGCTTTCCACCGTATCCGGGACGGCTACGAGGACCTGGCCATCTGCGGCGGCGCCGAAAGCTGCATCAGCCCCCTGGGCGTGGGCGGCTTCACCAGCATGAAGGCCCTGAACCCCACCGACGACCCCGCCCGTGCGTCCATTCCCTTTGACGCCGAGCGCGGCGGCTTCGTCATCGGCGAAGGTGCGGGCATGCTGATCCTGGAAGAACTGGGCCATGCCCAGGCCCGCGGCGCCAAGATATACGCCGAGGTGGTGGGCTACGGCACCAACTGCGACGCCTACCACTTCACCGCTCCCGCCCCCGGCGGTGAGGGCGGCGCCGCCTGCATGCGCCTGGCGCTGCAGGATGCGGGCGTCGCCCCCGAAGCCATCGGCTACATCAACGCCCACGGCACCAGCACCCATCTGAACGACTCCTGCGAGACTGCTGCCATCAAGTCGGTGTTCGGCGACCACGCCTACAAGCTCCATGTGTCCAGCACCAAGTCCATGACCGGCCACCTGCTGGGCGCTGCCGGCGGTGTGGAGGGCGTGTTCACCGCCCTGGCCCTGCACGAGGGCTATCTGCCCGCCACCATCGGCCTGCAGGTCCCCGACCCGGAATGTGACCTGGACTACCTGCCGGGCCACGGTCTGGAAGAGCAGGTGGAATACGCCCTGAGCGACAGCCTGGGCTTCGGCGGCCACAACGCTGCCGTCATCTTCAAGCGCTGGGAGGGCTGAGAAATGGCCATTGTTGCGAATGATCCTCCCCGCGTGCTGAACGCCAGCCAAATCGCGGAGATTCTGCCCCACCGGTATCCCTTTGCCCTGGTGGACCGCATCACCGACTACGAGCCCGGCAAGTGGGCCCGGGGCATCAAGTGCGTGAGCATGGGCGAGCCCTATTTCCAGGGGCATTTTCCCGGCCAGCCGGTGATGCCCGGTGTGCTCATCCTGGAAGCCCTGGCCCAGTGCGGGGCGGTGGCGGCTCTCAGCGAAGAGGGCGCCCAGGGCAAGCTGGCCCTGTTCGGCGGGGTGAAGAACGCCCGGTTCCGCCGCCAGGTGGTGCCGGGGGATGTGCTGACCCTGGAATGTGAACTCATCGAACGCCACGGGCCTGTGGGCGTGGGCAAGGCAACGGCATGGGTGGACGGCGTGCGGGCCGTCAACGCCGAATTGACCTTTGCCATTGTGGACAGAGAGAACGCCCGGTGACGGAGCAGGGCTGTTCAATCGCGGCGAAACATGGTATACTGACCTGTAAGGATACAAAACAGCTTCGGGCAGCGGCCCGGATGCGCCGCGCGCGCGGCACCACGGCCCGCAAACCCGATCCGCAGGAGGTTTTTGCGATGCTGGACCAGGCGTTCCAACAGGTGTATACCAAGTTCAAGCTGCACTTTTATCAACAGGTGTTCAACAAGTTCGAGACCCGCGAAGCCACGCTGACCACGGTGGAATCCTTCTGCATGGAGGTCATCATGGCGCTGGGCAGCCCGACCATTGCGGAGTTCTCCAACATGATGAACCTGTCCACCCCCAACGCCGCCTACAAGATCAACAATCTGGTGAAAAAGGGGTATGTGAAGAAGGTCCAGTCGGAAACCGACAAGCGAGAGTATCATCTGTACCCCACCCGCAAGTACATCGATTATTACAGCATCAGCTATGCGTACCTGCAGCAGGTGGTGGACCGCGCCAAGCAGCGGTTCAGCCCCGAGGAACTGCAAAGCCTGGAAAAGATGCTGCGCATCGTTTCGGACGAGCTCATGCCCGAGATCCCGCTGCCCAAGTCCGGGCCGGCGGTGGCGGCACAGGAATAAAATAAGGAAAGAAGGCTTCTCCTTTGTAATATAAGGAGAAGCCTTCTTTTGTTTTTTGTTTGTTGTTTCTTGGCGGGCGATATTTTGCCGTTTACTCCTTCCTTTTCGTGCCCGAAAAGGAAGCGAAAAGGGCCCGCCGTTTCGATGCGGCGGCCGCCGACCAGGGCTGCGGCCCTGGACCCGGGGTGTGCGGCCACCTAACGACGGCCTACTCAGGCCCTGGGGGGCCTGAGCAAGGAATGGATTTAAAAACCTTGCGGGGAAACCTCCCCTGTGCAAGGGGAGGTGCCGCGCAGCGGCGGAGGGGTTGTAGAGTTTGAGTTTTCGATCGTTTCCGTGAAATGGCTTTTAATCATTTTCCTTGTTCACCGGGCCCCAGCCCGGTGAATAGGCCGTCGTAAGGTGGCCGCATCTTGGGGTCCGGGGCCGCAGCCCCGGCCGGCGTCCACCGCATCGGAACGGTGGCGCTTTTTCCGTCGCTTTTTGGCGTCAAAAAGCGACAACCTAACGGCTGCCAGCCGTTCCCCCGGCAGTATGCAGTCCGCCTGGCGGACTATCCCAAAAAAGCAAAACCAAAAAACGGAGAGAACCTTCCGGTTCTCTCCGCTCTGTATAATCTGAACAAAAATATTACAGATTGAAATACCGCACCGCGTTGTAGTAGCTGATGCCTTCCACGATCTTCTTCAGAGAAGCTTCGTTGTTGGGATACTGGCCGTTCTCCACCCAGTTGCCGATGAGGTTGCACATCAGGCGGCGGAACAGCTCGTGGCGGGTGTAGCTCAGGAAGCTGCGGCTGTCGGTCAGCATGCCGATGAAGTTGCCCAGCAGGCCCAGGCGGGCCAGGGTACGCATCTGCTGGTACATGCCGTCGTCGGTATCGCAGAACCACCAGGCGCTGCCCAGCTGGATCTTGCCCGGCACTTCGTCGTCCTGGAAGGCGCCCAGAATGGTGCCCAGCATGTCGAAGTCGGCGGGGTTCAGGCTGTACAGGATGACCTTCGGGCATTCGCCGGTCTCGGTCAAAGCGGACAGCAGGCTGCTGATGGAAGCGCTGCCGTCGGTCACGGCGATCATGTCGTAACCGGTGTCGGGGCCCAGCTTCTTGAACATGCGCTGGTTCACGTTGCGCAGGCAGCTGTAATGGATCTGCATGACCACATTGTACTTCTTGTACAGGCGGCCCATGGCGATCAGCAGGTAGGTGATGTACTCATCACATTCCTGCTTGGAAACCGGCTCACCGGCCATGGCCTTCTTGAAGGCGGCGGTAGCCTTGTCCGCGTCGGTCTCCACAAAGGGCACATAATCCAGGCCGTGGTCGGCGGCGCGGCAGCCCATCTTCACAAAGAACTGCAGGCGCTCGTCCAGGGCGGAAACCACGCAGTCGGCGCAGGCGAACTTGCGGCCCACGACCTCTTCCAGCTTGTGGATGTACTCCACAAAACCGGCCTTGTGGATGTTCAGGGCCTTGTCCGGGCGGAAGGAGGGAGCCACGACGACCTTGATGGAAGGATCGTTCTTGATCTTTTCATGCCATTCCAGGCTGTCCACGGGGTCGTCGGTGGTGCCCACCATGGCCACGTTGCTCTGCTCGATCAGGCCGCGCACGGTCATCTTGGGATCGTTCTGCAGCTTCTCGTTGCACAGGTTCCACACCTCTTCGGCGGTGTCGCCGTTGAGCACGCCCTCATAGCCGAAGTACTTCTTCAGCTCCAGGTGGCACCAGGTGTACATGGGGTTGCCGATGGCCATTTCCAGGGCTTCGGCAAACTTCTGGAACCGCTCACGGTCGGGCTTGTCTCCGGTGATGTACTCTTCCGGCACGCCGTTGGAGCGCATGACGCGCCACTTGTAGTGGTCGCCGAAATAGTAGTCGGAACCATCGGCCAGGACCTGATGGCCGCCCAGCCACACCTGGGCGATGTTCTCAAAGCGGCGGTCCTCGTAGATCTCCTGCGGGGGAATGTGGCAGTGATAGTCCACGATGGGCAGCGCTTCGGCATAGTCGTGGTACAGGTGCTGCGCGGTCTTGGTTTCCAGCAGGAAATCCTTGTCCATAAATGCTTTCATAAACCAATACTCCTTTGCTTACCTTGGCTGGCATGCGGCCCGAAAGGAACGGATCGTGCGCCCTTTGGACAGCATAATACAACATAACCTGCTACCATTATACATATGAAAACCGGCCCGAACAAGTTGCAAAAATTGCCCAAGACCTGAAATATCTGCCAAAAATTCGGCATCTGCCTTGTGCAAAACGCAGAAACGTGAAAAACCAAAATGATATGCGCAAAATATGTGCGCTGCGGAAAGATTGTATCTTGACGCGACTGCCCAAAAAAATTAGAATAAGGGTGATATTGAGCTTCTGACGGCTGGTGGCGGTGTGTGCCACGGCAAGGGCAGGGCGCGAATTTTGCGAACGTAAGGAGAGCATTCACATGGAAACCTTGAACTATCAAGTCCTGGAAAACTCCGGCTACAAGGGCTACATCCTCAAGGATGCGCCGGAAAAGGTCCTGCAGTTCGGCGAGGGCAACTTCCTGCGTGCCTTCGTCAATTACTGGTTTGATGTGTCCAACGAGAAGGTGGGCTGGAACGGCAAGTGCTGCCTGGTGCAGCCCATTGCCCCGGGCCTGGCCAAGCTCATCAACGCACAGGAAGGCCTTTACACCCTGTACCTGCGCGGCCGCCAGAACGGCGAAAAGGTGGACGCCAAGCGGGTGATCTCCAGCGTGTCCCGCTGCCTGAACCCCTATGAAAAGGAAGGCTACGATGCCATGATGCAGGTGGCCGTTTCCGACGATCTGGAATATATCGTGTCCAACACCACCGAGGCCGGCATCGTCTATGACCCCGCCTGCCAGCCCAACGACTGCCCGCCGTCCTCCTTCCCCGCCAAGCTCACCGAGGTGCTTCTGGCACGTTACAACGCCAAAAAGCCCGGCATGGTGGTGCTTTCCTGCGAGCTGATCGACAACAACGGCAAGGAACTGCTCAAGTGCGTGAACCAGTACATTGACCAGTGGGGCCTGGACGAAGGCTTCAAGAAGTGGGTCAATGAGGACTGCACCTTCTGCTCCACCCTGGTGGACCGCATCGTGCCCGGCCGCATCCGCGACGCCGCCGAGGTGGCCCGTCTGGAAGAAGAGAACGGCTACCACGACGAACTCATCGACGTGGGCGAGATCTTCGGCGTGTGGAACATCGAAGGCCCGGCCTGGCTGGAGGACAAGCTCCCGTTCAAGGCCGCAGGGCTCAACTGCCCGGTGGTTCCCGACGTTACCCCCTACAAGAAACGCAAGGTTCGCATCCTGAACGGCGCGCACACCGGCTTTGTGCTGGGCGCCTATCTGGCAGGCTTCGACATCGTGCGTGACTGCATGCACGACGACGTCATCCGCAACTTCATGAACAAGATGCTGCTGGAAGAGGTCGTGCCCATCCTGCCCCTGGACCAGGAGGACTGCAAGCAGTTCGCCGCCGCGGTGGAAGACCGCTTCAACAACCCCTTCGTCAACCATGAGCTGATGAGCATCAGCCTGAACTCCACCTCCAAGTGGCGGGCCCGCAACATGCCCTCCCTGCTGGAATATGCGGAGAAGAACGGCACCCTGCCCACCTGCCTGAGCATGGGCCTGGCTGCGTATATCGCCTTCTATTCCAACGACATCCAGGGCCTGACCGACAAGGGCCTGGTCTGCAAGCGCCCCGCCGGCAACGAGTACACCGTTTCCGACGACCGCTGGGTGCTGGAATTCTACAACGCCCACAAGGACGACGACATCCCCACCCTGGTGCATGCCGTCATGACCAACGAGCAGATGTGGGGCCAGGACCTGACCGCCGTGCCCGGCTTTGAGGAAGTCACCGTCAAGAACCTGACCATGATTCGGGAGCAGGGCGCCAAGGCTGCTTACGCTGCCTGCCTGTAAGAGGGAAACGGCTTCCAGCCGTTTGATCCTTCCTTTTCGTGCCCGTCTGTGTATTCGGCTGACGGGAAAACGGCAGTCTGCCGCTTGGTCCTTCCTTTTGTGACCAAAAGGAAGCGAAAAGTCCCGCCGTTCCGATGCGGCG
>CAJMLV010000030.1 GCA_905214345.1 uncultured bacterium
TGGAAGATGAATACATCCGTGCCGCCCCGGGCCTGACCGGCTTCACCAAGTGCGGCGGCAACTACGCTGCCTCCATCAAGGCCGGCGAACTGGCCGCCCAGAAGGGCTTCAGCCAGGTTCTGTGGCTGGATGGCGTGGAAAAGAAGTATGTGGAAGAAGTCGGTTCCATGAACATCATGTTCAAGATCGACGGCAAGATCTACACCGCTGCCTGCACCGGCACCGTCCTGCCCGGCGTCACCCGCCGCTCCATCATCGAACTGCTGAAGGATTGGGGCTATGAGGTCGTCGAGGGCAAGCTGGCCATTGCCGACGTGATGAAGGCTTCCGAGGAAGGTAAGCTGGAAGAAGTGTTCGGCACCGGCACCGCCGCTGTGGTCAGCCCCGTCAAGGAGCTGGATTGGGAAGGCAAGACCGCCCTTATCGGCGACGGCAAGATCGGTCCTCTGACCCAGAAACTGTACGATACGCTCACCGGCATCCAGTGGGGCAAGCTGCCCGACACCAAGGGCTGGACCGTCAAAGTGGAACCCAAATTTTGATGGGCAAGACAGTTCCATCAAACTTTTACAACTGAAAACAGTTTGAAAAAAGTGCGGGCTTACGATGAAAAGTGGACCTGCACTTTTTGATTGGTCCAAGAAAAGGCCCCTCTTTGCCATTTCTTTACCGGTTTCGTCCCTGAAACGTGCTATAATTAACAAGCATACCTAAAAATCGGGAAAGGAGGGAATCCCCCTCATGCAACATATTCTGGAACTGCTGGACCGTACGGCGGACACCTGCCCTCGGTCGCCCAGCTTCTGCGACGAGAACACAGTCTATACCTGGGCCGAAACCCGGAACGCGGTGTCGGCATTGGGCACAGCCCTGGCTGCCTTGCCGGGCGGTGTGCTGCGCCGCCCGGTGGCGGTGTACATGGAACGGGGAGCCGATGCCCTCCATGCGATGCTGGGTGTGCTGGCGGCCGGCGGTTTTTATACCGTGCTGGATACCGCCCAGCCGCCGGAACGGGTCCGGGCTATTCTGGACCAGCTGGAACCGGCGGTGATTCTCACCGACGCCGGACACGGGGAAGCGGCCAGGGAACTGGCGGGCCCTGCACAGGTGGTGGATTTTGCCGCTGCAGCTGCTGCGGTCCCTGATGAGACGGTGCTGGCTGCCCTTCGTCAGCAGCTCATTGACACCGATCTGGCCTATGTGCTGTTTACCTCCGGGTCCACCGGCCTGCCCAAGGGGGTGGCCGTCACCCACCGCAACGTGCTGGCATACAGCGAATGGGTGGTCTCTACCTTTGATTTCACCCCCGATACGGTACTGGGCAACCAGACGCCCTTCTATTTCTCCATGTCGGTCACCGATCTGTACGGGGCGCTGCGCAGCGGTGCCTGCATGCAGGTGCTGCCCCGGCGCCTGTTCAGCTTTCCGGTGCAGCTGCTGGAGTACCTCTGCCGGCGCGGGGTGAATACCCTCTACTGGGTGCCTTCGGCCCTGGGAATCGTGGCCAACTGGAAAGCCCTGGAATACACCGCAGCACCGGATCTGCACACCATCCTCTTTGCGGGAGAGGTCATGCCCACCGCCAAGCTGAATTACTGGCGGCAGCATTATCCCCATGCCCGTTTTGCCAATCTGTACGGCCCCACGGAAACCACCGACATCTGCGCTTACTATGAACTGGACCGGGATTTTCGGGACGATGAGAGCCTGCCCATCGGCCGGGCCTGCCGCAACTGCGGCCTGCTGGTGCTGCAGGGGGACCACCCTGCAGCGCCGGGTGAGGAAGGGGAACTGTGCGTGCGGGGCAGCTTTGTGGCCGCCGGGTATTACCGGCAGCCAGAAAAGACCGCCCAGCGGTTTGTGCGCAACCCGGCACAGCTTGCCTATCCCGAAATCATCTACCGCACCGGGGACCTGGTACGGACCAACGACAGGGGAGAGCTGGTCTATTGCGGACGCTTGGACAACCAGATCAAACACATGGGCTATCGCATTGAACTGGGCGAGATCGAGACGGCGGCCTTCGGCCAGGACAAGCTGGACGACTGTGCCTGCCTGTACGATGCTGCCCGGGACCAGTTGGTGCTGTTCTTCCAGGCCAAGAAAGATGTGACCGACGCTTTGCGGGAACGGCTGGCCCAGCGCCTGCCGCCTTACATGCAGCCCGCACAATACCGGCGTGTGCGGCAGATGCCCCACAACGCCAACGGAAAGGTGGACCGCCGGGAACTGGCGGCTCTGCTGTGAGCACCGAAAGGAGATTTGCCATGCATACCATTCAAGAAATCATTGACCTGATCCGGGAAATCAATCCCATGCTGAACCCCGAACCGGAAGAAGAACTGATCAAGAGCGGAAAACTGACCTCGGTGGATGTGATGTCCCTGGTGCTTGCTCTGAACGGCAATTTTGACATCGAGATCACGCCGCTGGAACTGAAGGAGGAGAACTTCCGCACGCCTCAGGCAATCCTGGAGATGGTGGAGCGGCTGGAAGAGGAGTAAGAGGCGGTTTATGTCTTACAATTCCTTTATTTACTTATTTGTTTTTTTGTCGGTGACCTGGCTGCTGTGGGCCCTGGCACCCCAGAAATGGCGTCCCGGCGTGCTGCTGGGGGCCAGTCTGGTGTTCTATTTCGCCAGCACCAAGCGGTATATCGTGTATATCCTGCTGGCGGCGCTGGTGGCCTGGGGTGTGGGACTGCTGCTGGACCGGCTGGAAGAGCTGCAGGTCCAGACCAGGCCCGCCCTGCCCGCCGCCGAGCGGAAACCGTTCAAGAAGAAGGTCTCCGCCCTCAAAAAGATGACGGTCACCGGCGGTGTGGTCACTATGGCGGGAATTCTGCTTTTCGTCAAATACCTGCCTTTCGGTGCCCGGGTATTGTCCCAGCTGATGGAATCTCTGCCCGGTTCTCCGGTGCTTACGGTGCCCTCACTGGTGCAGCCTATGGGCCTGAGCTTTTTCACCCTCATGGCCATCAGCTATATGGTGGACGTGTACAGGGGAACCTGCAAGGCCGCGGGACGGTACTGGCAGGTACTGCTGTTCCTTTGCTTCTGGCCCCATGTGGTGGAAGGTCCCTTCGACCGCTACGGCGCCTTGTCGACCTCGCTGCTGGACCCGCCCCGCCCGGCTTATCGGGACCTGACGTTCGGTATCCAGCGTATTGTCTGGGGCCTTTTCAAAAAAATGGTCATCGCCGACCGTGCCAACATGTATGTGAAGGCCGTCTTTGACGACTGGACCCAATACAGCGGTGCGGCCACCGCTTTGGGTGTGCTGCTCTATACGCTGCAGCTTTACGCCGAATTCTCCGGTTGCATGGATATTGTCTGCGGCTCAGCGGAACTGTTCGGTATCCACCCGGCGGAAAACTTCCGCCAGCCCTTCTTCTCCGCTTCGGTAGGGGAGTTCTGGCGCCGTTGGCACATTACCCTGGGCGCCTGGCTGAGGGAATATGTGTTCCAGCCCCTCATCCTCAGCAAACCCATGCAGGCGTTTACCCGTTTCTGCCGGGAAAAGGTCAGCCCCACCGCCGCCCGTCAGTGGCCTGTGTGGGCCGGGCTGGGCATCACCTGGGCCCTTATCGGCCTGTGGCACGGGGCAGGGTGGCTGTACCTGCTGTACGGCCTGTACTACTTTGCCCTGCAGTGGCTGGGTGAACTGGCGGAACCCGCGCTGGTCCGCCTTGCACCCGGTCTGCCTGCCTGGCGCAAGACTTGCCCGTACCGGGTGTTCCAGGTGCTGCGCACCTTTGTGCTGGTGAACTTCGGCATGCTGCTGTTCCGTGCCAACGGCGTGCGCGCCGCCCTGGATATGCTTCGCCGTCTCACCGTTCCCTATGAGGGTTCCCTGCTCATCAAGCTGGACGCCCGGGATATGGCGGTGCTGGCAGCGGGGGCGCTGATTCTGTTTGCGGTGGACTGGCTGCACCATCGCGGCCACCGGCTGCGGGCCGAGCTTTCCGTCCGTCCGCTGCCCATGCGCTGGGCTGTGTACATCGGCGCGGTGCTGGCCGTGATGATCTTCGGCGCTTACGGCGACAACTATGACCCGGCCGCTTTTATCTACGCGCAATTCTAAGGGAGTATTATGAGATCCTGCATCAAACGCATCCTCCACGTCACCGCCTTTCTGCTGGTGCTGTCGATGGCGGTGTTTCTGGCGGGGCATTATCTGATGCCCCACTCCAACCGCTATCTGTCCGGCTATACGGCGGGCGGTATTCTGGGGGAAGATTTCGACACCATTGACGTGCTGGTCATGGGGGATTCCAACGCTGCTCAGGGCATATCCCCCATGCAGTGGTATTGCGATAATGGCATCACCGGCTATACCTATGCGTCCGGCTGGCTGTCCGTGTATAACATTTACTATCGTCTGCGCTCCATCTATGAGGAGCAGACTCCCAAAGTGGTGGTGCTGTGCACCGACGTGGTGTACAGCCGCATGGGGGACGAAACCGAACTCCAGGCAGCCATCGGCGACATCACCGATGAGCTGATCCCGCTGGTGCGCTTCCATGACAACTGGAAGGACCTGACCCTGGACAACCTCTTTGAGGAGCACGATTACAGCTGGCGGGACACCAACAAAGGGTTTACCCCCATCACCGACGTGGGCAGCAGCCTGCGGGGGGATTATATGTATGACGACGGCAGCCGGGAACCCATTCCTTTCCTGGTGCGGCTGTACCTGGAACGCATCGTGACCCTGTGCGAGGAACATGACAGCGAACTGCTGCTCATCACGGTACCGGCGTCCTCCAGCTGGAACCTGGCCCGGCATAACGGTGTGCAGGGCTTTGCCGACGAGTACGGTCTGACCTATCTGGATTACAACATGGCGGATCTGAACCCCGGCATCGACTGGCGCACCGATACCCCGGACGGCGGTTCCCACCTGAATGTGCTGGGCGCCCAAAAGCTGACCGGGGCGCTGGGCACCTACCTGATGGAAAACTATGATCTGGAAGATCACCGCGGGCAGCCCGGCTTTGAAAGCTGGGACAAGGACGCTGTCACCTACACCGAGACCATCACCGAAGCCGCAGCCCGCAATCAGGAGGCGGCGGACTATCAGATTTCGGTGCTGGAAGGCAACGGCTGATTTTCCGGCAGTTTTCTTTTCGCTGCCCTCTTGTATAGCGGCAGCAGATGCGCTATAATACAAAAAGAAGCAAAGACGCTTTGAGCTGTAAAGCCCAAACTATCTTTGCTTTTTTGTTTTTTATAGGGAATAAGAAGAAAACCAGAGCGCCCCGGGGCTCCGCAAACTCAGAGGGGTGGGTTTTGCCGGCGGGGCTGTGCAAACGGGACGCTCTGTTTTTCTCCTTCTTCACAGGCGGGGCGAAGGCTGAACGCTCCGCCTGAATTTTTTTGTCAGACCATCACATCGCCCACCAGCATCCGGCCGGAAGGATCGATGGCATATACCGTATACTTGGTAGGCGGTTCCTGGGGGTCGGAACGGGTGCCCAGGTGGATTCCGCCGTCCACCGGCCGTGTGAAATGCAGGGTGCGATGGGCTGTGGTGGCGTGGGGGCGCTCGTCCGGAATGGACCAGGCCAGCACACCCACCGGTGTTTTGTGGGGGAACAGTTTCACGCCCTCGTCCTCGCTGCCGCTCCGGGCAGCAGGGGCTTCCTCCGGTGCGGGGCCGCAGAAATCATCCGGCAGGGGATGGGGCGCACCGCCCAGATACATCTGGTACAGGCCCTCGGCACTGCCCCGCTCGTGGCGCAGCCATACCGACGACCGTTCGGGGCATCCTTCCGGCAGAACTTTCTGCCGGGGACGCATGCACAGGGCCAGGTTGTTCCAGGCCACCAGGAAATCGTCCAGCGGCATCTGGGTTTCGGTGTCAAAATCCTTCAGACCCGCCCAGGGATCGATGAGCAGAGCACAGGGGAAACCGTCCATGTTGGAAAATCCCCGCAGGGCCGCATACCGCACCGGCGGCATGCCGGCTTCCACTTCGGCATAGGGACGGTTCAGGGCCACCACCACACCATATCCGGCCCGTACTTCCGACCGCAGCAGCGCCAGATCGGCCCAGCAGGCCCAGGCAGGAAACCCCCAGCACCCGGCAGCCGCGGCGGCAAAGCTCAGGTTGCGGGGATCGTGTTCCGGCTGGAAATCCCGCATGGCCAGGGCGAACTCTTCGGGCAGAATATCGGCGCCCCAGCGGTTGGTCAGGCTGGTCAGGCAGACCGCCAGATCCATCACGTTGTGCAGAGCCGGGGCGCGGGGCGCCACCGCATAGGGCATCAGGTTCAGTTTGGCGTTTACCGGCCGTCCGCCGGCGGGGATCACATCCACCGCGTGGACGCTCACGCCCAGAAGGCTTACGGAGGGCGTCTTTTTTTCGTCTTTGGTATACAGATAAATGCGCAGCTGTACCTGGGTGCCCATCTTGGAGTCCAGGGCCAGATGATCGGGGGAAAGAACCAGCGCCCCCCGGGCCATGGGCTTGGCACCTTCCCGGTCCAGATAGGGGCTCCAGCGGCCGAAGCTCGACCAGGCTGTCCAGTTGCCGTCCACCAGTACCCGGGCCTGGGCTTCCACGGCGGTATCCGGCGGGGTCCCGGCATTCCAGCTCACCCGCACCGCGTCAAAGGCGGGCAGAGTGATGGCCGGGCTGGTGTAGCAGCCGTAAGGCACATGACCGCCCTGGACAATGTCCAGCAGAATGCGCCCATTGGCCACGGTTACGTTGTCCAGTTCTCCGCGCATGAACATCTCGGTGTCCTGCAGAAGAAAGGTGTTCTTGCTATCCATCAAAGCCTCACCGCCTTACATTTTGTCTTGTGCGTCCCGCTTTGCCATGATGTCCGCCAGCTCGGCGTCCCGCCGCTGCCGGATGGTGGATTCCAGATCAAAAGCGCGGTCCAGCCCCGGGTACAGAATCTGCAGGGCGATGACCACCGGCAGCCAGAATCCGGTCACCAGCAGAACCGGCAGGGTATAGGGCATATACATCAGAACCGGCACCCAGTAAATGCACTGGACCAGAGTGGCGGCCAGCGTGCGGGGGAAAAATCCCAGGAAAAACAGGGCACCGTTGCGCAGCAGCCGGGACAAGGGCAGGCTGACCAGCACCAGCTGGGCAAATACATAGGTGAAAAAGCCCACGATCACCGCGCCGCCCACGATCATACACACCCACACACTGGTGGGAACGTTTTCCATGTTGGGCAGTGCCATCAGAACCCAGCACCACAGCCCCAGCACCGCGCCAGACAAAGCACCGGGCACCAGGGAATCCCGCCAGTTCTGTTTCCAGGCGTTGCGGTAGGTGTGCCACCAGTATCCGGGTTCATCCCGCAGGGCGCGCAGCACCGTGTCCATCATACCGCACAAAAAAGGCGCGGCAATCAGACCACCCACGGCGCCGCCCAGCACGCTGATCCATACGGCGCCGGCCAGAATACCGAACATCACCGCAAGGAACGCAGGCACAAACCCCAGGCAGCACAGCAAGCTGGCTTTATAGAAGGACCACAGATCCCGCCCCATCAGCTCAAAAAAGCGGGCGACACCGACCTTGCGGGGCGTGCCCTGCCCGGCGGGGCGGGTGTCGTCGTCGGTCAGAGCGGCGGTCTGCGGTGTCTTTTCGTTGTCAGTCATGGTGTTTCCCCCATCTATGGATATAATAATACATTTTCATCATACCCTTTTTTGTCGGTGCGTGCAAGGCGAGTGCGAAAAATGGTCAGAATAATTTTACAAATTCCACACTCTTTTGTGTTACAATCTCCTAAGAATACAGTTTGGAAAGGGGAATTCCGCCCATGGCTTGGGTCACAAAAGACAGCCAGGAAACCTACGAAAACAACGAACCCGCCCTCACCTATACCAAGGCCGAAAAGGCCGGCAACTGGTGGCATTACCACAAATGGCAGGTGGTGATCATCATTATCCTGCTGGTGGTGATCGCCTGCATCATCAAGGATACGTTCTTCCGCACCCAGCCCGACTACCAGGTCGGCTATGTGGGGCTGCAGGAGCTTCCCACCGACACCGCCGAAGCGCTGACCACGGCGCTGGAGTCTTTCTGCGATGACCGCAACGGCGACGGCCAGGTGGTGGTGCAGCTGAACCAGTATGCGGTAGACCTGGGACAGGACAGCGACAATACCGACGCCTACACCCAGATGGCGGGCGTTACCCGGCTCAGCGCCGATCTTTCCAGTAAAGAAGGCAGTTATATCTACTTGCTGGAAGACCCGGAAGTATTCCAGAGCTACACCGGCGGTCTGCGGTATCTGGACGGTACGGTGCCGGAAGATAACGAGAACGCCACCGACTGGCAGAACATGGTCTACCGCTGGACCGACTGCCCTGTGCTGACCAGCCTGGATCTGGGCACCTACACCGGATACACCCTGATGGATGAAAGCACCGGCAACAACCAGGACGTTCTGGGCAAGCTGTACATCGGCTGCCGCGGTACCTGGACCGAAAAGTCCGAGGAAGCCTATGCCGCCGACGATGTGCTGTGGCAGAAGCTGACCGAAGGTGCCGTGTCCACCGCGGGACAGGAATGATGCGCTGGCGTCCATGCCGCCGGTCTGCGCCTGCACCCCGGCAAGAGGCGCAGGGCAGGGAAGAACCCCGCACGCCGCCCCTGCCCGATAACCCCTACCGGCGCTTTTATACCCGCACCCCCACCTTTGAAGAACTGGTGCGGAGGTCCGGGCGTGACGGACAAACCGAACAAAAATAAAGTTTCCCACAAGGGCAGTCGCCGGACAGGCGGCTGCCCTGTGCTTTTTGCGGCGGGACCTGTATAAATATGTACGTTCCGTACGACTTTGGAAAGATTGGTCATTTTGTATCATCTGTGTAAAAAGTTCTGACATTTTTCACCACTTTTACTTGTGATACAGACCGATTTATGGTATATTGAACCTGTATATGTATCACAATGGCAGGGGGTATCAGAATGGATCAGCTGCAGCAGGCCCGCGCCGCCATCGACGAGATCGACGCGCAGATGGCAGCGCTGTTTGAACGGCGGATGGAGGCCGTGGGGCAGGTGGCCCAGTATAAGGCGGCCACCGGCAAGCCGGTGTTCGACGCCGCGCGGGAGGACGCCGTTTTGGCCAAAAACACCGCGCGCCTTCAAAACGAGGAACTGCGTCCCTATTACCGCCAGGTGCTGCAGAATATGATGGCCGTGTCCCGGTCGTACCAGCGCAAGCTGCTGGGGCGGGATGTGGCGGCCTATCAGGGGGTGCAGGGGGCATGGAGCCACATTGCCCTGACCCGCTTGTTTCCCTTCGCCCGGGTCCGTGCCTTTGATACCTGGGCTGAAGTGTTTGATGCTGTCTCGGCAGGGGATGCCAGCTTCGGTGTGCTTCCTTTTGAAAATTCCAACGCCGGGGATGTTTCCACCGTGCTGGACCTGCTCTATGCCCACCCGGAACTGAGTGTGGCCCGCATGTGCGATCTGCCAATCCGGCAGGACCTGCTGGCCCTGCCCGGAGCGGAACTTTCGGACATCCGCACCGTCATCAGCCACCAGCAGGCCCTGGCCCAGAGCAGTGTGTATATCAAAAGTCACGGCCTGGCCACCCGGGTGTGGGGCAACACCGCCGATGCCGCCCGCCATGTGGCGGAAAGCGGCGACAAGACCCTGGCGGCCATCGCTTCGGCCCAGACAGCGGAACTCTACGGTCTGCAGATCCTGGCCGAGGGCGTCAATGAGGACGGGGACAACACCACCCGGTTCATCGTCATCACCCGCACCGATGCCGCTGCCCCGGTGCCCCCGGCTCCCGGGCGGCGCATGGCGCTGCTGTTCACAGTGGACCACAAGCCGGGCAAGCTGGCCGATGTCATCCGCCTCATCGGGGAGCAGGGCTTCAATATGGAGAACATCAAGAGCCGCCCGCTGCCCCATGTTTCCTTTGAATATTACTTCTACGTGCAGCTGATCTGCCCCGACAACGCCGCCCCCGAAACCTGCGGCGCCCTGGTGCAGGCGCTGCAGAAAGCGTGCCGTACCGTGCGGGTGCTGGGGGTATTTGCCACCGGCCCGGCCGACGAAGCCCAGTGACCACAACCAATGAACAGGAGGGTCCCCCATGAAATTGACCATGAATCTCGGCACCCGCAGTTATGACATCATCCTCAAGGACGGCTGTCTTGCCAACCTGCATCAGTTTGCCGATTTGACCCACCGTCGGGTCTTTGTACTCACCGATTCCGGCGTGCCTGCCGAATATGCGCAGACTGTGCTGGATCAGTGCGCCAACGGCACCGTTTACACCATCCCCCAGGGTGAGGGCAGCAAATGCCTGAAAGTCTACGGCCAGGTGCTCCAGGCCATGCTGGAATTCGGCATGGACCGCCGGGACCTGCTGGTGGCCGTGGGCGGCGGCGTGGTGGGAGACCTGGGCGGTTTCTGCGCAGCCAGCTATATGCGCGGCATCGACTTCATCAACTGCCCCACCACCACCCTGTCCCAGATCGACTCCTCCATCGGCGGCAAGACCGCCATCGACCTGGGCAGCGCCAAAAATATCGTGGGTGCCTTCTGGCAGCCCAAGGTGGTGCTCATCGACCCCGAAACTCTGGGCACCCTGCCCCGCCGCCAGTACATCAACGGACTGGCCGAAGCGGTGAAAGCGGGCCTCATTGCCGACCCGGAGCTGTTTGAACTGTTTGAGAACGGCGATGTGGACAAGGACATCGAAACCATCATCTACCGCAGCCTGCTGGTGAAAAAGAAGATCGTGGAGCAGGACGAGCGGGAATCCGGCGCCCGCAAGGCGCTGAACTTCGGCCACACCATCGGCCACGGCATCGAAGCCGTGAAGGGAGTTCGTGGCCGCCGCACCAACGGCCTGTACCACGGGGAATGTGTGGCCCTGGGCATGCTGCCCATGATCGAGGACCGCTCTTTGCAGAAGCGCACCCGTGCCGTGCTGCGCAAGCTGGGCCTGCCGGTGCGCACCGGTGTGGACAAGCACAAGGTGCTGGAGTACATGCACCATGACAAAAAGAGCGGCGGGTCCAGCATCACCGTCATCCGTGTGCCGGGCCTGGGCTGCTGGCGGGCCGACACCCTGCCCATGACCCAGCTGCCCGCGCTGCTGGGCCTGGAAGAGGAATAAGGGGGCCTGCCGCCAATGAAAAATACCTTTGGCAATGCGGTGTCCCTGACCATCTTCGGGGAAAGCCACGGTCCGGCCATCGGTGCCGTGCTGGACGGTCTGGCCGCCGGGCTGCCGGTGGACCCCGCCTTCATCGACATCCGCATGGACCGCCGCCGTGCCCGGGGGGACGGGCTTTCCACCGCCCGCACCGAACCCGACCAGGTGGAGTTCCTCTCCGGCGTGCTGGACGGTCACACCACCGGCACCGCCCTGACCCTGATGGTGCGCAACACCAACACCCGCAGCGGCGACTATGCCAAGACCGCCGCCCTGCTGCGTCCGGGCCATGCCGACTACACCGCTTTTGAAAAATACGAGGGCTATCAGGACGCCCGCGGCGGCGGACATTTCTCCGGCCGCATCACCGCCGCCGCCGTGGCGGCGGGTGCCATCTGCGAGCAGGCGCTCCAGAACCTGGGCATCCGGGTGTACACCCACATCGCCGCCTGCGCCGGTGTGGAGGACGCGCCTCTGTCCAGTGCCGCCGGGCTGCTCATGCCCGAACCGGAACCGGGGCACTTTGCTCTGCTGGACCCCGAAAAGGAAGCTCCCATGCAGGCGGCCATCCGTGCCGCCGGGGCCGAAGGGGACAGCGTGGGCGGCATCCTGGAAACGGTGGTCACCGGCCTGCCCGCCGGGGTGGGGGAACCCTGGTTTGACAGTGTGGAAAGCACCCTGGCCCACCTGATGTTCTCCATCCCTGCCGTGAAAGGGGTGGAGTTCGGCGCCGGGTTCGGGTTTGCCAATCTGCGCGGCAGCGAAGCCAACGATGCTTTCCGTATGCGGGACGGGCGCATCTGCACCGCCACCAACCGCAGCGGGGGCATCAACGGCGGCATCACCAACGGCATGCCCGTGGTGATGCGCACGGTCATCAAGCCCACCCCCAGCATCTACCGCGCACAGGATACGGTGGATTACCCCGCCCGGCAGGATGCCGTATTGCAGATCAAGGGCCGACACGACCCTTGCATCGTGCCCCGGGCGGCGGTGGTGCAGAACTGCCTGACGGCGTTCGGCATTTTGGATCTGCTCACCATCCGTTACGGCACACTGGCCCAGAAACATGGCCTGCCGGAACAATAAGACCCAACAGGGAAAGGGGAGAATTTGTCCATGGAATACGGTTTGATCGGCTCCAAGCTGGGGCACAGCTATTCCCGCCAGATCCACGAAAAGGCGGGCGGCTATGCCTATGAGCTGCATGCCCTGCCCACCGAGGCCGACGCCCGCGCTTTTCTGCAGGCCAGGGCTTTCAAAGCCATCAATGTGACCATTCCGTATAAGAAGCTGGTCATGGAATACTGCGACGAGATCGACCCCGCCGCCAAAGCCATCGGAGCGGTGAACACCGTGGTCAACCGGAACGGCCGGCTGTACGGCTATAACACCGATTACGCGGGTTTTGCCTGGTTGGCCCGCCGCCACGGCGTGGATTTTGCGGGGCGCACCGTGCTGGTGCTGGGCACCGGCGGCACCTGCGCCACCGTCACCGCTGTCTGCAAGGACGCGGGGGCCAAGGCGGTGCTGCCGGTCAGCCGCCGGGGCGAAAAGGGGACTCTGACCTATGACCAGGCCGCCCAGTGCAAGGCGGCCGAGATCATTGTCAACACCAGCCCGGCGGGGATGTTCCCCAACGTGGGGCAGTGTTTGCTGGACATCAGCGGCCTGCCCAACCTGAAAGCGGTGCTGGACGTGGTGTACAACCCCTTCCGCACCGAGCTGCTGCTGCGGGCGGAGGAACAAGGAGTTCCCGCTTACGGTGGGTTCGAGATGCTGGTGGCCCAGGCGGCCTATGCCAGCGAGCTGTTCACCGGTGACACCATGGATAAAGACGCCTTCATCCGGAAAACCAGCCGGGAGCTGAAACGGGACCTGTGCAATGTTTCCCTGATCGGTATGCCGGGCTGCGGCAAGAGCACGGTGGGCGAGGGCCTGGCCAAGGCTCTGAACAAGACCTATGTGGACCTGGACGAATGGATCGAGCGCCGGGCGGGCATGCCCATTCCCGATATTTTTGAGCGGGAAGGGGAAGCTGCTTTCCGCCGCTACGAAACCGACGCCCTGGCCGAAGTTTCCAAAAACGGCGGCCAGGTCATTGCCTGCGGGGGCGGCGTGATCAAGACCCCCGGCAATACCCGAATGCTGCGCCAGAACGGCCCCGTGGTGTGGGTGCGACGCCCCGTGGAGTTCCTGGCCATGACCGGACGCCCCCTGTCCACCGGACGGGAGGCCCTGCGCCGGATGGAAGTCGAGCGGGAACCCGCCTACCGGGCGGCCGCCGACGCGGTGGTGGACAACACCTCCTCCCTGACCGACGCGGTGAACGCCGCCCGGGCCGCTTTTGAAAAGACCTTTGATTACACACGCTGACGCATTGCCGTCATCAAACTAAAAAACATAGAGAGGGAAATGAATCATGATTATCTCCACCAAAAAAGGCACGCCCCAGGTCGAAATCGACCGCATCATTGACAACTTCGAAAAGCAGGGCCTTTCGGTCACCCTGATCCGAGGCACCGACTACAACGTCTTTGGTCTGGTGGGCGACACCACCAAGATCGCCGAAAAGGACGTTCTGGCCAACCCCTGGGTGGAGAATGTCACCCGTGTGTCCGCACCTTACAAGCGGGCCAACCGCCTGTTCCACCCGGAGGATACCGTCATTGATGTGAACGGCATCAAGATCGGCGGCAACTCTCCCGTGGTGGTCATGGCCGGTCCCTGCAGCGTGGAGGGCGAAGCCCACATGCTGAAGATGGCCGAACTGGTCAAGGCGGGCGGCGCCAACTTCCTGCGCGGCGGCGCTTACAAGCCCCGCACCAGCCCCTATTCCTTCCAGGGCCTGGGCACCGAGGGCATCATGGACATGGTCAAGGCCCGGGAAGCCACCGGCCTGCCCATCGTCAGCGAGCTGATGGACGAGACCCACATCGACGAGTTCGAGGAATATGTGGACATCGTGCAGATCGGTGCCCGCAATATGCAGAACTTCCAGCTGCTCAAGGCGGTGGGCAAGATGACCAAGCCCATCCTGCTCAAGCGCGGCTTTGCCAACACCATCGAAGAGTGGATCATGTCCGCCGAGTACATCATGGCCGGCGGCAACGAGAAGGTCATCCTCTGCGAGCGCGGCATCCGCTCTTTTGAGAAGTACACCCGCAACACCCTGGACCTGTCCGCCATTCCGGTCATCAAGGACAAGACCCACCTGCCCATCATCGTGGACCCCAGCCATGCCACCGGCGATTACAAGTATGTGGAAAGCATGGCCATTGCCGCGGTGGCCGCAGGTGCCGACGGTCTGGAGATCGAAGTGCACGACGATCCCCGCTGCGCCTGGAGCGACGGCGCTCAGTGCCTGAAGCCGGACAAGTTTGCCGATACTGTGGCCAAGTGCCGCAAGGTGGCAGCCGCCATCGGCCGTGCCATGTAAGTCTATCTCATAAAGCAAAGGTGGTGTCTGATTGGACGCGATCCTGCATGCCAGCCGTTTTTCCGGCACGGCCTGTGTGCCCCCCAGCAAGAGCGCGGCGCACCGGGCGGTGCTCTGCGCGGCCCTGGCCGGCGGCACCAGCCGCATCGACAATATTGAATATTCCGACGACATCCGTGCCACCCTGGGGGCGGTAAGCCAGTTGGGCGCCCGTATCCAGCAGGAGGAAAACGCCGTGGTCATCAAAGGCATCGGCTCGGACGGCTTTCCCACCGTCACCCGCCCGGTGTTCTGCAACGAAAGCGGCAGTACCCTGCGGTTCCTGATCCCTGTGTTCAGCCTTACCGCCCAGAAGATCCGCTTTACCGGTGCCGGGCGGCTGATGGACCGGCCCCAGGAAGTGTACCGCATGCTCTTTGACCGCCAGGGCCTGCGGTTTGAACAGACCCCCGAAGGAATCACCGTGTTCGGACGGCTGCGCCCCGGCGGGCTTACCCTGCCCGGGGATGTGTCCAGCCAGTTCATCAGCGGCCTGCTCTTTGCGGCGCCGCTGCTGGAATCCGAAACCACCATCGACGTACTGCCGCCTTTTGAGAGCCGCAGCTATGTGGACCTGACCATTGCCGCCATGCAGCGGTTTGGTGTCAAGGTCACCCAGCGGGCCAAGAAAAACGGCGGTGTCATCTACCGTATTGCCGCTCCCCAGCGGTATCTGCCATGCGATATGGCGGTGGAGGGGGATTACAGCCAGGCCGCTTTCCTGGCGGTGCTGGGTGTGCTGCTGGGCGGCATCACGGTGTCCGGCCTGGACACCGCCAGCCGCCAGGGCGACCGTGTCATTCTGGACATCCTCAAGAGTTTCGGCGGCAAGATGGCCAATGTCAGCGGCGGCGTCCGGTTCTCCCGCAGCCTGCTCAAGGGCGGGGACATCGACCTGGCCGACTGCCCCGACCTGGGCCCGGTGCTCATTGCCCTGGGCTGCTTCTGCAACGGCCCCACCACCATCCGCAACGCCGGGCGCCTGCGCATCAAGGAATCCGACCGCATCAACGCCATGCAGCAGGAACTGGGCAAGATGGGCGGCAAGGTACAGGTCATCGGGGACACCATCACCGTGCCGGGCAGCGTGCTGCGCGCCCCGGAACAGCCCCTGTATGGCCACAACGACCACCGCATCGTCATGGCGCTGACCGTGGCGGCCCTGGCTGCCGGTGTGCCCGCTACCATCCGCGGTGCCGAGGCTGTGCGCAAGAGCTGGCCCCATTTCTTTGATGTGATGCGCTCTCTGGGCGCCAAGATCGACCTTGTGGAAGGGGAGTGAGGACGGATGGATCAAAGCCATACCTATCTCATTGTGGGCCTGGGCCTGCTGGGCGGCAAATACGCCCAGGTGCTCTCGGGCAAAGGGTACCGGGTCACCGGTATCGACAAGGACCCCGCCGCTGTGGCCTGGGCGCTGGAAAAGGAATACATCCGTGCCGGCGCCGACCATGATTTTGAAGAGCTGGTATCCGGGGCGGACCGGGTGGTCTTTGCGCTGTACCCCACCGCTTTTCTGGACTGGGTGCGGCAGTATGGACAGCTTCTGCGCCCCGGTACCCTGGTCACCGATGTGTCCGGCGTCAAGCGCGGGGTGGTAGGTCCGGTACAGTCCATGCTGCCCGAGGGTGTAGAGTTCATCGCCAGCCATCCCATGGCCGGGCGGGAGACCAGCGGCATCACCCACAGTGCCGAGGTGGATTTTGCCCCCGCCAATTTCATCATCACCCCCACCGATAAAAATACCCCCGAAGCCATCCAATGGTGCGCCGACCTGGCCGGGACGCTGGGCTTTGCCCGCATCACCACCCTGACTCCCGCCGAGCATGACCGCATGATCGGCTATGTGAGCCAGCTGTGCCATGCCATCGCCGTCTGCCTGATGTGCGCTTCGGACAACACCGAACTGGCCTGCTATACCGGAGACTCCTTCCGGGATCTGACCCGCATTGCACGCATCAACGACAAAATGTGGGCCGAACTGTTTTTGTGGAACAAGGATAACCTGATCGGGGAAATCGACATGTTCTCCGCCGCGCTGGACCGCCTGCGCGACCGCCTGGCGGCAGGGGACAGGGAAGGGCTGGAAGAGATGTTCCGCCTTTCCACCAAACGCCGTGAAGCCTTCGATAAAAAATAACGCGAGGAGGAGACACCTATGCCCCGCAAAGAAGGACAAAAACTGAAACTGCTCACCCTGCTGGAGATCCTCTCCCGGGAAACGGACGAACAGCACCCGCTGAGTGTGCCTCACCTGGTGGAACTGCTGCGGGAACGTGGGGTGGATGCCGAGCGCAAGAGCGTCTATGACGACATCCAGACCATCAACTCCATGCCCGGCGCTCCCTATGAGATCGTGCAGCAGCGGGGGCGCGGCGGCGGATACTACATGACCGATTCTCCCTTTGAGTTCGCCGAACTCAAACTGCTGGTGGACGCCGTGTATGCCAGCAAGTTCATCACCGCCCGCAAAAGCCGCATCCTCATCGACAAGTTGGGCCGCTTTACCTCCCGTTACCGTCAGGCGGAACTGGACCGCACGGTGCTGGTTTCCGGCCGGGTGAAGAGCCAGGACGAAAAGATCCTGTACAGTGTGGATGCTTTGCACACCGCCATCACCACCGGGGTGCAGGTGCAGTTCAGATACTGTGACTGGAACCTGCAGAAACAGATGATCCCCCGCCATGGTGGTCAGCTGTACCGGGTCAGCCCCTGGGCGCTGGTGTGGGAAAACGGCAACTATTACCTGATCGCCTACACCGAAGGACATCTGCGCCATTACCGTGTGGACAAGATGCAGAAAGTGGAGCCTCTGCCGGAAGTACGCCGGGAAGGCGCCGACGAGTATGCCAAATTTGATGTCAACACCTACACCCAGCAGATGTTCGGCATGTTCAACGGGCCGCTGAAAAAGGTGACCCTGAAGTGCGAAAACCGCTTTGCCGGGGCCATGATCGACCGTTTCGGCACCGGGCCCACCCTGGTGCCCTGCGCCGGCGGCGAGCATTTCACCCTGACGGTGGACGTGCAGATCAGTCCCCAGTTCTTCGGCTGGGTGGCGGGTTTCGGTTCCGGGGTGGAGATCCTGACCCCTGCCGAGGTCCGTGCCGAGATGCGCAAAACGCTGGATACTTTGCAGAACATCTACCGCTGATACGCGGAAAAGGGAGAGCCTGAATCTTGAAACAAACCCTGAAACGCATTTTTCCCTGGGTGCTGGTCCTGGCCGTTCTGGCGGGGCTGGCGGCCGTCCATGGTCTGGAAGCAAACTATGATGCCAGTTATGAGATCATGAACGGCGATTTCCAGAACTATAACCCGGTGCGCCACCTGCTGGCCGGGCAGACACCCTACAAGGACTTTACGGTCTATCTGGGGGCAGGGGAACTGTACAGTGTGGGCGGTCTGCTGCTGGTGCTGGGCAACAGCTTTGGCCGCAGCGTGTTTGCCACCAACTTCTGTACCTGGTTTTACTTTGAACTGCTGGTGCTGGCTGCCTGTCTGGTGGTGCTGGGCCGCGGCCGCCGTGCCATGGCCGCCTGCCCGGCGCTGTGCGCCTGGTTCCTGCTCATCGCCCACGATGTGCAGGTGCCGTTCTACGCCCAGATACGCCCACTCATCGAATATGCCGCCCGCAACGGCAACAGCGCCCGCATGATGCGCGGCGCGGCCTTGCCCCTGGCTGTCCTTCTGGTACTGTTGGGCCTGCGCGTGTGGAGCAGCCGGGACCGTTCGCTGCAGCGGGGCCGGGCGGTGGCGCCCTGGATGCTGGTGCCCGCCGTGGCGGGATTCCTGGTACCCTGGAGCAACGATATGGGCGCCGCCATGTACATTTCGGTGGCCCTGGGGTATGGTCTGTTCCTGCTGCGTCAGTACGGCACCGCCTGGAAGCAGGTCCTTGTGCGGGCGGGGCAGTACATCCTCATCAGCTGTGTGTCCCTGGGTGTATCGGTGCTGGCCATCAGCTGGGGACATCCCATCGCATGGCTGCAGCAGACCCGCGGGATCAGCTCCTTCCAGGTGTGGTATTACGGCACCACCGCCGACAGCAAGCTTTGCTATCTCACCGATTATATTCCCCAGCCCGCCGGGGCACTCTGCCTGGTTCTGGCGATCTGCTTTGCGGTGGGCATCTTCCGCTGCCGTGCGCCCCGTTCGGCGGCGCTGGCAGCCGCCGGTTTTGCCCTCTGCCTGGGCATGCCCTTGTGGAACCTGCTCTACTGCATCCTTTCCGGTGCCCGGGAAGGCGGTCCTACCGGCGGTGCGCAGGCACTGCTGGCCATTCTGGTCCCGCTGTTTGTGCTGCGCGCCTTGCTGACGGCAGCCGAACGCCTGCTCGCCGGCCGGGAAAAGCCCGCCCGTATCTTTACGGTGGGCGCCGGGGCGGTCTGCGGCGTGTTTGCCTGTGCCGTTCTGGTTGCGGGCATGGCCGGGCAGGTGCAGAGCCGTCTGGGCGGCCATGGGGAACTGACCTATGTACCGGAACTGGGCGGCTGGTTCGGTGACCAGGCGGACAAGCTGGCCACCGAAAAGGCCATGAATGAGGGCAAGACCCTCTTCGGAACCTATTCCAGCGCTCTGGAGGCCATGACCGGCCAGCTGCAGCCCACCGGGGTGGATTACATCATCCACGCCATGGGGGACCGGCAACGGCTGGATTACCTCACTGCCTTCCAGACCGGCACCTTTGACCGGGTGGTCACGCCCAGCGCCAAGGTGGCTTTGTCCGAACGGTGGAGCCGCAACGCCAACTGGTGGTTCTACCGGGAACTGTACCGTTGGTGGAACCCGGTGGCCAACACCTTCAACAGCGGCGGCATGCACCTGTTCTGGGAACGCACCGGTGTGTGCAACGACCTGGAGCAGCCCTGTACCGTGGATGTGGCTCAGGATGGCAAGACGGTGACCATCACCGTCACCGCCGATGACCCCACCTTCTGCGGTGTGGCTGATGTGGCGCTGGACTACACCTTTACCGTGGACAGCGGGTTTGCTTTGCGGGGCGGTCTGCACAGCTTTTTGTTCTGCACCGCAGTGACCGAAAACGAACTCTGTGTGGCGGCGGAACGGGACCCCAACCAGGGGGATTTCTTCCTGCCCACCGACCGCAGCGTCTACAACGTACCGGTGACCATCTCCGACGGCGTGGGTGTCATCACCCTGGAAGCGCTGCCCCGGGATGCAGCCAACGTCACCATCAACAGCGCCGTGGTGGAAGCCACCTACTTCGACTGGGAATATTTCTTTGAATAAGAGCTCGTCTTGAAACCGGGGCGGGAGTATGGTATTCTATATAGATGCCATTTATCGCATATTTTCTATTTTGTAAAGAAAGGAGCCGGCCGCATGCTTGAAAAAAACAAACGTATCCGGGCCTATGCCAGCAGTGCGTTGGATGCCGTGCTCCTCTTTGTGGCCTATCTGCTGGCCAATCACCTGCGGTTCAACTATATGCGCTTTTACCAGCCCGGCGGCGCGGGCCCTGCGCTGGATATTGCCCAGGAGACCGTTTTTGCCGGTGGGTTGTATGCCGTGGCGGCGGTGGCGGTGTTCTGGCTGTGCGGACTGTATGATGCCTCTCGCCTGCGGGGCTTCTGGCGCCGCTGCCAGCTGATCATTCTGGTCAATGCAGTGTGCATCGTCGGATTTGAAGCGCTGCTCTACCAGTTCCGGGTGGTCAACTTCTCCCGTCTGGTGGTCATCCTGTTCTATGGCTTCGGTACCGGTTTCCTCATTATCAAACGCCTTATCCGTCGTTTTTACGACCGCTGGCGTCATCGCCACGGCGAGGACTTCCACCATATTCTGCTGGTGGGCGGCGGCAAGGAGGCGGCCCAGTACCTGCGGGCGCTGGAACAGAACCCCTATTACGGCTACCATGTGGACGGGTATCTGGCCAACAGCCCCAACCCGGCCCTGAAAGCCACGTACCTGGGACCGTACAAGAATCTGGAAGAAGCCCTGTGCACCCCCGGCCTGGATGAAGTGGTGGTGGCCCTGGATACCGAGGAGATGCACATGATCCCCCGGGCCCTGGCTGCCTGCGACAAAGAGGGGCTGCGCATCACCATGGTGCCCTTTTACAACGATTACCTGCCTGCCCGCCCCACCATCGACGTGCTGGGCAGCTGCAAGCTTATCAATGTGCGCCAGACTCCCTTCGACAACATCCTCAACGCTTTCGCCAAGCGTCTGTTCGACATTCTGGGCAGCCTGCTGCTCATCATCCTCACCAGCCCGGTGATGCTGGCGGTGGCCATCGGCGTCAAGCTGTCCAGCCCGGGGCCGGTCATCTTCTGCCAGAAGCGGGTGGGCCTGAACAAAAAGGAATTCATGATGTACAAGTTCCGGTCCATGCGGGTCAATGTCGA
This sequence comes from uncultured bacterium, assembly GCA_905214345.1. Lineage (GTDB taxonomy): Bacteria > Bacillota > Clostridia > Oscillospirales > Ruminococcaceae > Gemmiger. The sequence goes on from CAJMLV010000030.1 coordinate 21,011, forward strand.
TGAAAAGACCGGCTGGAGCACCAACTCCGACCCCCGCAAGACCCGGTTCGGCAGCCTGATCCGCAAGTTCAGCCTGGACGAACTGCCCCAGTTCTTCAACGTGCTGAAAGGGGACATGAGCCTGGTGGGCCCCCGTCCCGAAGTTCCCTATCATGTGGAACATTTCAAAGAAGAAATCCCCCGGTATCTGGTGCGCCAGCAGGTGCGCCCCGGCGTGACCGGCTGGGCGCAGGTCAACGGCCTGCGCGGTGATACCGACATTGCCGAGCGCATCCGGTATGATATCTGGTATATCGAAAACTGGACTCTGGCGCTGGACATCAAGATCATCTTCCGCACGGCATTCGGCGGCAAGATGATCAACGACGAAAAGCTCATCTGAACTGCCCGTTTCGTCGGAACCCCAAAGGAGGCAGCCCATGCAAAACAACAAGCTGAAAGTGGCCATCGTGCACGACTGGCTGGTGTCCTACGCGGGCGCGGACCGCGTGGTGGATTGTATGCACCACGTGTTCCCCGACGCCCCCATCTATACCCTTGTCTATGATAAGGAAAAGATGCCCGCCTGGTTCCGGGACTACGACATCCGTACCACCTGGATTCAAAAACTGCCTTTTGCCACCAAGCTTTACAAAAAGCTGCTGCCCCTGATGCCCGGTGCGTTTGAGGCCCTGGATCTTTCGGAATACGATCTGGTGCTGTCCTCCTCCTCTTCCTGCAGCAAGGGGGTCATCACCCGGCCGGACGCGGTGCATATCTGCTACTGCCATACCCCCATCCGGTATGTGTGGGACTTCTATTACACCTACCGTGCCAACGCCAACCCCCTGGTGCGGGCAGTCATGCCCAGCCAGATGCACAAGCTGCGCCAGTGGGACAAGTGTGCCGCCGACCGGGTGGACTATTTCATTGCCAATTCCCGCTATATTGCCCAGCGCATCAAGAAATACTACCGCCGTGACAGCGATGTGATCTATCCCTGTGTTCACATCAACCAGAGTCCTTTTGTGGAAAAAGAGGATTTCTACCTGGTGGTGGGCCGTTTTACCTGGTACAAGCGGATCGACCTGGCCGTGGCTGCCTGCACCAAACTGGGCCGACGGCTGGTGGTCATCGGTACCGGCGACGAGGAATCCCGCCTGAAGGCCATGGCCGGCCCCACGGTGGAATTCAAGGGCGGCGGACTTTCGGACGAGGAAGTCCGGGGGTATTACCTGCGGGCCAAAGCGTTCCTCTTCCCCGGGGAAGAGGACTTCGGCATCACCCCTGTGGAAGCCCAGAGCGCCGGTACCCCGGTGCTGGCCTTCGCTCGCGGCGGTGCCTGCGAAACGGTGGAGGACGGCCGTACCGGCCTGCTTTTCCATGCCCAGACGGTGGAAAGCCTGGCTGAATGTATCGAAAAATTCGAAGCCGAAGGAGTGGCCTGTTCCAAGGAGGAGATCCGGGCACACAGCCTCAGCTTCAGCGAAGCGAGGTTTGAAGAGGAGCTGCGCGCCTACTGCGAGCGCCGCGTCCGGGACTGGCGCCGGGAACTGCGCGATTGCGCCCATCAGCCGAAGGAGGAAACAGATTGAGACCCATCGTGATCAACGGCACGGTGCTGTGTGATCCCATCACCGGTATCCCGCGCTATGTCTATGAGGTGGTCACCCGCCTGGATGAACTGCTGACCGGCACCGGGCTGGACGTACGGCTCTGCTACCGGGACGACGGCCGTCCCCTGCATCTGCCGCCCCTGAAAAATATCAAGATCGTGCCCCTCAAAGCCATCAAATACAGCTACAACCTGTTTGTCTTGCCTCATTATGTGCGCAAGCACGATGCTTTTTATCTGGGTCTGGCCAGCGATATGCTCATGGGCCGTCCCAGCGCCGTGGTGCTGCACGACATCCGCCCGCTGGTCATGAATACCGACCGGGCGTTCTTCCGCTTCAAGTTCTGGGTGCATTGCCTGAGCATCCGGGCGTTTGCCCAGCGGGTGTATACCGTCAGCGATGACCAGCGGAAGCTGATTTCGGAACGGCTGCACATTCCCACCGCCCGCATCGGCCTGACCTACAATGGCTGGGAACATCTGCAGCCGGTAGAACCGGACGAGAGCGTGTTCGACAAGCTGCCCGGCGTGGAAAAGGGCGAATATTTCTATGCCCTGGGCAGTCTGGCCGGGCACAAAAATTACAAGTGGATCCGGGAAGTGGCTGCCCGCAACCCCGACAAGACCTTTGTGGTGGCCGGCGGCAAGGACCTGGCGGCTTTCGGGGATGACAAGCAGGCGGTCAGCTCCGCCAATCTGCATTATCCCGGCTATGTCACCGACAGGGAGAACAAGGCTCTGATGCAGAACTGCCGCGCCTTCCTGCACCCTGCGGTGTTTGAAGGATTCGGCATTCCGCCGCTGGAAGCTCTCAGCCTGGGAGCACAGGTGGCGGTGTCCAACGCATCCTGCCTGCCGGAACTCTACGGCAATACGGTGCGCTACTTTGACCCCATGGATTACGATGTGGACCTGGATGAACTGATGTCCCGTCCGGTGGATTCCCCCCGGGAGATCCTGAAAAAATACAGCTGGCCGGTGACGGCAGAATTCTGGCTGGAGGAGATCCGCCGGTTTGCCGCTCAGTAAAGGAGTCTGCACGGCGCCCGGGTCCTTTGTGGAACGCGGCGCCTGTTGTTACAAGGAGGTAACAGTACAATGGCAAAGCAGTACGATTATCTGATTGTGGGTGCCGGTCTGTTCGGCGCGGTGTTTGCCCACGAAGCCACCAAGGCCGGCCGCACCTGCCTGGTGATCGACAAGCGGGACCACATTGCCGGCAACATCTACACCGAAAATGTGGAGGGAATCAACGTCCACCGTTACGGTGCCCACATCTTCCACACCAACAACAAGCAGGTGTGGGACTATGTGAACCGGTTTGCTGTGTTCAACCGCTACACCAACTCTCCCGTGGCCAACTACAAGGGCGAGCTGTACAACATGCCCTTCAACATGAACACCTTCAACAAGATGTGGGGAGTGGTCACACCCGCCGAAGCTGAGGCCAAGATCGCGGAACAGCGGGCGGCGCATTTCACTGCCGAACCCAAGAACCTGGAAGAGCAGGCCATCAACCTGGTGGGTACCGACATCTACGAGAAGCTGGTCAAGGGCTATACCGAAAAGCAGTGGGGCCGTCCCTGCGACCAGCTGCCTGCCTTCATCATCAAGCGGCTGCCGGTGCGCCTGACCTTCGACAACAACTACTTCAACGCGCTGTACCAGGGCATTCCCAACGGCGGCTATACCGCTATGGTGGAAAAGATGCTCGCCGGTATCGAGGTCCGTCTGGGTGTCAACTACCTGAAGGACAAGGCCGAACTGGATGCGCTGGCCGGCCGGGTCATTTACACCGGCCCCATCGACGCCTATTTCGACTATGCACTGGGCGCTCTGCAGTACCGCAGCGTCCGCTTTGAGACCGAACTGCTGGATTGCCCCAACTATCAGGGCAACGCGGTCATCAACTACACCGACGCCGAGACCCCGTATACCCGTATCATTGAGCACAAGCACTTTGAGTTCGGTTCCACCGAGCCCGGCACCAAGACGGTGATCAGCCGGGAGTATTCGGCGGAGTGGAAGCCCGGCGACGAGCCCTACTATCCCGTGAACGACGAGCAGAACAACGCTCTGTATGCCCGCTACAAGGCTCTGGCCGATGCCGAACCTCATGTGGTGTTCGGCGGCCGTCTGGGCGAATACCGTTACTACGATATGGACAAGGTCATCGAAAGCGCGCTGGAATGTGTCCGGGTGCAGCTGGACAAGATCAACCAGTACGGCAAATGATCGGTTCTTGAAATTTTACAAATCAGGCGGCAGACCCATGTTTCCGGGCCTGCCGCCTGATTTTCCAGAGGGGAGAGGGCATAAAAATTTGATTTTTGCGCTGTGTTACGGTACAATAAATCATGTATGAGTGTGCGCGGGGTGCCCGCGCGGGAAAGAGTAATAAAGGAAATAGGAATTTTGCCATGGAAACAAAACTGAGTGTGTCGGTTCTTTCGGCCGACCTGGCCAATCTGGCGCAGCAGAGCCGTGCCGCCCTGGATGCGGGTGCGGATATGCTGCACATTGACGTGATGGACGGGCATTTTGTGCCCAACATCAGCTACGGTGCCCCGGTGCTCAAATGCCTGCACCGCGCCCTGCCCGATGCGTTCTACGACGTTCACCTGATGATCGAGGACCCGGCCTTCTACGCCAAGGATTTCGCTGCGGCGGGGGCTGACCTGATCACCGTCCACCTGGAAGCCGAGGGTGTCCGCAAGGACCCCCGGGCTGTACTGCACGCCATCCGGGATCTGGGCTGCAAGATCGGCCTGAGCATCCGTCCCGGCACCCCGGTGGAAGAAATCTTCGACTACCTGGAAGATGTGGACCTGGTCCTCATCATGAGTGTGGAACCCGGCTTCGGCGGGCAGGCTTTCCTGCCCCAGACCCCCGAACGTCTGGCTGCCGTGCGTGCCGAACTGGAACGGCGTGGTCTTTCGGTGATGCTGCAGGTGGACGGCGGCGTCAACACCCAGACCGCACCGCTGTGCGCCAATGCCGGGGCCGATGTCCTGGTGGTGGGCAGTGCCCTGTACAATGCTCCCGATATGTCCGCCATGGCGGCGGGCATCCACGCCTTATAAGCAACCTCCGCCCGCCTGCCGGGCAGCAAAGGAGAACTCATGCCAAACCGTAACAAGCTTGAGCGAAGCGCCAACTACGATTATTACGCGGATATTCTGTGGTGCTGTGTGCCGCTGATGGCCATGGCCTGGTTTTTCTACGGCCCCCGGCCCATTCTGCTGATGCTGGTGGGATTGTTCACCGCCTATGTGTGCGACTGTCTGGTCACCCCGCTGCACGGGGCGGGCTATCGTCCCCACGAACCTTCCAGCGAATGTTTCGCGGCGCTGATCGTATTGATGATGCCGGCATCGGTGTCCTATTTCATGGTGGTGGCCGCCGTGATCGTGGCGGTGCTCATCAAGGAAACTTTCGGCGGTGAAGGACACTATCCCTTCCATCCCGCCGCGGTGGGCCTGGCGGTGGCGGCGCTTTCCTGGCCGGACCAGATGAGCCGCTATCCCACCCCGGGCACCGTTCTGCCCCTGTGGGGGATGACTTCCGACAGCCTTACCGCCGGTATGAACACCACGCTGTCCGGCGGCGGCCTGCCTTCCGCCACCACCATCAACCTGGTGACCGGCAACGTGGTGGGACCGCTGGGCACCGGGGCGTTCCTGGTCATCGTGGCCTGCGGGCTGTTCCTGCTGTGCCGCGGGCACCTGCAGCTGTCCACCCTGATCCCGTACCTGATCGTGTGTGTGGCGGTGCCCTGGCTGCTGCCCAACCTGAACGATCTGCCCACCATCAGCTTCCCCTGGGAGTATGTGCGCCAGCGGGTCTATCTGGAAAAATATATCATCCTCACCGGCGGCATGGCCTTCGGCGGCGTGTTCCTGATCTGTGAACCCGTCACCCAGCCCAACCGTTTTACCAGCCGGGTGATCTACGGCCTGCTGCTGGGTGTGGCCACCACCGTATTCCGTTACAACACCGTCTACGAAACCGGCATCTGCTTTGCGCTGCTTATCGTGGGCGCCGTGCCGGAATGGCTGGACCGTGTGTCCCGCCGCGCCGAGCGCATGAAGTTTATGAAGAAGGAGGCGAAACGGGTTGCAAAACGAGCAAAACCGGAAATCCTCTAAGCCTGCCGGGCGCCCCCCGCGCAAGAAAAAGAACCAGCCGGAACAGTCCCAGACTGTTATCATCCCCCAGATTTCGCCCGAGATCCTGGAACGCGCCCGCCGCGCCGCCGCTGAGGGCAAGACCCCCCAGCAGATTGAGCAGGAGGCTGCCCAGGCTGCCGCCGAGAAAGCGGCCCAGGGGACCCCGGCACCGCAGGCCGAACAGCCCAAGGCGCAGCCCCAGCCCAAACCCAGCCGCCCCGCCCGCAAGACCCGTGCGGAGGCAGAAGCTGAGCTGGCCCAGAACATCCACGACGACCACCTGTGGCTGAACAACCCCGTCATGGTGCGCGGCCTGGGCCTGGCGCCCATTGTGGCCATGGCCAGTGACGTGGACCGCGCGGTAATGCTCTGCGTGCTGTCCATCCTGCTTCTCACCGCCACCCGTATGCTGGCAGTGGCGGTCTGCCATATCACCGGCAACCGTTTCCGCCCGGTGGTGTACGCCTATGCCGCCGCCGTCATCTATATCCCGGCGTATATCATCATGTACAACATCTTCGGCACCGATCTGTCCATCATGGGGATTTACCTGCCCATGATGGTGGTGGAGCCGGTCATTATCAAACGTATGGAAGCCACCGAACTGGAATCCATCGGTGAGGCATTCCGCCGCGGCATCAACAACACCATCGGCCTGTGTGTGGCCATTTTGCTGATGGGCGGCCTGCGGGAACTGCTGGCCTACGGCACCATCTATGACAAGCCGGTGCTGTCGGTGGGGCTGCTGCCTCTGGCTGCCCAGCCTGCCGGCGGGTTCCTGCTGCTGGGCCTGGTAGCCGCCGGCTGGACCGCCGTGGGCGGTGCCTACGTGCACTATAAACAGGAGGAGGTGCGTCACCTGTATGCTGACCGCAAGCGCTGAACTGACGGTTCTTCAGAGCGTGGCGCAGTTCGTATCCTATGCCGTTCTGGCCATCTTTACCGAGAACGTGGTCTTTTCCCGCGCCATGGGTGTGTCCCGGCTGATCAAGCTGGTAAGCGACCCCGAAGTGCGCACCTGGCAGTACTGCACCCCTGTCATTCTGGTGCAGCTGCTCAGCGCCCCGCTGGGATGGGCCTGCATGACTTATGTCACCCCGCTGGTGCGGGATAACCTGCCGGAATGGCTTCCCATTGCAGCGCTGCGCCCCATCATGTACCTGACCTGTGCCGTTGCCGCCATGGCCGTGGTGTGGCTTCTGCTGGCTTTTCTGCCGGCCGCTCACCGCGCTGCCTGCCGGGAACAGCTGCCCCTGGCTACCTGCACCTGCAGTGTGCTGGGCACCTTGCTTCTGTGTGCCAACCAGAACTACGACCTGCTGCAGTGCACCGCTTTCGGGTTCGGCAGCGGCGTGGGTTATCTGTTTGCCGTGCTGGTGGTGGATGAAGGCCGCCGCCGTCTGGGCAGTAAGGATGTGCCCGCCATTTTCCGGGGCCTGCCCAGCTCGCTGATCTACATCGGCATCCTGTCCATGGCCATCTATGGCCTGGTCGGCCACGGCGTGGCGCGGTAAGACCGTCCCCGTCCACCTTACTTTGATCGGAGTTGATACCCATGTCCAACTGCTTTTTGCCGGCTGATATTCTGCTGCCCCCCGCATCGGTCCCGCTGGACCCCTGGGCCAGCATCGCGGTGGATCAGTTTACCTCCCAGCCGGAATACTGGCAGAAGGCGGAGGCGCGGGCTGCCGGACAGCCCAGCACCCTGCACATCGTTCTGCCGGAAGCCTATCTGGGCACGCCCCGGCAGCCGGAACGGCTGGCGCAGATCCGTGCAGCCATGACCGACTACCGACGCAGCCTGCTCACCCGAACCGTACACGGGTATGTGTATGTGGAGCGCACCCAGCTGGACGGCACCGTCCGCCAGGGCCTGGTGGGTATGGTGGACCTGGAGACATACAGCTACGAAAAAGGTGCCAAAACGGCCATCCGACCCAGCGAGAACACGGTGGTGGAGCGTATCCCGCCCCGCCTTGCCATCCGCCGCGGTGCGGAGCTGGAAACTCCCCATGTGATGATGCTGGCCGACGACGAAGCCTGTACCCTCATCGAACCCATCGGCCGCTGCAAAGACAGCCTGCCCCTTCTGTATGAGGGGGACCTGATGCTGGGCGGCGGTCATCTGGCCGGCTGGGCGGTGGAGGACCCCGCACTCATCGGGCAGATCGACGCCGCATTGGCTGCTTTAGGGGATGCCGACGCTTTCGCCGCCCGCTGGCCCGCAGCCGCCGGACAGCCGCCCATGGTGCTGGCGGTGGGGGACGGCAACCATTCGCTGGCCACCGCCAAAGCCTGCTGGGAAGAGCTGAAAGCCACCCTCACCCCTGAGGAGCAGGCTTCGCACCCCGCCCGGTACTGCCTGGCGGAGGTGTGCAACGTTCATTCTCCCGCCATTGAGATCGAACCCATCCACCGGGTGGTGTTCGGGATGGATGCCGGGGCTTTGTGTGAAGCGCTGGACGCCTGGCTGGCCGGCCACCAGGGGGAGCAGACCGCCCCGGCGCAGACCTTTACCGTCTGCGGACCTTCCTTCAGCAAAGAATACAGCCTGAACCGGGCGCCCCGTCCTTTGGCCGTGGGCACGGTGGAAGCTTTCCTCACCGATCTGTGTGCCGACGGCAGCTGCCGCGTGGATTATATCCACGGGGAAGAGGCCGCCCGCAGCCTGGCAGGGGAGAACGCCGCCGCCATCCTGCTGCCGCCCTTTGAGAAGGCGGACCTGTTCCGCGGCGTGGTGCTGGGCGGGGTGCTGCCCCGCAAGACCTTCAGCATGGGCCATGCCGAAGAAAAACGCTATTATAACGAATGCCGCGCCCTGGTGTAAGGACTCGGCTTTGGATACCGTACCGCAGGAAGAAGAGGAATGAGCATGCCGAACAACAAACCCGCCCAACCCCAGCAGAATCAGAATAAGGAGAAAGCCGCCGGCGAGCAGGAACAGCACCGCCGCCGTCGCCGCCGTTCCCGCGGTGGCCAGGGCAATTCCCAGCAGGGGCAGGCTGCGGCCAAGACGGCCCAGCAGACCCAGGGCAAGAATGCTCCGGCCGCAGAGAAAAACGCCCCTGCCAAGAAGGGCCGGGGCGGGCAGAAAAGTGGGCAGAACAGTGCCCAGAACGTCAGCCAGAACAACGGCCGCCGCCAGCCCCAGAAATCCCAGGAGCCCAAGAGCCAGCGCCGTCCCGCGGCAGAGCAACAGCAGCGTCCCGCCCGCCAGGCGGAACCCCAGACCGGCCGCCGGACCAACCAGAACCGTCCCCGCCGGGAACTCCAGGCCGAGGACGTGGGCCTGCTGCTCATCACCCGCCGCCCGCCCAAACAGAAGTTTGCCAATTTTGAAGAATACATTGCCGCCCACGGCGGCGTGACCGTGCCGGTGGAGGGCGACCCCGTGCCCGCCGAGACCCCGGCCGATGCCGAATGAACGCCGCTCTGGCTGCCGGGCTGCGCTGCCCGGTATGCGGCGGCGCCCTGGGGGTGTGGGGGTCCTCTCTTCGCTGTGCCAAAAACCACAGCTTTGACATTGCCAAGGAAGGCTATGTGAACTTGCTGCCCATCCAGAAACGCCACGCCGCCGATCCCGGTGACGGCAAAGCCATGGTGGCGGCCCGCCGTGCGTTCCTGCAAAGCGGCGGGTATGATGCCTTCCGCCATGCCCTGGCGGAACTTTGCCTGCAGGCAGGGGAAGAATCCCCCAACATTGTGGACGCCGGCTGCGGAGAAGGCAGCTATGACCGAACGGTGATGGACGTTTTTGCCGCCGCCGGGCGGCAGGCAAACCTCATCGGGTTTGACCTGTCCAAACCCGCCGTGCGCCTGGCTGCCAAGCTGGTGCCCCAGGGGGCTTTTGCGGTGGGAGGCAGTTTCTGCGCCCCGGTGGCGGATGGCTGGGCCCATATCCTGCTCAACGTCTTTTCACCTTTTGCGGCGGCGGAGTTCACCCGCATGCTGCGCCCGGGCGGGCTGCTGATCTACGCCGTGCCCACGCCCCGGCATCTGTTCGGGCTCAAGCAGGTGCTGTATGACCAGCCCTATGAAAACCCGGCGGTGCGCACCGAATACCCCGGGTTTGTGCCGGCGGGCGAGCGTACCGTCACCGATACCATCACGCTGGACAACGCCATGGCCCAGGCCCTGTTTACCATGACGCCCTACTACTTCAATACCCCGCCGGAAGGCGCGGCCCGCCTGGCTGCCTGCCCGGAACTGACTACCGAGATCGGTTTCCGTTTCCTTTTGTACCGTCGGGAAAATCCATGAGGCAAGGCCCCGCCAAGGGGCCTTTTTTCTTTGCCGCAGCGCCATTTACAAAGGGATGGTTTTACGCTACAATGGCAGCATGGTCCCGCACCTGCGGGCAGAAAGGACGTGTTCCCATGGAAACCGAAGAAAAACGCCAGCAGATCCCCAACAGCATTGGCCGGGCCGTGTTCGTGGCCCTCTCTTTTCTGCTGCAGGTGGGGTGGATTCTGGGGTTTGCCCTGTATCTGACCCGGTACTACGCCGTGGTACAGCTGGCGGCCAGCCTGCTGGCTCTGCTGCTGGTCTTTTCGGTGTATGGCCGCAACATGAACTCCGCTTTCCGCCTCAGCTGGATCATTGTGATCCTGATTTTCCCGGTGCTGGGAGCCTGTCTGTACCTGCTGTTCGGTCAGCCGGTGGCCTTGTGGCCGCTGCGCAGGCGGTTCCGCTCTGCCGACCGGGAACTGGAACCGTTCCGCATGGCGGAAGTGAAAGCAGGGCAGCCCCAGACCGAAAAATTGCGCAGCATCGACCCCGCGCTGGCCGGGCAGGTGACCTACCTGCAGGGGACCGCCGGGTATCCCGCTTACGGGAACACCGACGTGCGGTTTTACGGTGACACCAACCAGGCCCTGGAAGCCCAGAAGGAAGCCCTGCGGGGCGCGCAGCACTTTATCTTTATGGAATACCACGCCATTGAGGATTCCACCGCCTGGCAGGGGCTGGAGGAGATTCTGGCGGAACGCGCCGCCGCCGGGGTGGATGTGCGGGTGTTCTACGACGATGTGGGCAGTATGGGTTTCATCAGCCCGCCCTTTGCCCGGCGGCTGCGGGAACGGGGCATCCAGTGCCGGGTGTTCAACCCTCTGGTGCCTGCCATGAACATCATCATGAACAACCGGGACCACCGCAAGATCACGGTGGTGGACGGCAAAATCGGTTTTACCGGCGGGTATAACCTGGCGGACGAATATTTCAACCTGACCCACCCCTACGGCCAGTGGAAGGATTCCGGCCTGCGGCTGGAAGGGGAGGCTGTCCGGGGGCTGACCCTGATTTTCCTGCAGATGTGGGGTGCGACCCAGAAGGAACCCATCGACCCGGCGCCTTTCCTGAAACCGGCCCATTCGCCCAACCCTTCCGACGCCGTGGTGGTGCCCTATGCCGATACCCCACTGGATGAGGAACCGGTGGGGGAAAATGTGTACATCAACCTCATCAACCATGCCGACGAATATGTGTATCTGACCACCCCGTACCTCATCATCAGTGATGAGATGCAGCGGGCGCTGACCCTGGCCGCCCGCCGGGGCGTGGATGTGCGTATCGTGACCCCCGGCATCCCGGACAAAAAGATGGTGTTCCGGGTCACCCGCAGCCATTATGCCCGTCTGGCAGCCCACGGGGTGCGCATCTTTGAGTTTACCCCCGGTTTTGTCCACGCCAAGCAGGCGGTGGCCGACGGAAAAGCCGCGGTGGTGGGGACCATCAATCTGGATTACCGCAGTCTGTATCTCCATTTTGAAAATGCCTGCTGGTTCAGCGGCTGCGACGCGGTGGGAGATGTGAAATCCGATTTTGAGGACCTGTTCACCCAAAGCAGGGAAGTCACCGGCCAATACCGTGTCCGTACGGTGGCGGTGCGGGGCCTGGATTGTCTGCTGCGCCTGTTCAGCCCCCTGATGTAACAAACAAAGCAACGGCGGAGACCCTGTAACGGGTTCTCCGCCGTTTTTGTGTGGATTTGAGGTCAGAGGTCTTCGCTCTCTGTCTTGTCGGACAGTTCAAACCACTCCCGGTCTTCCTCGTCGGTGGTTTCGTCCTCCTCACCGGCATCCATCTGTCCCGGTTCGGTGGGCATCATACCGGGCAGCATGTCGCTGCCTTCCATAATGTCGGTCCAGAAATCATCCTGTTCGCTTTCGGCGCCCTTGGGGCCGTACGGTGCATGGTACATAAACGGTTGCCTCCTTTTGTGCATAAGGCCGGGCCTGTTTGCCCAAGCTATGGTTACATTTTGCAGCAAAGAGGTGTCCTTTATGCACAAACGGCGCGGACTTTTTTTCCAAAGTCTGGTTCTTACCCTGCTCCTGGTCATCCCCATGATGGGGATGGTGGTCTTTTTTACTTCCCAGCGTACCGAACAGCAGATGCTCAAACAGGCGGCAACCGGGCAGACCCGGATCAGCGAACCGGCAGGGGCTCGCAACACCCACCGGATTCTGCTGGCGGTCCAGGCGGAACAGCCCGCTTTTCTGCTGCTGAGGCTGGATGGCCCCAAACAGGCAGTGATCTTCTGCGCTCTGCCGGAGGAACTGGTGCTGCAGGCGCCTTCCGGCACCACCACCCTGGGGGATTGTTACCTCACCGCCGGGCCTGCCCGGGCGTCGGAACTGCTGGGGGATACCCTGGGCATTGCTCCGGACGCGTATCTGGCTGCCACCGCCGGTACCTTTTCGTCCATCTGGGGAGAGGACGCGGACGTCCGTTTTGATACCGCCG
>CAJMLV010000031.1 GCA_905214345.1 uncultured bacterium
GCGGCCACCTCACGACGGCCTATTCACCGGCCTGGGGGCCGGTGAACAAGGAAAAAGTTTTAAAACCATTTCCCGGGAACGGCTTCTGAGCAGAGACCTTCCGGCAGCGCCATTTAAATCCATACCTTGCTCAGGCCCCCCAGGGCCTGAGTAGGCCGTCGTAAGGTGGCCGCATTCCCCGGGTCCAGGGCCGCAGCCCTGGTCGGCGTCCACCGCATCGAAACGGTGGCGGTTTTTCCGTCGCTTTTTGGCGGCAAAAAGCGACAACTCTCCGGCAAGCACCCGCTTGCCAAGAAGTAACAAAGGAGCCTTGAGGGGGCCCCCTCAAAATTCCAGCCTTTCAGCTCTTCGTTTCAGCGCCGCAGTGGACAACTGCGAAATATACACCGTCTCACCGGAAAAGTCCGTCAATATGAAACTTTTCGGCATAGCGCCGGAAATATCCACCACCGCGCCTTCGTTCTGGGCGCGGCGGAAAAACTCGTCGGTGAGTTTGGGTTTCTGCCCGGCGTCGGTGGAGGTATCCAGGTCGAACACCCCGATGATATCCCGGGTGTTCACGATAAAATCCTGTCCTGCGTGAAGGTACATGGTTATTCCTCCCGCACGCGGCCCGCCTCCACAAACACCAGCTTGCCGTTGGTGCGGGCGAAGGCCGCGGAATCACAGGTGGTGACAAAGGTCTGCTTGTCCTCGATGCGGGTGAGCAGATAGGTCTGGCGGGCGTCGTCCAGTTCGCTGAGCACATCGTCCAGCAGCATCACCGGATGTTCCCCCAGCACGTCCCCGGCCACGGTGGCTTCCGCCAGTTTCAGAGAGAGTACCGCGCTGCGCTGCTGTCCCTGGCTGCCGTAGATCTTGCCGGGCTGCCCGTCGATGAGGATGTCCAGGTCCTCCCGGTGGGGGCCTGTCAGGCAGAACCCCGCCCGCAGTTCCTGGTTTTTCACTTCCCGCAATCGGGCGGCCAACGCGGCCGGGTCGGGGTCGCAGCAGGGAAGATACCGCACCCCCAGCACCTCGGCGCCGCTGGAAATATCCCGGTAGTTGGCTTCGGCCAGAGGGGCCAGTCTGTCCAGATACTCGGCGCGGCGGCGCATGACCTCGGCACCGCAGGCGGACATGGCTTCGTTGTAGGTCTCCAGCAGCACATCCGCCCCCGGGGTGATGTCGTAGGCTTTGAGCAGGGCGTTTTTCTGGGCGGTCAGGCGGGCATACCGCCGCAGGGCCGCCAGATACCCGGGGTAGAGCTGGCACAGCGCCGCGTCCAGAAAATGCCGACGCCCTTCCGGCCCGGCCTTGACCAGGCTCAGGTGGTTGGGGTCGAACACCACGGCGGTGAAAGTCCCCGCCACAGCCGAAGCCCGGCCCCGGTCCGCCCCGTTCAGGCGGGCACGGCGGCCGGGGCGTTCGCTCTGCCGGGAGCCCACCGTCAGGCGCAGGGCCTGTTCCCGGCCCCCGCCTTCAAAGTTCGCTTCGATGACCGCAAAACTCTGGTCGCGGCGGATGAGCTCGGCGTCCTTGGCACCCCGGAAGCTCTTGGCCCCGGTGAGCAGCCAGATGCTTTCCAGCAGATTGGTCTTGCCCTGGCCGTTGGCCCCGCACAACACGGTGAGCCGCGGGGCGGGGCTCAGTTCGGCGGTTTCCAGGTTGCGGAACTGCTCCACCTTCAGGTGGTCCAGGCGCATCAGTTGCCCTCCGCGATCTTCACTTCGCGGCCGTCCAGCTCCACCACATCCCCGGCGCGGCATTTTTTGCCCCGCTGGGTGCAGACTTCGCCGTTCAGACGCACCGCGCCGCCCTGCACCAGCTCTTTGGCTTCGCCGCCGGTCTCACACAGACCGGCAAATTTCAGCAGGGCATCCAGTTTGATAAATTCCGTATTGATCCTGATCAGATCCATAACTCACCCTTCGTTCTTGAACCGAACCGGCAGTACCAGATAGATGAAGTCTTTGCCTTCGGTGGGCAGCAGCTTCACCGGGCTGAGCGGTCCGTTGATCTCCATGAGCATCTTTTCGCACTTGGAGTTGCGCAGGGCGTCCAGCATATACCGGTTGTTGAAGCCGATCTCCACTTCCTCGCCTTCCATGGACACCGGCGGGAACTCGTCCACCACCTTGCCCAGGGTGGTCTGGCAGCGGACGGTCACCTTGTCCTTGCCGAAGGTGATGCGCAGGGGGTTCTTCAGCCGCTCGGTGATGATGAGGGAAGCGCGCTCGATGGTCTCGATGAAGGACTTGCAGTCCACGACCACCTTTGTGCGGGCACCCTGGGGGATGACGCTTTCATAGTTCAGGAAATCGCCTTCGATGAGGCGGCTCATGATGGTGTAGCCGTTGGTGGTGAACACCACATACCGGCGGTTGGCGTCGATCTTCACCGGGTCATCCGGTCCGCCCATGATCTTGAGCAGTTCCTGCAGGGTTTTTGCGGGGATGATGATGCGGATGTCGCGGGTACACTCCACATCCCGCTGCAGAATGGCCAGCCGGTAGCCGTCCAGAGCCACGATGGTCAGGCTGCCCGGCTCAATGACGAAGAGTTCGCCGGTGTGGGCGGGCTTTTTGTCGTCCTGGGCGACCGCATAAATGGTCTTTTCGATCATTTCCCGCATCATGGAGCAGGGGATGGTCATGGTGTTTTCGGCGGCGGTGTTGGGCAGAGAGGGATAATCGCTGGCGTTCATGGCCGGGATCTCGAATTCCGCCACGCCGCCGCGGATGGTGGTCATGCCTTCCTCGTCCAGCTCGATCATCACGTTTCCTGCGGGCATGCGGCCCACCATGGAACCCAGCAGCTTGGCGTCCAGCACGATCTCGCCGGGAACCAGGACGTTGCAATCGATAGTGGTAGTGATTCCCATTTCCATGTCATAGCCGGTGAGGGTGAGTTTGAACCCTTCGGCCTTCAGGTAGATGCCTTCCAGCACGGGAATGGCGGAGCGGTTGGTGATGGCACGGGAAACGCCTTCGATGGCGGCGGCCAGCAGCGACTTTTCGCATTCGATCTTCAAGAGTGGTCACCTCGTATTTTGGGAAAATAGTTTGGGGGACGGGCCCTTTTGGGGGGCAGGACCCTGCGGGTGGTGAGGAAGTTTTCTTTCGTCCTCTTATTGGCATTTGGCAGGGCCTTTGTGCGGGGGTGGACTTTTGGGGGAAAACTTGTTTCCCGGTGCGAAAACTAGATACTTTGAAAGTAGTAGTAGTAGGGGCCGTGGAATCTGTGGAAAAGTCCGGAACCCCGCATAACGGGTGGATTTTCGGGGTGGAAATATTCCCAAAAACCCTGTGGAAGAAAATTTGGCTCTTGTGGACAACTCGGGTTTTTAACACGAATTGTGGAAAACCAATGTTAATTGTTGAAAAAACGGTGGAAAATGGGGAAAACTGGCGAAGCTTTTCAACAGCCTGTTTTTGGGGTATTTTACCCCGGTTTTCAGGTGCGGATGTTCTTCATGATGTCGTCCACCATCTCTTTCAGATGGCGGTCTTTGCCGATGTTCTTTTCCATGGTGTTGATGGAGTAGACCACGGTGGAATGGTCGCGCTGGAATTCCGAACCGATGGCTTCCATGCTCATGCCGGTGATCTCCCGGATGATGTACATGGTCATCTGGCGCGCGGCGCTCACGTTGGCGTTGCGCTTTTTGCCCCGGATGTCGGCGGGCATGACGTTATAGGTCCGGGCCACCTCGTTGATGATCTTCTCGATGGTGACCGGGATGGGCTGCTGGTCGTTCAGGGTGTCCTTGATGGCGGTGGTGGTCACGCCGATGCAGGGGGCGATGCCCTCCAGCATATAGTAGGCGTTGAGTTTTTTCACCGCGCCTTCCAGCTGGCGGATGTTCTGCTTCAGATGGTTGGCGATGTATTCGGCCACATCGTCGGGCAGGTCCAGGTTGAGAAGTTCCGCCTTGCGCTTGACGATGGCGACGCGGGTCTCAAAATCCGGGGGCTGAATGTCGGCGGTCAGGCCCCATTCAAAACGGGTGCGCAGACGCTCTTCCAGGCTCTTGATCTCCTTGGCGGGACGGTCGCAGGCCAGCACGATCTGCTTGCCGGCATTGTGCAGGGTGTTGAAGGTGTGGAAGAATTCTTCCTGGGTGGCTTCCTTGCCGGCGATGAACTGGATGTCGTCGATGAGCAGCACGTCCGCTTCCCGGTAAGTCTGGCGGAAGAGCTCGGTGGTGTTGTTGCGCACTGCGGTGATGATCTCGTTGGTGAACTTTTCGCAGTCCACATACACGATGTTGAAATCCGGATGGTTCTTCTTGATCTCGATCTGGATGGCGTTGAGCAGGTGCGTCTTGCCAAGGCCGGAAGGACCATAGATGAACAGCGGGTTGTAGGCGCCGGACGGGTTGGCCGCCACCGCCTGGGCCGCCGCGAAGGCGAACTGGTTGGACGGACCGCGGATGAAGTTTTCGAAGGTGAAATCATACCGGCCGGAAGGGAGGTTGTCCTCGGTGATGCGCTCGGGGGCTTTTTCCCCTTCTTCCTGCTGCGACGGCGGAATGACCAGCTGCAGCTCGATGTCGAAACCCAGCACGGCTTTGAAAGCATCTTTGAGCAGCGTGGTATACCGGTCCGAAACGATCTTGCGGATGAAGTCGTTTCGCACCATGAGCGTCACGCAGTTGGAATTTTCAAAGCTGACCGGTTCCAGGCCGCTGATGTAGCACTGGTAGGTCGCGTCGGCGGTATGTTCGCGGCAATAGGCTTTGGCCGCGTCCAAAACGTCGTTAAAAGAATCCATGTTTTTCCCCACTTCGTGTTCGGTCTTACGCCCCGGCCTGCCGGGCCGTCTGGGCGCAGAAATATACGGTATTATTATAGCACAAATCGAATTACAATACAATTCGTATATCTGGTATATATAAATAAAGTAGACAACTATTTGTTGAAAACCGGGGGAGGGGACAGGTTTCCACAATTTTTGAGGGAATTGTGGAAAGAGAGGGGAGGGGGCATCTGGGTGCCCGGCCGCCGGCAGTCTGCTCTTTTGGCTGGTTGCTTCTTGGGGAACGACTACTAGTCGTTAAGTCTTCCTTTTCGTGCCCGAAAAGGAAGCGAAAAGGGCCCGCCGTTTCGATGCGGCGGCCGCCGACCAGGGGTAAACCCCTGGACCCGTATGCGGCCACCCCTCCGGGACGGCCTACTCAGGCCCTGGGGGGCCTGAGTAAGGTGTGGATTTAAAAACCTTGCGAGGCAGTTGGGCAATCTTCCCGTCAAGCAACCGTTACCGGGAAATGGTTTTAAAATCATTTTCCTTGTTCACCGGGCCCCAGCCCGGTGAATAGGCCGTCGTAAGGTGGCCGCACACCCCGGGTCCAGGGCCGCAGCCCTGGTCGGCGTCCACCGCATCGAAACGGTGGCGGTTTTTCGGTTCCTTTTTGACGTCAAAAAGGAACAAGCATCCGGCAGACTGCCGTCTGCCCAAAAAAGAGAAACCAACAAAAAAAGCAGCCCTTTCGGACTGCTTTGAAAGCTGCCAAAGTTTTCCACATTTTTTCGGCTCACTGTGAATTATTTCCCTGCTCCGGCACATCCTGCCGGGGAAAAATATAGTTCACCAGCAGCGCTAGCAGAACACCCACGGCGGTGTCGGCGATGCGGTTGAGAGCATAGGAAACGTAGCTGTCCACCGGGGTGCTGAACAGCACGATGCAGAGCACCACCCCACCGGGCTGCACACCTCCCGGCCAGAACCGCAGGCACAGCTGCACCAGCACCACGATGCCGAATCCCAGCAGCACCGCCAGCCAGAAACTGTGTCCCCCTTCGGGGAAGGGGAGCAGGTACAGCCGGAACAACAGAATGGACAAAAGGCCGCCGATGAGGGTGCCGAACAGACGGTTGCCCCCGTTTTTGATGGAATCCTTCATATCGGCGCCCATGCCGAAGATCACACCGATGCAGGCAAAGGCGGGGTTGCGGTCCAACAGGCAGTAGACCGCTGCCAGCAAAGCGGCGGTGAGGGCGGTTTTCAGGGTACGCATACCCACGGAGGGGCGGCGGGTCGTGCCGGGCGGCATGGCGGACACTCCTTCACAAAGCTTTTCTTTTGATTATACCATGGCCGGACCGCGGGGAAAAGTGCGGAACAGTCAAAAAGGTTTTCCACAAAAAGTAGTGGTCTCTGTGGAAAAAACAGCCCTCTCTGCCGCAGGATGTGGGGGATGCCCCTGGCCGGGAGGGGGAAAACACCCCATATTTTGCGCCGGGACTTTGCCGCGCCGGGGGGCGGGGCAGCGGGCAATATGGATTTTTTGCACAAAAAGGTATTGACAAGTCGTGGTTTTATCCTTTATAATCAAAGTCTGCAAGGCTGCCCCCAGGAACCGGGCAATGCCGAAAGCGATTTTTTATCACTAAGGAACCGCCCGCCAGGGGAGAACCGCGTAAAGGAGGAAAAAAAGATGAAGCAGACTTTCCAGCCCAAAAAGCGTCAGCGCAGCCGCGTCCATGGCTTTTTGAAGCGTATGGCCACCAAGAACGGCCGTAAGGTTCTGGCACGTCGCCGCGCCAAGGGCCGCAAGAGCCTGACCGTCTGAGTCAAGCCAACCCGATAACGAGCACAAAGGCCGCTGAAGTATGTTCAGTGGCCTTTTTTGCTAAATTCCCGCCCGTGAACCGAAAGAGGCCAAGGATGAAATACCGTGTTCTGAACAAAAACCGGGACTTTACCCGCATTTACAGCCGGGGCAAAAGTTACGTACATCCCCACATGGTGCTGTATGTGGCCAAAAACCGCCTGGGTACCACCCGTGTGGGCCTGACGGCCACCAAAAAGGTGGGCAAGGCGGTACAGCGCAACCGTGCCCGCCGTGTGATGCGCGCCGCGCTGCAGGAACACCTCTCGCAAAATGTGGGCGGATATGATATAATTTTAGTGGCGCGCGCACGTACGCCGTACCTCAAGAGCACTCAGGTCAGCCGGACCTTCAGCCGCCTTTTGCAGAAGGCCGGGCTGCCTGACAAGGCTCCTGTTGCCCAAGCAACGCAACAGCCCAAGGAAGCCCCAAAACCTGCCGCCTCCGGCGAGGAAGGCAAGGCATGATCGTCCGGGGAATGGTAGCCCTGATCCGGGGATACCAGCGGTATATCAGCCCCAACCTGGGGCATCACTGCCGCTTTGTGCCCACCTGCAGCGAGTATGCGGTGCAGGCGCTGACCATTCACGGACCGTTGAAGGGTTCGCTGCTGGCGGTGTGGCGCATCCTGCGCTGCAATCCTCTTTGCAAGTTCGGGTTTGATCCGGTGCCGCCCAAAGGGCGGTGGGTCAGCGACGAGAGAAAGCTGACACGGGGGTGATTCCCCCGGGGCCCTGAAGGGTAACGGCTTCTAGCCGTTTGGTCCTTCCTTTTCGTGCCCGAAAAGGAAGCGAAAA
This sequence comes from uncultured bacterium, assembly GCA_905214345.1. Taxonomy (GTDB): domain Bacteria; phylum Bacillota; class Clostridia; order Oscillospirales; family Ruminococcaceae; genus Gemmiger. The sequence continues at coordinate 7,390 of CAJMLV010000031.1, forward strand.
GGTGGCGGTTTTTCCGTCGCTTTTTGGCGGCAAAAAGCGACAACCCCACGGCTGGCAGCCGTTTCCCCAGAAACGGAAAAGAGAAAAGGGAACTATCCCATTCTCCCACCTGCGGAGCTTTCCACAATTGCATCAAAAATTGTGGAAACCACAAACCAAGTCTCCTTATGTCTTTGCCCCGCGCGGTAAAGACCTTCGAACATAAAATACTATGTCCCGGGCGCGGCCGGGGCGGAATGGAACGACTATGGGTTTTCTCGCATTCATCCTGGGGCCCCTGATGGCGCTTGTCTATCAGATCATCCCCAACTACGCCGTCACGATGATCGTTTTCACCGTGATCATCCGCATTCTGCTGCTGCCCCTGGCCATCAAGCAGCAGAAATCCACCGCCAAAATGTCGGTGTACCAGCCGCTGATCAATGAGATCCAGCAGAAGTACAAGAACAACAAGGAAAAGCAGAACGAAGAGCTGATGAAGCTGCAGCAGGAATACGGGTACAACCCCATGTCCGGCTGCCTGCCCATGCTGCTGAACCTGCTGGTCCTGTTCGGCGTTATCGAGGTCGTGTATCGCCCCGTGCAGTACATCCTGGGTATCTCTGCCGACGTGATCACCGCCGCCTGCCAGGAACTGGGCATCGCCACCAACAACGTGACCATGATGCAGAGCACCCTCATCGCCCAGATCCAGAGCGGTGTTGTCTGTTCCGCCCTGAGCGCCGACCAGTATGCGGCCATCCAGAACTTCAACACCAATTTCCTGGGCTTCCAGATGACCGGTGCTGCCGGTCTGGCCATCACCCCGCTGGCCATCTTCCCCATCATGGCCGCCGTGACCATGTTCATCTCCTACTTCATCACCCAGAAACTCTCCGGCATGGACAGCCAGATGCAGGGCAGCATGAAGTTCATGATGCTGGCCATGAACCTGATGTTCGTGTGGTTCTGCTTCACCGCTCCCGTGGGCTTCTGCCTGTACTACACCGCCGCCAACATCTGCCAGATCGGCCAGAGCTTCCTGACCTACAAGATCTACAGCCCCGAAAAGTTCAAGGCCCAGTATGAGGCTGAACTGGCTGCCAAGAAGGCCGCCAAGAAAGCCACCCACACCGTCGTGGTGGAGGAAAAGGGCCAGAAGGTGGAAAAGACCGTGAACCAGCGCGAACTGGACAAGCTGCGCCTGGAGCGGGCCCGCCGGAAAATGGCCGAAAAGTACGCCGGCGAGCGTACCACGCCCCTGACCGAGGCCGAGCGCCTGGAAATGGAGATCGAGGGCAAGAAGGGCCGCCGCAAGAAGTAAGCGGCATATGGGTAACAATAAGCCCTTTGCAAAAAAGGGCAGACAGGAGGAAGTCAACATGCGCGAAATGGAAATGACCGCCAAGACCGTGGAGGAAGCCGTTGAGGCTGCCTGCCGTGAGCTGGGGGTGGACCGCGACGACTTGGGCGTGAGCTATGAGGTGCTGGAATTCCCGGCCCGCAAGCTGTTCAAGAGCATTCCGGCCAAGGTCCGTGTGACCGTGGAAGAGCCGGAAGCCGAGACCGCCGCTCCCGCCCCTGTGGCAGAAGAGGCCCCCAAGGCTGAGCCGGTGGCTGCGGAAGAACCCGCCGCCCCCGCTGCCGAAGCCGCTGAGGCCGAAGCTCCCGCCGAAGCGGCCGACAACGCCGAAGTGCCTCTGGACATTGAGGCTGACCCGCAGCTGAAAGCCGCGGTGGACTATCTGACCCCCATCTTCAATCTGCTGGGCGCCAAGGATTTCACCTTCCGCGCCGTCAAGCAGGGCGAAGCCACCATCCTGAAGGTGGACGGCGAGCACATGGGTGTGCTCATCGGCCGCCGCGGCGAGACTATGGAAAGCCTGTCCTACCTGGCCAGCCTGGTCATCAACCGGATGGAAGGCCCCTACATCAAGCTGGGCATCGACGTGGGCGGCTACCGCGGCAAGCGGGAAGACGACCTGTGCGCCCTGGCCCGCCGCATTGCCGAGCGGGTGCAGCGCACCGGCTGCTGCTACGAGATGGAGCCCATGAACCCCTATGAGCGCCACATCATCCACACGGCCATCGCTTCCATCGAGGGCGTGCGCAGCGAGAGCAAGGGCGAAGGCAAGGACCGCCGCGTGGTGATCTATTCCACCGACCCCGACGCCAGCAACCTGCCCGACCGTGAGAGCATCGGCCGTCGTGGCCGTGGTCCTCGCCGTGATGACCGCCGTGGCGGCCGCGGTCCCCGCCGTGACGGCCGGGGCGGCAACCGTGGCGGCCGTGGTCCCCGCCGTGACGGCGGCCGCGGCTACGGCAAGGGCGGTCCCCGGAATTCCAGCGTGCCCGGCCGTGAGTTCGCCGACGCGCCCCGTGATCCCGAGGCCAAGCCCCAGGCTCCGGCCCGCAGCACCCGCATCAACGACAGCGATGATTTCGAGATGTTCGGGAAGATTGAGCTGTAATAGCTGATTTTGCAAACCACCCCTGTGCCGGGAACGGCATGGGGGTGTTTTTTTGCCCGGGCGGCTATGCCGCCCGATGGCGCGCAGCGTTGTTTCCGAAATTGGTCGGCCGCGAACAGCGGCCGGTGGGTTTGGAAAGTTTTCCACAATTTTTGAGGGTGTTGTGGAATGATGGGGGAGTAGGGACGGGATTTATCCCGTCCCTTTTTGTTGCTTCTTGGCGAACGGCGTCTTTCCGGATGGTTGTTCCTTTTTGGCGTCAAAAAGGAACCGAAAAACCGCCACCGTTTCGATGCGGTGGACGCCGACCAGGGCTGCGGCCCTGGACCCGGGGAGTGCGGCCACCTTACGACGGCCTACTCAGGCCCTGGGGGCCTGAGCAAGGAAGGGATTTTAATGTCGTGACCGAAAGGTCATCGGTAAAGTGGTAAAGAGTAACTGGGCTGGGTGCAACCTTGCTTGATGCCTTCAGCAAGAATCTGTTCCCGGGAAATGGTTTTAAAAATATTCCTTGTTCACCGGCCCCCAGGCCGGTGAATAGGCCGTCGTAAGGTGGCCGCATCTTGGGGTCCGGGGCCGCAGCCCCGGCCGGCGGCCGCCGCATCGGAACGGCGGGCCCTTTTCGCTTCCTTTTCGGGCACGAAAAGGAAGGAGCACCCGGCAGACTACCATCTGCCAAGCAGCAACCAACAAAAAAGGAAAGAAAACCCCGGCAGACGACCGTCTGCCCAAAAACCACCAACTTTCCACAAAACCACCCCTTGTTTGTGGAAAACAAATCCGGCCTCCGCCCCCGCCATTGCCGCCGCGGCATTTTTGTGATACCATAAACCAAAAAGGGGGAAAGTATCTATGCAGCTGTCAACCACCATCTGCGCCCTGGCCACGCCGCCCGGGGAAGGCGGCATCGCGGTGATCCGTGTGAGCGGACCCGACGCCTATGCCATTGTGGAAAAGGTCTTTGTACCCATCCACAGCAACAAGAAAGTGGCCGACGCCAAAGGCTATACCGCCCTGTTCGGTCATTTTCTGCTGCGGGGCCGGACCATGGACGAGACGGTGGCCCTGTTTTACCGGGCACCCCACAGCTACACCGGGGAAGATGTCATTGAACTTTCGGTGCACGGCGGCACCGTCATGGCCGACAGTCTGCTGGAATCCCTCTATCTGGCCGGGGCGGTGCCCGCCGCCCCCGGGGAATTTACCCGCCGCGCCCTTCTCAACGGGCGCATCAGCCTGACCCAGGCCGAAGCCGTCATGGAGATCATCTCCGCCGGCGGACGGCAGGGGGCCGCTCTGGCCAGCGCCGCCCTGGACGGGGCCCTGGCCAAAAAGATCGCGGGCATCCAGGCCACCTTGCAGACTTTGTACTCCCACCTGGCCGCCTGGATCGACTATCCCGAAGAGGATGTGCCCGAACTGCTGCCGGAAGAACTGTCCATGACCCTGGAAGAAGCCAAACAGGAACTGGATACCCTCATCAACGGGTACGGCGCCGGGGCCATCCTGCGCCACGGGGTGGACTGCGTCCTCTGCGGACGGCCCAACGTGGGCAAAAGCACCCTGCTGAATCTGCTGGCCGGGTTCGACCGGGCCATCGTCACCCCGGTGGCGGGCACCACCCGTGACGTGGTGGAACAGGCTGTCATGCTGGGGGACATCCGCCTCAACCTTTTCGACACCGCCGGTGTGCGGGATGTGGGGGAGGAAGGGGATGCCATCGAGGCCGAGGGCATCCGCCGCAGCTGGAAAAAGCTGGAGGAAGCCGGTCTGGTGCTGGCGGTGTTTGATTCCGCCGCCGACCTGGGCGCGGATGACCTTTCGGTGGCGGAAAAATGCCAGGGCCGCCCGGCCATCGCCATCCTGAACAAGCAGGACCTGGTGGGGGACGAAGCCCGTCTGGCCGCTATGCAGAAAACCCTGGAACCCTACTTCAGACAGGTGCTGCCCCTGAGCGCCAAGGACCCGGCCAGTCTGCCCCGTCTCAGCGATGCGGTGGCCGACCTGCTGGGCACCGGTCAGGTGGACCCCGGGGCCGCGGCCCTGTGTTCCGCCCGGCAGCTGCACGCCGCTACCGCCGCCCGGGACGCCCTGGCCGAGGGTATCCGCAGCCAGCAGGACGGCCTTGGCCCCGACGCCGCGGGCGTCTGCCTGGCCGACGCCCTGGCCGCTTTGGCGGAACTCACCGGCGAGGACGTGACCGAAGCCACCATCGACCAGGTGTTCTCCACCTTCTGTGTGGGCAAATAAAAGGAGGCAGGGTATGAACCGGGTATTTCTGTTTATGGGGTCCATCTTCGGTGGGCTGGGCGCCCTTTTCATGGTGCTGGGCATCTTTCTGGCCATCGCCACGGGGGAGTGGATGCTCTTGTTCTTTACCGGGTTTGGTCTGCTGTTTTTCTTTATCGGGCTGGGGTTCCTTTCCCGGAATGCCCGGGACAAAAAGATGGAGCGGCAGCTGCGGGAAAACGGGTCCCGGATCCTGGCAGACCTGGTGGCGGTGCAGTTCAACACCAATGTCCGGGTGAACGGCCGCTGTCCCTTTGTCATTCAATGCCAGGCGGTGAATCCCGCCGACGGCAAGGTATATCTGTTTGAGAGCAAGAATTTCTGGTACGACCCCGAACCCTTCTTGCAGGACCGCCCCAAGCTGCCGGTGCTGGTGGACGGCGACGACTACCACCGGTATCTGGTGCTGACCGACGGCATCCTGCCCGAACAGGGCTGAAAGGAAGAAGCAAATACAAACTATGGATAAACTGGGCAATTATGATGTAATTGTGATCGGCGCGGGGCACGCGGGCATCGAAGCCGCCCACGCGGCGGCGGTGCTGGGCGCCAAAACCGCCGTGTTCACCCTGACGCTGGATTTTATCGGAAACATGCCGTGCAATCCCTCCATCGGCGGCACCGCCAAGGGCCATCTGGTGCGGGAAATCGACGCCCTGGGCGGACTGATGGGTGTGGCGGCGGACGCCACCTTTCTGCAAAGCCGGATGCTGAACCGGGGCAAAGGTCCCGCCGTACACAGCCTGCGGGTGCAGACCGACCGAAAACGGTATCATATGTGGATGAAGCACGCCCTGGAACTCACTCCCAACCTGGACATTCACCAGGGGGAAGTGGTGGCCCTGGACATTGAGGGCGGCCGGGTGCGGGGCGTCGTCACCAGCCTGGGCGGCTGGTACGGCTGCCGGGCGGTGGTCATTGCCACCGGCACCACCCTGGGCGGACGCATCTTTGTGGGGGACGCCAGTTACGCCGGCGGTCCCGACGGTCAGCACGCCGCCACCGCTCTGACCCAGTGCCTGGTGGAAAACGGCTTCACCCTCCGCCGGTTCAAGACCGGCACCCCCGCCCGGGTCCACCGCCGCAGCATCGACTTCTCCAAGCTGGAATGTCAGCCCGGCGACCCCGACGAGAGCCTGCAGCCCTTCTCTTTCCTGACCCGCACCCCCATGCACAACAAGGTGGACTGCTACATCACCTATACCAACCCCGAGACCCACAAGGTCATTCTGGAAAATCTCCACCGCTCACCGCTGTACGGCGGCATGATCCAGGGCGTGGGACCCCGGTACTGCCCCTCCATTGAGGATAAGGTGGTGCGCTTCAAGGACAAGGAACGCCACCCCATCTTTGTGGAGCCCTGCGGCGAGGACACCGAGGAGATGTACCTCCAGGGGCTTTCCTCCAGTCTGCCGGAAGTGGTACAGAACGCCATGTACCGCACCATCTCCGGGTTTGAGCATCTGGAGATCATGCGCCCCGCCTACGCCATCGAGTACGACTGCGTGGACCCCACCACCCTCTATCCCACCCTGGAAAGCAAGGTGGTGGCCGGTGTCTATGGCGCCGGGCAGTTCAACGGCACTTCCGGCTACGAGGAAGCCGCCGCCCAGGGTCTGCTGGCGGGTCTGAACGCCGCCCGCAGCGCTTTGGGTAAATCCGAACTGGTGCTGGCCCGGCATACCTCCTACCTGGGTACGTTGGTGGACGACCTGGTGACCAAAGGTGTCATGGACCCCTACCGGATGATGACCAGCCGCAGCGAGTACCGGCTGAGCCTGCGCCAGGACAATGCCGATGAGCGCCTGACCCCCATTGGCCGGAAATACGGCCTGGTGGACGACGCCCGGTGGGCCATCTTCACCCGGGACCAGGCCATCAAGCAGGCGGAGATGCACCGTCTGGAAACCACCCGGGTCCCCCTGGCCGACCTGCGCCGCGCCGCCGAGGAAGCGGGGGTGGATATGAGCCGGATGGGGGAGACCGGGGGCACCGCGGCGGAACTGCTCCGCCGCCCCACCGTCACCTACGAACTCATCGCCCGGGTCATCGGCTGGGGACAGGACGTGACCCCCGCCATGGCCCTGCGGCTGGAAACCGAAATTCGTTACGCCGGGTATATCGCCCGGGAGCAGCGGGCCATCAAGGAGGTGCAGCGCCACGAAAAGGTGCTCATCCCCGCGGGCTTTGTCTATGACGACGTGCCCACCATGACCCTGGAAAGCCGGGAAAAGCTGACGAAAATTCGTCCCCGCACCCTGGCCCAGGCCGGGCGCATCCCCGGCGTGAGCCCCAGCGACCTGGCCCAGCTGAGTCTGGCCGTGCTGCGCTTTACCAAAGAAAAGGAGCAACATCCATGATCGAACTTGACCGTCTGGCTCAGAAATGTTCCACATGGAACATTTCCCTCACCCCGGACCAGCTCGCCGCCCTGGACAAGTACGCCGACCTGCTGGTGGAGACCAACAAACATCTGAACCTCACCGCCATCACCACCCCCGAGGGCATCGAGGACCGCCATTTTGTGGACAGCCTGCTGCTGGCCGCCCAGCCGGAAGTGGCGGGCAAGATGGTGGACGTGGGCACCGGGGCGGGATTCCCGGGCATCGTGGCCAAAATCTACAAGCCCGACCTGGAACTGACCCTGATGGAGCCCACCGGCAAGCGGGTGGATTTTTTGCGCACCGTCTGCGGGGAACTGGGGCTGACCCAGGTGGAATTCGCCAAGGAACGGGCGGAGGAAGCTGCCCGCAAGGTCTGGCGGGAAGTGTTTGATGTGGCCAGCGCCCGGGCGGTGGCCGCCCTGCCGGTGCTGTGCGAATACTGCCTGCCTCTGGTCAAGGTGGGGGGCGTGTTCATCGCCATGAAGGGCCCCGACGCCGCCACCGAGACCGAAGCTTCCAAAAATGCCCTGCACAAGCTGGGGGGCAAGCTGGAGGAGGTACGGGCCTTCACCCTGCCGGACGGCAGCACCCGCAACCTGGTCATCATCAGAAAAATATCGCAGACTCCGACCGTTTACCCCAGAAACGGCGGAAAAATTGCGAAGAAACCCCTGTAAAAGCGCAAAATAGCAAAAATGCCGGCGAACGATTGTGCTGGCAAGCCCCCGCGGCCCTGTGGTATGCTGGAATCAGCAGACGAATCCACAGGGCCGTTTTGTTTGCGGCCATCCGATACAGAAAAGGGGACACCATGGCAAAATCAAAAGAGAAGAACCGGCAGAAGGCAGGCAAGGTGCTGATGATCCCGGTGGAGCAGATCGAGGCTTCGCCCTACCAGGCGCGCACCACCTTTGACGATACCGAGATCGCCGCCCTGGCGGTGAGCATTCTGCAGAACGGATTGCTGCAGCCGGTGAGCGTGCGCAAAACGGGGGTACATAAGTATCAGCTGGTGGCGGGAGAACGGCGGCTGCGGGCCTGCCGTCTGGCCAAGCTGGAAAAGGTCCCGGCCATCCTGGCGGACTATGACGACAGCGAAAGCGCCGCCCTGGGCCTTTTGGAAAATCTGCAGCGGGCCCAGCTGGACCCCTTCGACACCGCCCGGGGCATCCGGGAGGTCATCCGGCTGTGGGGCTGCACCCAGGCAGAGGCGGCGCGGCGGCTGGGGCTGAGCCAGTCGGCCCTGGCCAACAAGCTGCGGCTGCTCACCCTGACCACTGCCCAGCAGCAGCTGTGCGCGGCGGGGCATTTGACCGAGCGTCATGCCAGGGCGGTGCTGCGCCTGCCCGAAGGCCGCCGCACCGCCGCTCTGGAAAAGATGGTCAAGGAGAACATGAGCGTGCGGGAGGCGGACAAGCTGGTGGACGCCATGCTGGCCGCCCCCAAAGCCGGGCCCAGCCCTTTGCGCCGCACCGTGCCCATGGTGCGGGATGTGCGATTCTTTGTGAACACCCTGCAGCATGCCGTGGACATGATGGCGGCCAAGGGCATTGCGGCCACCACCACCTGCGGCCGGAAGGACGGATGCCTGGAATACACCGTGCGCATCCCGGTACACGGGGACGCGGGGGAGGGCAGCGGCTTTGCGGTGGTGCCGGTGCCTTTGGGGGATGCCGGGACCGCGCCGGTCCGCAGTCCCCATTTGCCGGGGAGTGGTTCCCGGCAGGTACCGTCCATTCAACCGGGGGACCCTGCCGCCGACGGGCTGGCCCTGGCGGCGGTGGCGGGGTTGACGGCAGAAGCAGCTGACCCCGCTGCGGGGGAGGCCCCCTTGCCTGATGTGGCAAACACCGGGAAAGCTGCGGCGGCAGGGCAGGGAAGCGGCGAGTTTTCCCCTGTGCCGGGGGCAGTGGATGCCGGGAGCGAAGCGGCCCCGGTTCCCGACACCCAGGAGGTGCTGCCCCTGGTCATCCCGGCCAATCCCCCGGGAACCCCCGCCGTCACACCCGGCGCGCCCTATGTCCCCGCCGAGACCCCGTCGGCGGACCCGGTGCCGCTGGAACAGGCCGCCGGATGCGTATAACAGAAGGGAAGGTCCCCGGAAGGGGACCTTTTTTCTTTGATTTTTTTGTTTGCTTGGCAGACGGGAGTCTGCTTAGGGGAACGGCAGGCAGCCGTTTAGCCCTTCCTTTTCGTGCCCAAAAAGGAACAACACATCGGCTGACAGCCGTTTCCCCGGTAGTCTCCTGTCTGCCCGGTAGAGGAATACAGGCAAGGTTTCTCACCCGACCATTGGCCGCTGTTTGCGGCCGACCTATTTCGGAAACAACGCTTCGCGTTGCTTTTTGCATGGCGCTTCGCGCCATCGGGCGGCATAGCTGCCCGACCGAAAATGTTCCCCGTGGAACATCTACCTCACCCAAAAATCAAAAAAGCAAGGAAAATGTTCCCCGTGGAACATTTTCGGCCCCAAAATGGGGTCAAAACCGCCCAAAATGCCAAAAATGCCGCCGAAGTCTTTCTATTGGCACACAGCTGTGGTATAATAAACCCAAATCGCGCCCCGGCACACCCCGGCAGGCAGTACAACACAACATTTTGCAAGGAGGATGTGCCAATGGCTAAGGTGGTTGCCATCGCAAACCAGAAAGGCGGCGTGGGCAAGACCACGACCTGCGTCAACCTGTCGTCCTGTGTGGCGGCGCTGGGCAAGCGGGTGCTGGTGGTGGACCTGGACCCCCAGGGCAACACCAGTTCCGGTTACGGTGTTTCCAAACATGAGCTGAATTCCAACGTCTACACCTGTCTCATCGACGATGAGGACGTGCGCCAGGCCATCGTCAAGACCAACTACAACGCCGACCTGCTCCCCTCCAACACCCAGCTGGCGGGCGCGGCGGTGGAACTGGTCAATCTGCCCCGTCGGGAAAACCGCCTGCGCAGCGTCCTGGCTCCGGTGGTGCCGGTGTATGACTATATCTTCATCGACTGCCCGCCCTCCCTGGACCTGCTCACCGTCAACGGCCTGTGCGCCTGCGACACCGTGCTCATCCCCATCCAGTGCGAATACTACGCCCTGGAAGGTCTTTCCGAACTGATGAACACCCTGAAAACGGTGCGCAAGAAATATAATAAGTATCTGGACATCGAAGGCGTGCTCTTTACCATGTATGCCGGGCGGCTGAACCTGACCATGCAGGTGGTGGCCCAGGTAAAGAAATACTACGGCGACAAGGTCTACAAGACCGTGGTGCCCCGCACCGTCCGCCTGTCCGAGGCACCCAGCTTCGGCATGCCCATCAACTTCTACGAGCCCAACGGCAAAGGCAGCGAAGCCTACATGGCCATGGCCCGGGAATTCTTGCAGAACAACGAACGATAAGAGAGGGGGATGACCTTGGCCAAAAAGAAGATCGGCGGGCTGGGCCGCGGGCTGGACAGCCTGTTTGCCGACCTGCCCGAGGAGGAAAGCTCCGGCGGGGTGTCCACTCTGCCTTTGCGGGAGATCGAGCCCGACCCCGACCAGCCCCGCAAAAACTTTGACGAGGAAGCCCTGGCTGCCCTGGCCCAGTCCATCACCGAAAACGGACTGCTGCAGCCGGTGGCGGTGCGGCCCAAAAAGGCCGGACCCGGGTATATCATCATCGCCGGCGAGCGCCGCTGGCGGGCCGCCCGTATGGCGGGACTGGACGAGGTGCCGGTCATCGTCAAGGATGTGACCGACGAACAGGCCGCCGCCCTGGCCCTGATCGAAAACCTCCAGCGGGAGGACCTGGACCCCATCGAAGTGGCCGAAGGCTGCCGCCGTCTTATCGACCAGTACGGCCTGACCCAGGAACAGGCCGCCCAGCGCCTGGGCAAGAGCCGCAGCGCGCTCACAAACACCCTGCGCCTGTTGGGTCTGCCCGACGACGTACGGGAAGCGGTGCGCACCGGGGGCATCAGTACCGGCCACGCCAAGGCCATTCTGGGCCTGCCGTCCGCCGAGATCATGTCCGCCGCCGCCAGGCAGGTGATGGAAAAGTCACTGAACGTCCGCCAGACCGAAGCGCTCTGCCGCAAGCTGTCCAAGCCGCCTAAGGAACCCAAGCCGGTGGATGCCTTCATCCGGCCGGTGCTGGCCACCGAGGTGGAAGCGGCCTTGAAAGAGGTCACCGGCAGCGAGGTCCATGTGGACTACAAAAACGGCAAGGGCAGTTTGCGCATCGACTTTTACTCCGATGAACAGCTGCGCCGCTACGCCGAACTTCTGGGGCATTACGACCCCGAACAACAGGGAATCTCGGAACAATAAACATAGAGGAGAGAAAGCATCATGTTAGACATTCGTTTCTTGCGCGAAAACCCCGATCTGGTCAAAGAAAACATCAAGAAGAAGTTCCAGGACGCCAAGCTGCCCCTGGTGGACGAGGTCATCGCCCTGGACGCCGAGTACCGCGCCGCCATCAGCGAGGCCGACAGCCTGCGCGCCAACCGCAACAAGCTGTCCAAGCAGATCGGCATGCTCATGGGCCAGGCCAAGAAGGACCCTTCCAAGGCTGCCGAAGCTGAGGAAGTGAAGGCCCAGGTCACCGCCCAGGCCGACCGCCTGAAGGAACTGGAAGCCAAGGAGGCCGAACTGCAGGTCAAGATCCGGGACATCATGTACACCATTCCCCAGATGGTGGACCCCAGCGTGCCCGTTGGTCCCGACGACAGCCACAACGTGGAAGTGCAGCGCTTCGGCGAGTGCACCGTCCCCGAATATCCCATCCCGTACCATGTGGACATCATGGAGAGCTTTGACGGCATCGATCTGGATGCCGCCGGCCGTGTTTCCGGCAACGGTTTCTACTACCTGCTGGGCGACATCGCCCGCCTGCATGAGGCTGTGCTGGCTTACGCCCGCGACTTCATGATCGACAAGGGCTTCACCTATGTGATCCCGCCCTTCATGATCCATGGCAACGTGGTGCAGGGCGTCATGTCCTTCCCCGAAATGGACGCCATGATGTACAAGATCGAGGGCGAAGACCTCTACCTCATCGGCACCAGCGAACACAGCATGATCGGCCGTTTCATCGACCAGGTCATCGACGGCACCAAGCTGCCCCTGACCCTGACCAGCTATTCTCCCTGCTTCCGCAAGGAGAAGGGCGCCCACGGTATTGAGGAACGCGGCGTGTACCGTATCCATCAGTTCGAGAAGCAGGAAATGATCGTGGTCTGCAAGCCCGAGGACAGCATGGACTGGTACGAAAAGCTGTGGAAGAACTCTGTTGAGCTGTTCCGCAACCTGGAGATCCCCGTGCGTCAGCTGGATTGCTGCACCGGCGACCTGGCCGACCTGAAGGTGAAGAGCTGCGACATCGAGGCATGGAGCCCCCGTCAGCAGAAGTTCTTCGAGGTGTGCAGCTGCTCCAACCTGGGCGACGCCCAGGCCCGCCGCCTGCGCATCCGCTACAAGGACGAGAACGGCAAGACCCAGCTGGCCCATACCCTGAACAACACCTGCGTGGCCCCGCCCCGTATGCTGATCGCCTTCCTGGAAAATCACTACCAGGCCGACGGCAGCGTGACCATTCCCGAAGTGCTGCGCCCCTACATGGGCGGCAAGGCTGTGCTGGTGCCCACCAACAAGAAGTGATTTTGCCCTTTGCAAGTGCAAGGGTGGAGGCAGTCCCGGAAAGGGGCTGCCTTTTTTGTGTTGCTTGCTTCTTGGCAGACGGGAGCCTGCCGGAGAGTTGTCGCTTTTTGCCGCCAAAAAGCGACGGAAAAACCGCCACCGTTTCGATGCGGTGGACGCCGACCAGGGCTGCGGCCCTGGACCCGGGGAGTGCGGCCACCTTACGACGGCCTACTCAGGCCCTGGGGGGCCTGAGCAAGGAAGGGATTTAAATGGTGTTACCGGAAGGTCCTGCTCAGAAGCCGTTACCGGGAAATGGTTTTAAAACTTTTTCCTTGTTCACCGGGCCCCAGCCCGGTGAATAGGCCGTCGTAAGGTGGCCGCATCTTGGGGTCTGGGGCCGCAGCCCCAGCCGGCGGCCGCCGCATCGGAACGGCGGGACTTTTCGCTTCCTTTTGGTCACAAAAGGAAGGACAATCCGGCAAGATGCTGCTTCCCCAGCAGCGGAATGTAGGATGGGTGAAGATATAAGAAGATATAATAACGTTGCAGCGAAGAAAAGGAAGGGGCAATCAAGAAATCCTCCCATTGGGAAAATTTGCCGGAATTTTTTGAAAAAAAGTATTGACAAAAAGGGCTTGTTTACGTATAATAAACAAGTAACCCCAACCGGGGTGACGCCATGTGGCGGTATAGCTCAGTTGGCTAGAGCATTCGGTTCATACCCGAAGTGTCACCGGTTCAAATCCAGTTACCGCTACCATCATGCAGGCTTTCGCTAAAATACTTGGGGGCCGGCTGCAGTAGTGGTCGGTAAGTTGCTTGCTGTTTTAGCGAAATCCTGTGTAATATGGCCCGTTGGTCAAGCGGTTAAGACACGGCCCTTTCACGGCTGTAACATGGGTTCGATTCCCGTACGGGTCACCAAACAAAACAAATCCGAACCTTACGCCGGTGGGCGATGGGTTCGGATTTGTTGTTTACTGTAGCGAAAATATCTAATACAAGCGCACAGGTGTTTTGCCTGTGCGCTTGCATTTATGGTATAATAAATTAGACGACTAGGAAGGCGAGGTGCGACAATGAACCCGGTTTTGAAATATCGTGGCGGAAAGTCAAGGGAAATACCCCGCTTCATTCAGTATATACCGGAAGGATTTGATAGATATATAGAGCCCTTTTTGGGAGGAGGCGCTCTGTTTTTCTATTTGGAACCAGATAATGCAATTGTAAACGATGCTAATGCTCGATTAATGACATTCTATCGGCAATTGCGAGATGATTATCCAACGATGCGTATCCAATTGGATATGCTTCAAGAGATTTATGAAAAAAATCAAACAGAGTATAAAATTCTTAAAGCAGAATCTCCTGATGTTCGTGTGCCAAATGCGAATGAAGAGCTGTACTATAGGATCAGAAATCTATTTAATCACCCTGATGATACATTCATGGATGGCGTTTTGTATTTTTTCATTAATAAAACTGCGTATTCGGGAATGATTCGTTACAACAGCAATGGTGAATATAATGTTCCGTTTGGGCGGTATCCCAATCTCAACACAAAGATGGTGACGGAGGAACATAGCAAATTATTGCAGCGAGCGGAATTGTTTAATCTTGATTATAGCGAAATATTTAACATGGCTCAAGAAAATGACTTTATGTTTCTCGATCCCCCCTACGATTGTGTATTTAACGATTATGGGAACATAGACATGATGAACGGATTTGATGAGCAGGAACATCGGCGCTTGGCTGCTGACTTTCGAAATCTCCCCTGCCGCGCATTAATGGTCATAGGAAAAACGCCTTTAACAGAGGAACTTTACGGGCAATATATATTTGATGAATACTATAAAAACTACTCTGTAAATATAAGAAATCGTTTTAAAAATGACAAAATGCACATTGTTGTAAAGAACTATTGAATATGTAAGGGGGATCACTATGGCAAGGGTTGACAATAAATTGCTGTTTTTTACCACTTCGCCTAGAACGCCCGCAAAAATGATTCCAGAAATACAACTTTTGTGTGAGCATTTTTCCGGAAGAATCTGGGATTCGCAAACTCAAGAACAGTTTATTGATGAACTGGTGGAGTGTGACTTTTTTGAAGGAAAAGGTTCTCCTGTAGATAAGGCTTTTAGTGCCCGTGATAGAATTAATCGCGCACCAAAGGCTTTAGGGTTCGTAGATTTATCCCCCCAAATACAGCTTACCGATGCAGGACATGCGCTCATTTATGGTAAGCGCCCCCAAGAAATATTTCTTCGTCAGCTTTTAAAGTTTCAATTACCATCTCCCTATCATACAGAGAACAAAAAAATAGCTGGGACGTTTCGTATTCGACCTTATCTGGAAATATTGCGTTTGATTCGTACCTTAGGCTATATAACATTTGACGAGTTTAAAATTTTTGCCGTTCAAATGACGGATTATAATAAGTTTGATGAGATTAGGAATGCTATTCTAGAATTCAGGCATAATAAAACCACTCACAAGGGCCAATATAAACGGTTCGTGAATGAGGTCTGGGAAAGAGCTATTTTAGAGATACATAAAGACAGAATTGCGGAAGGAAAAACAAGAACTAGAGAAACCGTTGATTCCAGTTTAAAAAAATTTGTAATGACGCAAAAAGGGAATATGCGGGATTATACAGATGCTTGTTTTCGCTATTTGCGGTATACAAATCTAATTGCCATTTCTCACAGAAACCGCTCAATATCTATTTTTGAAGATAAGATTCCCGAAGTGGATTTTATTCTTGCAACAGTAAATAGAGAACCGGTTTTTGTCAATGATCTCCACAGTTACAAAGAGTATCTATTTTCTGCGGATACACCTGCGCTTTATACGGATAATAGAGAAAACATCATTGACATACTCATGCGTATCGGCTCCTATACAAGACGAGAACTTGCGGAAAGTAATCTTGAACAATTAAAAGATCTGCGGGATGAAATCGTTAAACAGCATAAAGACGCAGTGATAAATGAGCAAGTTACAGAAATAAAATCCTACGCGTTGTATTCAGAAATAATTGATACATTCAACGAAATTATCAGCGATGAGTACTATGATGCCCCGTTAATGTTTGAATACAACACATGGCGTGCGATGACAATGCTGGATGGAGGTAATATAAAGGGCAATTTCAATTTCGACGATGCAGGCCAGCCTCTTTCCACCGCAGCAGGAAACATGCCTGATATAGAGTGCGATTATGAAGATTTTTCGCTTTCTGTTGAGGTTACGCTACAGTCGGGACAGCGTCAATATGAATCTGAAGGTGAGCCAGTTGCGCGGCACTATGGGCAATTAAAAAAGCGAGTTGGAAAGGAAACTTATTGCTTGTTCATTGCGCCCACAATCAACGCTGCAACACTTGCACATTTTTATGGACTAAATCACCTTTCTATTGCTCTTTATGGAGGAAAATCAAAAATAATTCCGTTAGAGTTGGATCAGTTTATGAAACTGATTGAAAACTCCTACAACCATAGGACACAACCAACACCAGCGGATATTCGAAGGTTTTTAGATACTGCCCTCCATTTATGCGATACTGCCATGGACGAAAACAATTGGAAGAGTGCAATACAGATTTGTGTCGATATGTGGTTAGCGTCATAATCAATCCAGTGGTTTCGAACAAATCCCCTCAATCACCGCCTCCTGCCCGATCATCCAGCTAATGAACTGGCTGGCGGGCAGTTTTTTCTCCTTGACCTGCTGTTTACGGAGCAGGGCTTCCTTACGAAACTCCTTCAATGCGGCCTTCGCCCGCCCGATCTGTTCGGGTGGTGCGCCGGCCTTTTTTAGTTTGGTGATGCGGTTGTACCAGAACATATACTCCCGGTCGTAAGCCTGCTCGTAGTCCTTGCCCTTGGCCCGACCGTCGAACTGACGCTTGGCGGCCTTTCGGCTGGCTTTGCGACAGCGGTCGCTGCACAGGGTGCTGCGGGCGTCCGGGCCAAAGAATATGCGCCCGCACTGGCTGCACCGGCGCATGAGCAGCCCGGCGTCCAGAATTCGTTGGCGGTAGTAAATGAGAGCAGACCGCAGGGATTCCTTCACCACGGCGCACTCAAAGGGTGTTTGTCCCTGGGGGTACCACACTTCCAGCTTTCCGTCCCGCCGGTCGTTCCAGACGGGGATCACCGGCTTGTCCCGGAGCCAGTGGACCATTTCCGGGGTGTATTGGCCAAAAGGCAGGGTCAGCAGCTGGGCATAGTCCCGCAGAGCCTGGGCCGCCTGTTTGCTGTCACGGCCCCGGCGGCAGCGCAGATACATCTCCCAGATCTGAATGGCCGCATACCAGGCGGCAGCATTGGTGCCGTTGCCTTCTGCCTGCTGGGAAAGAAGCTGGGCGGCGGCCTGCTCCCTTTCTTCCCGCTGGGAGCGTTTCTTTGCCGTCAGAGCGTCGGAAAGGGCCCAAATGGCCTCCGTCCAGCCCTCGGCGGCTGTCTGCCCGAACTCACACCAAAAGGCCCCCAGCGGGCGGGTTTGGGCCAGAAACAGCGGACGCTCTTTGCCTCGCAGGGCAGCCTCCACATCCTGTTCTTCTCCCATCCAAAGCTGTTCTTTCCGGCCCGGTACATCCACCCGAAGGGCCAGAACAACAGGCCCCAGCAGCGGTTCCTTGGTTACAAAGGCGTATCCTTCCATGTATCCTCCTGTGTATCTTCTCCTGTATGCTGTGCTTTTATGGGAATTATAATTCGGCAAAAATATGATTACTTACAGTATACCAAAAAAGCCTTGAAATTGCAATTCCGGGATGCTATGCTGGGAACACGAATTTTCTGGTCAAGCAGTCTCATGGAGGGGGACTATAGGGGGTGGCAAGCTATCGCTTACCACCCACCTGTACCGACTGGGAAAGAGGAATATGCTTACAGGAAAGGAGGGGTGCCTGCCACCGAGGTCATCAAGACAAACCAGACAGAGCGATTGCCAAAAACGGCGGTGGAAAGTCTGGCCCGCGCATTGCTGCCGCAGATGCGAGCCTACTTTGCCAGCGACGAAGGACAAGCCGCTCTGAAACAATGGCGTGCAGAACGGGAGCAGCAGGGTTGAGAACTCCCGCCGTGCTGGGAAGGGTATTCCTTCCCAGCCGGTACTCTTTTGCATAGATTCGGCAGAAAAGGTTGTGCAGATTGGTGATAGCTTTCAGCGGGCCCTTGTGGTACTGTGTTGAGCTGGAAAGCCATCCCATCTGCCGCGACTGATTTTGCTAGCATAGCGTTTGGATATCCACCAAACGCAAACCTTGGGGCGGCGCCCCAAACCCCGCAAGTGACCAGAAGGAGGAATGCCAATGAAAGCAGTCATCTACGCCCGATACAGCAGCGACAACCAGCGAGAGGAAAGCATCGAGGGACAGCTGCGGGAATGCAAGGAATATGCTGAGCGAAACGGTATCCTGGTATTGCAAAGCTACATCGACCGGGCTCTGTCCGCCAAGACGGACAACCGCCCGGAGTTCCAGCGTATGATTCGGGACAGCGCCAAAGGGCTGTTCGATACGGTACTGGTCTGGAAGCTTGATCGTTTCGCCCGCAACCGGTACGACAGCGCCCACTACAAATCACAACTGCGAAAAAACGGGGTGAAGGTGGTTTCAGCCACCGAGAGCATTGCCGACGGCCCCGAAGGCATCATTCTGGAATCCATGCTGGAAGGAATGGCGGAGTACTACTCGGCGGAACTGGCCCAGAAGGTGAACCGTGGGATGCGGGAAAACGCCCTCAAGGCCCGCAGCAACGGCGGTACCATCCCGCTGGGATATCGGTTGGATGAAGAACACCGGCTGAAGATAGACCCGCTGACCGCGCCGGTGGTGCGGGAGGTATTCCAGCGGTATGCGGACGGAGAGAACCTGCGGACCATTATCCGCTCGCTGAACGAGCGGGGCATTCGTACCAGCCGGAACTATCCCTTCCGGCACAGCAGCTTCAACACCATGCTGAAAAACCGGAAGTACATCGGCGAGTACCACTACAAGGACGTGGTCATCCCGGATGCGGTGCCGCCTATTATTTCCAAAGAACTGTTTGAGAGGGTGCAGGAGCGGATGAAGAAGAATCAGCACGCCCCGGCCAGGGCAAAGGCCGAGGAAGAATATCTGTTGACCACCAAGCTGTTCTGCGGCCACTGCGGACGGCTGATGATCGGCGAGAGCGGCAAGGGCCGCAACGGCACCATCCACCGCTACTACAAATGCGCCGGGGCCAAGCGAAGGCTGGGCTGCCACAAAAAGGCCGTGAAGAAGGACTGGATCGAGCGGGTGGCGGTGCTGTACGCCATCCAGCGGGTATTCCAGGATGACCTGATTGCCCAGATTGCAGACGAACTGGTGGCGCTGCAAGGAGCCGAGGACAGCGCCCTGCCTCTGCTCCGCCGTCAGCTGGCCGACACCGAGCGGGGCATTGAGAATATGCTCAACGCCATCCAGCAGGGCATCTTCACCAGCAGCACCCGGCAGCGGCTGGAGGAACTGGAAAACCTGCGGGCCGAACTGAAATCCAGCATCCTGCAAGCGGAGTTGGAACGGCCCCAATACAGCCGGGAGGACATCATCCAGTGGATCTCCCGCTTCAAGGGCGGCGACCCCAACGACAAGGCCTACCAGCGGCAGATCATCGACATCTTCCTCAACTCAATCTATGTATTTGACGACAAGCTGGTATTCACCTATAATTACAAAAAAGGTTCGCAAACCGTGAGCTTGGATGAAGTTTTTGCAGCCTTCGGTTCGGATTCGCGGGCTGGCGCTTCACCAAAGCACCTGCTTCTTAAGAGGCAGGTGCTTTTCTTTATGTGCAGCCCTTGGGAAAGGGCAGAAACCCGGTGACCCGTACGGGAATTGCTGCGCAGGCGACCGCCGCCTGCGGCGGAAACAGGGAGCCGGAGCAGGGGCAGCGGTCGCAGAGGGTAAGCCCTGTGTAGGGGCGCAGCCCGATGCGTACCCGCAACCGGATAAAGCTCGGGTCCGCCGTTTGTGTTGGTGCAGGACATCAGGCCCCTTTTATTGGCCGCTGTTCGCGGCCTGCCTATTTCGGAACCAACGCTGCGCGTTGGTTTTTGCATCCCGCTTGCGCGGGATTGCGCGGCATAACCGCGCAGGCAAAAAGCTCCAGTGGACCGTTTTTAGAGCGCGGGAGATTCCTCGTACGGGCAGGATCTGAAATACATGCAAAAAGCACCTGCTTCCAAAGAAGCAGGTGCTTTTCTTTATGTTTGGCCCTCCAATAGGTGAGAAAGTCGGTGACCCGTACGGGAATCGCTTGCGCAGGATTTTACTTCTTTTCCAGGCGGTAATGCTTTGGTTCACCGTCTGCCCATAACTGCAGAAACCCATTCCCTTGATAAAACCGAAGGTAATGGGAACTTTCCGGAAGGGTATCAAACCGAAGGAAGCAATCGGCTTTTGTATCAAAAAAGAACACTGGGGCATCGGCATAACTTGCCCATGTAAGGTATCCGTCGTCGACCCGCACATCGTCTATGATTTGCTCGGTGACCATGATGGGCTGCCCGGTTTGCACATCCGTCAATTCCCAGGTTGAAAATTCGTTATTTGCCAGTACCCCTTTATTCAGCTTGAGGTGGTGTCGACCTTATCCGCGCTATCTCCCCGCAGGATATACAGCAGCAGTGCCAGCAACAGCAGGATCAGGAGGAGCAGCAGCCAGAGCCAGCTGTAGTCCTTCCGGGATGTGGTGCTGCCGGGGGTGCCGCTCTCGGCGGTTTCGCCGGTCTGGGGCGGTGCGGGCGTGGGGGTGGCGGTGGCGGAAGGTTCCTCCTCCGCAGCGGTATCGGAGGGTGCCGGTGTGGCGTCAGGCCGGGCGGAGGGCTGTCCGGTGGGGCTGGGAGCGGGCGGATAGACCTGCGGGACTGCGGGCGCTGCCGGCGGGGTGGCCGTCGGGGATTCGGTGGAGGTCACGGTCACCGTGACCGGTGTCTTTTCCGGTGCGGGGGTAGTCTCCGGTGCGGGAGTGGTCTCCGGTGCGGGAGTGGTCTCCGGCGCGGGAGTGGTCTCCGGCGCGGGAGTGGTCTCCGGCGCGGGAGTGGTCTCCGGTGCGGGGGTGGTTTCCGGTGCGGGGGTGGTTTCCGGTGCGGGGGTAGTCTCCGGCACGGTGGAGTAGCCGCGCAGTACTTCGCCGGTGTAGTTGCCCTGCATGGTGACGGTCAGTTCCACGCGGTCGCTTTCCTGCCGGGTGGTCACGGTGTAGTCCACCCCTTCCTGCAGCAGGGTGTCGCCGTCCCGTACCGTCAGGTTTTCGGCGTCCTGGGCGTTGGTCACTTCCGAAACCCAGGAATCTTCGACTGCTTTGGGCAGGACCTGCAGAGGGATCTCCACCGGGTCAACGGTCAGGTAATTCTCGCTGTCGGCGGGGACAAAACGGGCCTCAAAGGTCCGGGTCCCCACACTGCCCACCGTCTGGGCAGTGTCTTTCCAGAAAAAGCCTTCCCCGGGGGCCACGTTGGCCAGGGTATCGCCGTAGGTGGCGGTCAGCCCCGCAGGAACGGTGAATTCCGGCCAGGCTTTCAGGATGTGGAATTCGGAGACTGAGGTCAGGCCGGCATGGCCGTCCACGGGTTCCACCCGGGCCTGCACATACCAGGTGCCGGCATCGGTGGGCTGCTGGGCGGTAAAGGGACCGTCGGGAGAAGCGCTGTACCCGTACACCGGTTCACCGTATTGCGCATCCGCATAAGGCTGGTGTGCTTCCTCGCCGTAGGTCCAGTCCTCCAGAAAAAGGGGTGCCAGCCAGGTGTTGCCCGCATGGAACTGCAGCCGGGCCGTAAAGGAAATCCCGTCTTTGGTGTAGAGGTAACTGACCGTGGAACCATCCTGCAGACCGCTCAACACGCTGCCCGAAAGCTGCGCCCCGGTCACATCGGAGATGCAGGAAATATCCAGCGGGATGTCCAGCGTGGTCAGGTCGAAGGTGGTTTCCCCTTCGGCGAGTTCCACATCCACCGGGCGCTGGTCGGCCAGGCTGACGGTGGGGGTGTTGCCGCCGGGCTGGATGGCCAGCAGCATATTGTCCTCGGCCATGACAGAGGTCAGTTTTGGGGTGTGGCTCAGGTCCAGATAGGTCAGGTCGCTGCGGTCCGCCCCCAGCAGTTCCAGGTTGGGTGTCTGGGACAGGTCCAGCTCCGAAACCAGGGAATAGGAGCACCACAGGTCTATCAGGGCATCATTGTGGGAAAGGGTCAGGGTCTTGAGGGGGCCGCCCATGTACAGCAGGTATGCCAGTTCCTGGTTCTGAGACAAATCCAGCGTGGGGAAGGGATTATCCCCGCAGGCCAGTTCGTACAAATGGGGCAAGGGGGATACATCCAGGGCGGTCAGACGGTTTTGATGGCAATGCAGCACGGTCAGTTCCGGCACCTGGGAAAGGTCCAGGGAGGTGATGCGGTTTTCGTTGCACAGCAGGGATTGCAGGTTGGGCAGTTCCTGCAGGGGAATCCCGGTGAGGTCATTGCCGATGCAGTTCAGGTAGGTAAGATTGGGGAAAGCACCGATGCCTTCCAGGGATTGGATGCCTTTGCCGCGGATGTCCAGCCGGGTCACGGCGGAAGCCTCGGCGGCGGAAAGCCCGCCGCTGCTGTCGGTGTCATAGGCGCGGACGCAGTTCAGAAAGGCCGGGTCGGGAAACTGACTTTCGTCCAGAGGAATCTCGTCGGCGGCAAGGACCTGCGCCGCGGGGGCAGTTTCAGGGGTGGCGGAAGATTCCGGAACGGCTGCGGCTTCCGGGACGGGGGTGGCCTCCGGCAGCGGGGCGGACTCCGGGGCAGGGGCAGCGTCCGGCGCGGGCGTGGTTTCCGGAGAAATGGTGGTTTCGGGTGTATAGGTCGTTTCGGGCAGGGCGGATTCGGGGGTGGCGGTATCCGGGGCCGTCTGCACCAGGGCGGAGGACAGGGCGGTGTCCTGGACGGGCATATCAGCCCAGGCGGCGGTGGGCAGCATCAATGCCGCCAGCAGAGCCGCCACCCCGGCTTTGCCCAGGGCGGCGCCGCGGCCTTTGGGGGACTGGGGCGGGCTGTTTTTCAGCATTTTGGTGTTTTTCATGGTTCTGCGCACATCCTTTCTGGGGAAACGGTGGCCGCTTGGCATACAACTGCGGCAGGGAACATCTCTTTGTTCCCATGTATACAGTCTACCGGTTTGCGGGGCAAAAGTCGGTTTGGCGGACAACCGATTCTGAATTTGGCAGGCGCAGAGGGGATTCCGGGCATAAAAAAACACGCGGAAGGAAATCCTTCCGCGTGTTTGAGTCGGGAACTGTCAGGCAGCGGCGGGCTGCAGCCCGGCCATGGCCAGCAGTCTGGGTTTGCACAGGCCGTTGAACACCGCGATGGAACGGCCCACCCCCATCATGGAGAGGATGGTGCCCAGGCCGATGCCCAGCAGCGGGTCCCCGAAGGCCAGGCCCAGCACCAGCGAGATCGCCACGCAGCCCACATTGAACAGGTTCTTGCACAGGCCCAGTTCCTTGCCGAACCGCTGGGCCAGACTGTGCACGATGCCGTCGCCGGGATTGGGGACCAGCTGCATGTCCACCGTCATGGCGGCGCCCACCCCGGTCAGGATGATGGCCACCACCAGCAGGGCGATGTCGGCGGGCAGAAAACCGCTTTCATAGGGGATGGCGGCCTTGAAGATGTTCAGAAACCGGGTGAACACCAGGCTCACCACCAGCTGGAGCAGGTCCATCCAGGTGCGGTTCCTACCCTTGACCACAAACTGGGCCGCCACCAGCACGCAGTATTCCACCAGGGTCAGGTCCCCGAAATCCAGGCCGGTGCCCTCGCTGAGGGTGAAGGGGATGGACACGATGGCCGAAGCCCCCAGCCCGGTCTTGGTGTTCAGGGTCAGGCCCAGGGCCAGCAGCACCATGCCCAGCAGATACAAACCGAAATGAGAAGCCAGTTTTCCGTCAAATTTCCGCATGTAAAAAACAGATTCCTTTCCGTACAGTCTTTACAAAAACAAAAGGGTCAGCCCAGGTCCGCCGCCTGAGAGGGCATCTGCCGCAGCACCACAAAGAAGCGGATCACAAAGGGCAGCGCAATGAAGAAGGCCAGCACATCCGCCACCGGCTGGGCCATGGTCACGCCGGTCATGCCCAGGGCGGTGCTCAGCACCAGCAGGGCCGGAATGAACAAAAGGCCGCTGCGCAGGCTGGAAAGCAGGGTGGCGGTGCGGTTCTGCCCGATGCTCTGGAACAGCATGTTGGAGCAGACGGTCAGCGGCTGGAAGAACAGGGCTCCCAGCTGCAGGGTCAGGGCGGAGGCGCCGATGCGCACCACGTCCTCGGCAGGCTGGAACAGGGCGATGAGCTCCGGGCAGAAGAAGAAGCCCAGCGCCGCGATGGAACCCATGAGGACCTCCGACACCGCAAAGGTGAACAGGAAAGCCTGGCGCACCCGGTCGTACCGCTTGGCGCCGTAGTTGAAGGCGCTGACCGGCTGGAAGCCCTGACCCACGCCCAGACCGAAAGAGAAGATGAATTGGGCGATGCGGTTGACGATGCTCATGGCGGCCACGGCGGCGTCGCCGTACAGGCGGGCCTGGCCGTTGAGCATCATGGTGGACACGCTGCCCAGGCCCTGGCGCATCAGGCTGGGCAGGCCGGTGCGGCAGATGAGCAGCACGTCGGCCATATCCCGGGTCATGTTGCGGGGCGCGATCTTGCTCTGGGTGTGCCCGGCCAGGAACATGTAGAACAACAGGCCGAAGCTGATGAGCTGGCTCACGCCGGTGGAGATGCCCGCGCCCAGCACGCCCAGGTGGAACCATTCCATGAGGACCCAGTCCCCGAAGATGTTCAGGATACCGCCGGAGGTCAGCCCGATCATGGCGAAGGCGGCCTGGCCCTCATACCGCAGGATGTTGTTGAGCACACAGCTGGATGCCATGAAAGGCGCGCCCAGCAGGATGAACAGGGCGTATTGCCGGGCGTAGGGCAGGATGGTATCGGTGGAACCCAGCAGCCGCAGCAGCGGGTCCATGAAGGTCAGGCCGCACACCGTGATGAGCAGCCCGGCACCGAAAGAGCAGAAAAAGCTGGTGGTGGCAAAGCGGGAAGCGCTGTCCACGTCATGGGCGCCCAGGCGGCGGCTGATGATGGACCCGGCGCCGTGGCCGAACATGAAGCCGAAAGCCTGGATGATGGCCATGAGGCCGAACACGATGCCCACCGCGCCGGAAGCACTGATGCCCACCCGGCCCACGAACCAGGTGTCGGCCATGTTGTAGATGTTGGTGACCAGCATGCTGATGGTGGTGGGGATGCCCAGCTGAATGACCAGTTTCGGGATGGGAGTTTTGGTCATCTTGTCAAACTGGGCGGTCTGAGAAAGCTGTGTAGTGTGCATGGGACCCCTTTCTGCCGCACGGCGCAAAAAAAGAGCGTGCCGGCGGCGGGAAGATCCCCGACGTCCGGCACCGGAAAAGCATAAGCCTTTTTGTGTGTTGATTTAAGTATACCACCCCTTGTGGGTGGATGCAAGGTGGGGGCTATCAGGGGGCAGGGGAGAGAGGTCTGTCCTGGGGGACCCCTTCTTTTGGTGGCTTCTGGGGGAACGGCAGCTTGCCGGAGTGTCCTTCCTTTTCGTGCCCGGCTGACGGGGTAACGGTAGACTGCCTTTTATGCCTTCCTTTTCGTGCCCGAAAAGGAAGCGAAAAGGGCCCGCCGTTTCGATGCGGCGGCCGCCGACCAGGGCTTCGCCCTGGACCCGAGTGCGGCCACCCCTCCGGGACGGCCTACTCAGGCCCTGGGGGGCCTGAGCAAGGTGTGGATTTAAAAACCTTGCGGGGGAGCTGAGCAAACTTACCGTCAAGCAACCGTTACCGGGAAATGGCTTTTAATCATTTTCCTTGTTCACCGGGCCCCAGCCCGGTGAATAGGC
>CAJMLV010000032.1 GCA_905214345.1 uncultured bacterium
CACTCCCCGGCATAGCCGGGGGTTGTCCTTACGCTTAAGCTAACAAAACAAAAAATCCCGCCTTTCCGGAATATCCCTCCGGAAAGACGGGATTTTCATTTGTGTGTTACTCCGCGGTGAGCAGGCTCACGGCACGGGAGGTGCCCAGGCGGTCGGCGCCCAGGTCCAGGAACTTTTCCATATCCTCGATGGTGGAGATGCCGCCTGCCGCCTTGATCTTGCAGCGGCCCGCCACATGTTTGGCGAACAGCTCAATATCATGGAAGGTGGCACCGGCGGTGGAGAAGCCTGTGGAAGTCTTGATGTAGTCCGCACCGGCTTCGGGCACGATGTCACACATCTTGATCTTTTCCTCGTCGGTAAGCAGGCAGGTCTCGATGATGACCTTGAGGCAGTTATCCCCCACAGCCTGCTTCACGGCGGCGATATCTTCCCGCACAGCGTCGTACTCGCCGTTTTTCAAGCGGCCGATGTTGATGACCATATCCACTTCGGTGGCACCGTTCTCGATGGCGGTACGGGCCTCAAAGCATTTGCTGGCGGTGTCCATGGCGCCCAGAGGGAACCCCACCACACAGCACACCGGCACCCGGCCGGCCATGTATTCGGCGGCCTGCTTCACATAGCAGGTGTTGATGCACACCGAGGCGGTGTGGTACTGCATGGCTTCGTCGCACAGTTTCTGGATCTGGGGCCAGGTGGCTTCGGGCTTGAGCAGGGTGTGGTCCACCACCGCGAACAGCTGTTCCTTGCTGTAACGGCTCATCTGTATTCGGCTCCTTTCCCACAATGTTTGCACAGGTGCGCCTGATGCAGGCCGATGGTGGAGAAGATGATGGACGTGACACCGCACACGGTGGCAATGATGCCCAAAATCAGACCGGTGAGACGCAGCCCACCGCCGCGTACCTTGTTTTTCATAGGAAAGCCTCCTTTGACACGCCTGTTACGGCGCTTTTTTGGTGAAGATCAGAATCTTGGAAAACACGTAGTTGGAAACGATCACCACGACCTGCGAGAACAGCTTGACGATGTTGGCCCACAGTTCGGGAGAAACAAAGGTGATGGCGGGGCCCAGAAGGCTCACGCCGCCCCACATGATGAGCTGGTCCACCACGGCGGTGAAGATGCGGCAGCCCACAAACTTGGTGAATTCCTGCCAGGCGGCGGCGCCGCGGCTTTTGCTGCGGAACACGAAGCTGCGGTTGGTCCAGTAGGCAAAGAGGATGCAGATGGCGTTGTTGATGACATTGCCCACGCCCGCTGCAAACTCCAGCCCGAAAGCCGCCTGGAAGATGTTGAGGATCAGGAAATTGAGCAGCGTGGCCAGCCCGCCGAAAAACAGGTAGGACAGCTGTTCATAGTATTTGATGATCAGGTCTTTGATTTTCTGCATGGTACACCCGTAAAGCCAAAAGAGGCCCGCCTGTGACCAGGCAGGCCTCCCATTGGGAACAATTCAGAGATTATTCAGCGTCGGTATCGTCGCCGGCCACTTCGTCCTCGCAGGCCTTCATGGACAGGCTGATACGCTTGCGGTCGAAGTCGACGTTGATCAGCTTCACGCGGACTTCGTCGCCCACCTTCAGCACGTCGCTGACCTTGTTCACGCGCTCGTTGGAGATCTCGCTGATGTGGACCAGACCGTCAACACCGGGCAGGATGCGGACAAAGGCGCCGAACTTGGTGATGGAGACCACCGGAGCAGTGAACTCGCTGCCGATGGGATACTCGTTCTTCAGCTTCTCCCAGGGGTTGTCCTCTTCCTTCTTGTAGCCCAGGGAAACCTTCTGGTTCTCGGGGTCATAGCTCTTGACGTAGACGTCGATGGTGTCGCCCACGCTGACAACCTCAGAGGGATGCTTCAGGTTGGACCAGCTCAGCTCGCTGATGTGGCACAGGCCGTCCACGCCGCCGATGTCAACAAAGGCACCGTAGGAGGTCAGGCTCTTGACAACGCCGGTGTAGTGCTTGTCCACTTCCACGTTCTGCCAGAACTCTTCACGCTTGGCCTTGTTCTCTTCGGCGGTCACCTTGTTGATGCTGCCAACGATCTTGCGGCCGGCGCACTCGGTGATGACCAGACGCACATGCTGACCCACCAGCTTGGTGTAGTCTTCGTCACGGCGCATGGTGGCCTGAGAGCGGGGCACGAAGACGCGCACGCCCTTGACATTGACGACGACGCCGCCCTTGTTGGCTTCCATAACGTCGCCTTCCATGACGGTGCCGTTCTCGGCAGCTTCGGAAACGTCCTTCATGCCCTTCTGGGCTTCGAAACGGACGCGGGAAAGGGTATCGACGCCTTCCTGGTCGTTGGTCTTGACAACAACCAGATCCAGTTCGTCGTCCACCTTAACAAGGTCTTCCATCTTGGCGTTGGGATCATGCGTCATCTCGTTGAGCTTGACGATGCCGGTGTGCTTGGAGCCGTCGATGCCCACGACGCACTCCGTGGGGCTGACGCTGATGACCTTGGCTTTAACGATCTTACCTGCGAACAGAGGTTTCGCCTCAGAGGCCTCGAGCATTTCGGCAAAACTCATGTCGTCACGGATTTCTTCACTCATACAGTTAAGTACCTCCTCAATTATAGACGAAGGCGTGGAAGCCCCGGCTGTTACGCCCACCACCCTGGCACCTTTGAGCCATGCACGGTCGAGTTCATCAGCTGTCTCGACGGTGACGGCATCGGTATGCCGGGCGGCGACCTGCAACAGTTTCTGGGTGTTGGAGGAATGATGACCACCAATGACGATCATATGATCGCATTTTTGGCTGAGGTCCTCCGCCTCCTGTTGCCTCGCCCACGTTGCATTACATATTGTATCAAATATTTTGGCATTTGTACACCACTTTTTTAGAGAAGCCTTGCAACTTTCCCAACTTTGGACCCGAAAAGTGGTCTGTGCCACCACATAAATGGATTTTTGCTGCGCAAGAATTTCGCGCATCTTTTCCAGTTCGTCCAGATTCGCAAAAACCCGCACTTCACCGCTTGTATGGCCCACAATCCCCTGTACTTCAGGATGGGAAGCATCCCCCGCCACCAGCAAA
This sequence comes from uncultured bacterium, assembly GCA_905214345.1. Lineage (GTDB taxonomy): Bacteria > Bacillota > Clostridia > Oscillospirales > Ruminococcaceae > Gemmiger. The sequence continues at coordinate 3,058 of CAJMLV010000032.1, forward strand.
AGCGCACCATTTTTGCCCGCTTCTTCGGCAATTTTATGGATTTTTGATACAAATGGGCAGGTGGCATCATGAAACGCCAGGCCGCGTGTGCTGATTTTGTCATAAACCGTCCGGGGCACCCCGTGGCTGCGGATGACGACCTCGTACCCGTCGGGCACCGAATCGATGTCCGGGCAGGTCAGCGCGCCCTTGCTTTCCAGGTCCTGCACCACCTGGGGGTTGTGGATCAGCGGACCCAGGGTGGCCACACGGCAGCCCTTGTCCAGCAGGTCATAGGTCAGCTTGACGGCGCGGTCCACGCCGAAGCAGAAACCGGCGGTCTTGGCCAGAATGATCTCCATGGCAATTCTCCTGTGTTCAGGTCTCGAGTTTGGGGTCGGCGTCGGGCGCCGGGTCGACGGCAGGCAGTTCCGCCGGCTCAAAGCTGTTTTCCCGGTACAGTTCTTCCAGCGCGTCGGTCAGGCGGCTGCGCAGGGCGCGCAGTTCCTTGATCTGGTGGCGCGGGTCAGTGATGCGCAGTTCCTCCGCCGGAATGGGCTGCCCGAAGCAGATGCGCATGCGGCAGAACAGATGCATCCGGTGGTCGGGGGTATCATAAATGATGCGGCAGGGCACCATATCCGCCCCCGCCTGCCCGGCAATGACGAAAGCGCCGCTTTTCAGCTTGCCCAGTTTGCCGTCCTTGCTGCGGGTACCTTCGGGGAAGATGAGCACACCGGTGCCCTTTTTACATTCTTCGGTCACACGGTTGACGGTTTCCAGGTCGCCGTGGCCGCGGTCGATGGGCACCGCACCCATGCAGCGCAGGAACCAGGCCACAAAGGGGTTGCGGAACAGTTCCTGCTTGGCCAGGATGCGGAACCGGCGGAAACGGAAGATCACCACCAGGATGAACACCGGATCCAGTTCCGAAAGATGGTTGGGGGCCACCACGATGGGACGGCCGCGGGGAATGAGATCACGGCCCACCACCCGCACGCGCCAGACAATGTGCATCAACACCCATACGATGGGCAGCAGGATCCAGTACAAAAGCATAAGTTCACCATTTCCTATATTTTTTACATCCCTATGCGCAGGGGGCGGGTCAGATGTGTTCCAGGATCGTCTTTTTCAGCAGAGCGAAGCTCTCCTCAATGCCAATGTCGCTGGTATCCACCAGGACAGCGTCCTCCGCCTGGCGCAGAGGGGCCACGGCGCGGTGGGTGTCCTGGTAGTCACGCTGTTCGATGTCGGCCAGAACGGTGGCGTAATCGGTCTGCTTGCCCTTTTCCAGCAGTTCGGCCAGACGGCGGCGGGCACGGGCGTCGGCACTGGCGGTCAGGTAGATCTTGACGGTGGCGTTGGGCAGCACCACGGTACCGATATCCCGGCCGTCCATGAGCACATCCCGGCTGGCCGCCAGATTCCGCTGGGTGTCCAGCAGGAAGGTGCGCACCGCCGGATGGGCAGACACGTCGGAAGCTGCCATGCCGATATCCTCAGCCCGGACAGCCTCGGTCACGTCCTCGCCGTTGAGCAGGATGTGCTGGGCGCCGTCCTGCAGGCGGATGTCCAGCTGGATCTGCGGCAGCAGCGCTCCCACAGCGTCGGCGTTCTTGGTGTCGGCCCCCGCGCGGCGGGCATACAGGCCAATGGCGCGGTACATGGCGCCGGTGTCCACATAGGTGTAGCCCAGGTCGGCCGCCAGACGGCGGGCCATGCTGGATTTACCGGCCCCGGAAGGGCCGTCGATGGCAACAGAAATCATGAGAACAACGCTCCTTTTTATTGGTCGGCCTCGGCTGCTGCCGCTGCCGCAGCCCGGGCGGTAGCCCAGGCGATCTGCAGATTATAGCCTCCTGTGCGGGCATCCACATCCAGGATCTCCCCGGCAAAGTACAGCCCCGGGCAGAGTTTGCTGGCCATGGTCTTGGGGTCCACTTCCCGCACATCCACACCGCCGGCGGTGATGACCGCGTGTTCCAGGTCCCCCAGAGCGGTGACGGGAACGGCCCAGTGCTTGCACAGCCGCACCAGGTCCATCTTCTGTTCCCGGGTGATCTGGGCCGCCCGGGTGGCGGGGTCCACGCCCCACTTTTCCACCGCCACCGGGCGCATGGAATGGGGCAGCAGCTTTTCCAGGGCGCCCTGGGCGCTGCGGCCGCCCAGCGCGGCGAAATCCCGGGTCAGGCGGTCATACAAAGTCTTTTCGTCCAGAGCCGGTTTGAGGTCGAACTCACACACATACTTATGGGCGCGGATGTCGTCGATGTAGGTGGAGGCGGAGAGCACCAGCGGCCCCGAAAGGCCGAAGTGGGTGAACAGCGCCTCCCCCTGTTCGGTGAACAGCGGCTTGCCGTCCCGCAGCAGGGTCAGGGTGACGTTGCGCAGGGACAGCCCCATGAGCTTGCGGCAGGCCGGGTCCGGGGAGACCAGGCTGCACAGGCTGGGCTGGGGCTTGACGATGGTGTGCCCCGCCTGTTGGGCCAGGCGGTAGCCGCTGCCGTCACTGCCGGTGACCGGGTAGCTGACGCCGCCGGTGGCCAGCAGCACGTTCCGGGCCCGGTAGGCCTTGCCCCCGGCGATGACGCCCTTGCAGACCCCGTCCTCTAAAATCAGTTCCTCGGCGTCAGCCTTCACAAAGCGGGCGGCTTCGGCGTACTGCCGCAAGGCGGCCAGCACATCCGCCGCCCGGTCGCTCTGGGGAAAGACCCGGCGTCCCCGCTCGGTCTTGAGGGGCACGCCCAGGGACTCAAACAGATCCATGGCTGCCGAAGGCGGAAAGGCATGCAGGCAGGAGAACAAAAACCGGGGATTGCGGCGCACATAGTTCATGAATTCCCGGGGGTCGCAGTCATTGGTGACGTTGCAGCGGCCTTTTCCGGTGATGAGCAGCTTCTGGCCCGGGCCTTTGGGGTTGTGTTCCAGCACGGTGACCGAAGCCCCCAGGGCACAGGCGGTACCGGCGGCCATCAGACCGGCCGCTCCGCCGCCCACGATGAGCAGATCATCCAGCGGCATGGGCGTTCCTCCTTTTCTGGGCAGCCAGCACCAGGCTGACCACAGTGAACAGCACCAGCAGCGGATGCACCGTTGCCAGGTACATGGTGGATGTGCCGATGCCGAAGCTGGACACTTCCACAAAGGCGATCATGCCGCAGCGCAGCGCCGCCATGAGCAGCAGCATCAGCTGCAGCACCCAGGGCACCAGGGCAGTGAAGCATTTCCGGGCGGCACGCACCCGGTCGGGCAGGTCCCGCAGCCAGAAGAGCACCGCCAGAGCAAAGGCCACCGGCAGCGCAAACGCCCACACCAGGCGCAGGGCCTGCATGCCCCCGAACACCAGCTTCTGGGTGGGGCTGTAATAGGGCGTATCCTTGCCCGCTTCGGCGGCACCGTTCAGGGAACAGTGCAGGTAGCCGGACCAGAGGGCAAAGTCCTCCTCGGTACCGATGGAGCGCAGAGATTCATAGGGTTCGCAGTCCTGGAAGGTGAGCACCCAGCCCAGGCTGCGCAGGCTTTCCTTCAGGGTGGGCAGCACATACTCCGCCCGGATGGGCTGGGTGGTGCCGCTGCGCCGCCCGCTGCGGGCGGGCAGGGTGCCGTCGTCACAGGCGGCGTTGACCTTGTCCGCCACCGTCTGCCAATACGCTTCAGCGCCTTCGGCGGTATCGTAAATGCCTTCGTATTGCGCCGCCCTCCGGATCGCCCAATAGAAACTGCCGGCGCGGTAGTCGTCCAGTTCGGGGTCCCGGAAATCGTTGGCCATCTGGGGGTCCTCTTCCAGCCAGTAGGAAAGGGGTTCCAGTTCAGGTACCGCCTCATACAGCAGTTCCCGGGCGTCGGCGGGCACACTGAGCATTGGTTCGTCGGATTCGGTGGCCACCCGGCTCATGGCGCCCATGGCGTCGGCAAAGGCGCCGCCGGAAAAATCAGAGAGGGTAAACACTCCGTAGTAAGCCTGGTTCAGGGCACAGAAGATGCCCACGCCCCCCGCCAGCATAGCGTACGGCAGCAGCTGCACCAGCGCCCGCAGCCAACGGCGGCGGCGCACCGCCACCCCCAGCATGCCCAGGGTGGCCAGCACGGTGAAGGGCAGCAGGAACAATCCGGCGTCCTCCCGGCTGAGATACCCGGCGGTAAGGCCCGCACCTCCCGCCAGCAGCCAGGGCCACAGGGGTGTCTTGTCGGTGCGCAGCACCCGCAAAGCCGCCCCGGCGAACCCGGCAAAGGCCAGCAGGCAGAGGGCCGGGAAGATGTTGTCCCGGTAGACCCGCAAAGTATACGCTGCCCAGGAGGAGGGCAGGCAGGCCAGCAGGGCAAAAAGAACCAGGGTCACGGCCCTGCCCTGCCCTGCGGGCATCTTCTCCCACAAAGGCGAAAAAGCAAAGGCCGCAAAGAGGGCAGCGGCGCACCACAGGGCCGCTCCGCCCAGAAGATAGGGAATGTGCAGAGCGTTGAGGAAAGCCAGCCACACCGGGAAGAACATGGATTTGGAGAGGGTAAGATAATCATACTCTCCCAGCCATTGCCCGGCGGAGATGGACTGCGCAGCCCGGAACATAAGTTCATCGTCCAGAGGCGCGCCCCCCACCCAGGTATAAGCCTGCTGAAAGCCGGTGAGCCCCAGGCGCACCAGCACCAGCGCAGCCGCACATACCCAGAAGGCTCGGCGGGAGAGGGAAATCTGTTGATTTTTCAGACGGGAAAACGGCATGAGGGGTCCTTTCCGGCATCAAAGGCGCGGCAATTCACTTCTGAATTTTTTCGATGCTTTCGATGAGGTATTTCTGCTGTTTGAAGGTCAGGTCCACCAGCAAAGACAGATACTTGATGATGATGGTCAGCACCGCAAACACCCCGGCAAAGCCCAGGGTCAGCACGAACATGGTGGTGGTCCATCCCTCGATGGGATGGCCGGTGCAGAAGACGATAAAGGTATAAGCCAGTTCCGCCAGCGCCAGCACCATCATGGCCAGGGCAATGCCCGCGCTGAGACGGAACCCTGCATCGGTGTACAGGGCCAGGCTGTCGGCGGCCAGGGCAAAACGTCCTGCGGGCTTATCCGTCAGGCGGCCGTCAAATTCCAGGTCGGTCATCTTCAGGCCGGAAGCCGCATAGGCCGCCTTGCGGTAAGGCAGGTGGGCGCTGGAAGCATGCACCCGGTTGATGGCCCGCCGGGTGACCAGGCGGAAAGCGTCGGTGCGCAGGCGGTAGGCACTGTGGGAGTTGGCGTTGAACACCTTGTAAAACAGCCCGCTGCCGCCCCGGGTCTGCTTGGGGCAGACCGAAACGATGTCGCTGCCCTGCTGGGCGGTGCGGTACGCTTCAAAAATCAGCGAAGCATCATAGGGCATCTCGGTGGAGTCGAACTCGTAGACATAGTCCCCGATGGCGGCGTCCAGACCGGCGTTCATGGCGGGTTCCAGCCCCTGGTGCAGGCTCATGTGCAGGATGGTCAGGGGTTTGGGCAGGTCGGCGGCCCAGCTGCGCAGGGCTTTGACCACCGCCGGATCGGCGGCGTCATCCACCGCCACCAGCTCATACTGGGCAAAGTGGGCTTCCAGTTCCGCGGTCAGGGTCTGGAAAAAGCGGACGGTGCGGTCGGCATCCCCCCGCAGGTACACCACCGCCGAGACAAAGTTCTTTTCTTTATTGAGCTTTTCGCTCAGGGTTTCCTGATTCATAGATCCAGTACCTCATCCAAATCGTATACGGTGTTGATCTTGCCCGAAAGCACACTGATCATGGTGGGCGCCTTGTGCATCACCCGCACCACCGTGGGGCGGGAATCGTCGATCTCACTGGCTTTGAGGATGGGCTTCATGCTGAACAGGCTGCTCTTGTAGGTGAAGCCGTATTCCTCTTTCAGATACTTGCGGGCCAGCTGGCTCATATACGGCCAGGCGGACGCAGGCTTGGCCGGGCATTCGTTGCAGTTGAAAAGGCTGCCCGGGGTGCAGCGGCCTTCGCTCTCCTGCTGGCAGGGGAAGGTGGCCACCGAATCATAGCTGGTCTCGTGGGGGGTAAAGGTCACACTGGTCAGGCTGTGCAGACCGGTCTGGCCGAAGGGCATCAGGCTGAAGAAGGGCCCGTCCATGACGGTAATGCCCACGTTTTTCAGCGGTTCCGCCACTTCGCAGAGGATGATCTCGCACTTTTCGTACTTGATCTGAAAAGGCGGCAGCCCCAGCATGGCGTGGATGTCATTGACCCCCGCATAGGTAGCGTTGAGCAGGAAAGGCGCTTCGGCCTGCACGTCCCCTGCCGTCACCTGCCACACGTCCCCCTGTTCCCGGATGGAATCCGGCTTGTGGTTATAGAGCACGGTGACGTTGGGCAGCTTGGCCAGCTGTTCCAGGAACCACTTTTTCAGCACCTGGGCATCGTAGGTATATTCGGTGGTGAGGAATGCACCGTCGCACAGCCCGGGATTGAAGTACCGGGTGGGGGGCACATCGTCGCACCGGATGCCCGCTGCCGCACAGAACCGCCGGAAGGCGGGGGCGTCGGTCCAGGAGAAATGGGCGCTGGTGGCGTAGACCTGGTCGAATTTGGTGTGCAGGCAGAAGGCGTAATCCTCGCAGAATCGCTGGAAATAGTGGGCGCTCTTGATGGCGGTGGAGTAGCTGCGGGGATAATGATACCCCATGTGCACCCGGGCCTGGTTGATGTAGGTGGCACGCATAAAGGGTGCGGGGTCCCGTTCCAGCACCAGCACCCGCTGGCCGGCGGCGCCGCATTTCTGAGCCGCATACAGGCCGTAGAGCCCCGCGCCGATGATGATCTTATCGTAATTCATGGCGGATTCCTTCTCAGATAATATACAATCTGTATATTATGGAATTTTTACTTCGGGTCGTATTTACCCATAGCGGCGGCAAACAGAACCTTGAGCAAGTTGCTGTTGCCCTTGAAGCCGCTGATCTTGGTGGGCGTGCGGCCGCTGGCGGGGTAGGCACGGGTGACCGGGACCTCGCAGGCTTTGAGTCCCAGGCGGGAAGCCCGGATGCTCAGATAAGCCAGCAGCTCATATCCCATAAAGATGGGGCGCAAAGGCTGCACGTCGGGGTGGGTCAGGTATTCCCGGCTGTAAGCCCGGTAGGCGTTGGTGGTATCGGTGAACCACTGGCCCGCCGCAGCGCTGATGACCGGGGCATGGATGAGCCGCACCGCCAGGAACCGGGCGGGCGGAGTGTTGACGGCCTTGCCGCCCTTGACGAAGCGGCTGCCCTGCACCAGGTCGTAGCCCTCTTTCAGCTTTTCGATAAAGCGGGGCACGTCCTCGATGGAGTCCTTGTTGTTGCCGTCGATGGTCAGAAAGCCCTTGTACCCTCTGGCCAGGGCAAAATGCAGGCCCATGCGCAGCTGGGCGCCCTGCCGTCCGGCGCTGGTCTTGACCAGCAGGGTGTTCACACCGTACAGCTGCAGGGTGTCCGGCTTCATGCTGCCGTCGGTGGAACCGCCGTCACACAGGATGATGTCCACCATCTTGTCCACCCCGGCTTTCTGGGCGCGGCCCAGCTCGGTGAGGATGCGGGCCCCCTCGTTGATGACCGGGATCAGCAGGCAGTAATCGCTGCTGCGGGGGGCAAATTCGGTGATGGTATAGGCAACGTCAAAGGGCTGACGGTTCATGCAAACACCTCCGCAATATAGTCAATGGTGCGCAGCACCGTGTCGGTGTTGCCGGGGTTGCGCATCTCGATGGAAACAAAGCCGTGGTAGCCCACAGCCTTGAGCATCATGGCCAGTTCCTTGTGTTCCGGGCGGGGCTGGATGGGTTCCAGGCCGGGCTCGCTGATATGCACATGGCTGACCCAGTTCAGGTCGGGGATGAAGTCCCGCAGACGCTCACCGTTTTCGATGATGGTGGACAGGTCCAGGTTCACGGCCAGGCCGGGGTTGTCCAGGCGCTTGACCAGGGCAAAGGCGTCGGCGGTGTGGTTCAGGAAGTTGGTGTACCGGGTGGTGTTGGCCTCGATAGCCAGGCGCACCCCGTACCGGGCCGCCAGACGGCCCGCCTTGTCAAAGAAGGGTTCCGCCGCCGCGGGGTCGGCGCCTTCGGGCAGCATGCGGTTTTTGGGGCAGCCGAACACCAGGCTGGGACAGTTCAGGGCACGGGCAAAGGCATAGGCTTCCTCAGTGTAAGCCAGCAGGTCCTGAGCCTGGGCCTCATCAAAGATACTGCCGGTCTGCCCGTACCAGATGCTCTGCATACTGGGCACGCTGAATCCCCAGCGGTTGTGCAGGTAGCCGCCGAAAAGCGCGGCGGAGCTCAGGTTGTCGTAGGGCTGTTCGGGGAAGATGCGGGTGGGGGCCAGTTCCAGGCCGGTGAAGCCCGCATTTTTCATGGCGGTATAGATCAGTTCGTCGTCGGCCTTGTTCCAGGCAATGTTGCTGACGGCCAGTTGGATGGAAGGCATGGCAAGCCCCTTTCAGTTCCAGTTTTTCATAAACGCGCAGATGTCGGCCAGTTCCTCCGCCTCGGTGCAGAGGTAGCCGTCCTTGCCGCCCAGCAGTTGGGCGTGGCGGCTGCGCAGGTCATAGTCAAAGGGAGGTTTGTTCAGCTCGTTGCGCCAGCTGCCCCCGGTGACAGCGGTGTATACCGCCGCGGCAGTGACCGGCGGGGTGGTCAGGTTGAGCAGGGTCAGCCCGGCATCCAGGGCTTTTTCAATGTCCTGCCACAGACGGCCCAGGTTGTAGAACTGGTAGCGGCTGCGGGAATCGGTGAAGGCCAGGGCGTTGAAGTCGTTGGCGGCAAAGAATTCCCGCAAAGCGGCGGCATCCGCCCCCGGTACCAGCTTATAGAAACCGTTGTCCGCCGGGGCATAGCTGACTTTGACCAGGTCACTGGCGACCGCCAGTTCCTGGTATTTTTCCGGCCGGAGCATGGCCGGGGTGATGGTGTGCAGGTCAAAGAGGAAGTTTTTCCGCAGACCCAGGCCGTACAGGGCGGGCAGACGGACGATGAGGGCATCGGGGAAATCTTGGCGCACCCAGTGTTCCAGCTGCAGGCGGTTGCGGCCGTAGGCAGGCAGGTCGTCGGGGGTGGGGGCATCGGATTCATCCTTGCCCCGGCTGTCGGCATACACCGCGATGGAGGAGATGAGCACCAGCTTTTTGGGTGCGATCTTGCGCAGATTTTCCCGGGCGGCGGCCATCACGGCCAGGTCGGCCTCGGGGTCGGCGTTGGCCAGAAACATGGCGGCAGGCACCCCGGCGTAGACGCACAGGTCGGGCGCGGTGCCGAACCGGGCGGCAATATCGGTGGAATGGCAGACAGCGGCAAAGCTGTGGGCAGCCATCAGATTGCCCCCCACAAAACCGGTGGAACCCACCAGAAGATCCTTGGACATGGTCATCCCCCTTGCGGACAACAGAATTGCACATTTGTACAAGGTACATTATAGTGGTTCTTTGCGCAAAAAGCAATGCCCCGCCAAAGTCAGATTGAGCGGCGCAGCGCTTTTTCCCGCCCGGAAACACAAAAAAGCAGCCCGCCCGGCCACAGGGACCGGCGGGCTGCCGAAAATGCGGAAAAATATGGAATTGTTCCGCCGCTCACAGACGGCGGGGGGTGCGGGGACGACGGCCTTTTTTCACCGACGCTTCCAGCTGGGCCACGATCTCGGTCATGCTCTGCTGGAATTCCTCGTCCGAAGAGTTGTGGAAGATGAGCAGCGAATCGGGCTGGCCTTCCAGCTTGAGGTTCGTGGGCGGCTCAAAATTGACGCCCAGGATGTATTCATCCCAGTGGTTCAGCTTCCAGATGTCGCGGTCGCTGGCGCGGTCGATCATCCGCTGGTGGCAGACTTCGGGGTCGGTATCCACCCAGATGACCACCAGTTCGGCTTCTTTCTTAGCCAGTTCCTTGCGCAGGTTGGCGATGTATTCGTTGTCCCGGATCTCCTGGGTGAAAGGAGCGTTGATCAGCACAATGTCATCGTAGAGCAAAGCTTCCATGGCAAGGTCCAGGGTGACCTGATATTCCAGGTCACGGATGTACTTCTCAAAGAAGATGCTGCTGCGGTCATAGGGCTGATGTGCCACCGCAAAGATCTGCTTGGACAGCGGGATGAGGGTGTCTTTGTCCAGATACACCACATGTTTGAGCGCAGCCGCCAGCTGGCGGGAGATAAAGGTCTTGCCGCAAGCCGGAGGGCTTGTGACCAGGATCAGTTTTTTCAAACGGAGACACCCTTTCTGTTCATTGTCACGCAGGCGGTTAATTTTTTAACCGCTTGCCTGATTATACAACATCTACGACCGTTTGTGAATGGATAGAACGCCGATTTTGGCCCTTTTCTGGATTTTTGTTGCGTAAAATCACAGTAAAGTGCATCGGTCCTACTATCGGTTTGTGGATTGTGCAAAAGAGCGCAGAATTTCCAGCCCCACCGGGCCAGATTTTTCGGGGTGGAACTGTACCCCCAGCACCGACCCGCACATGGCCGCCGCACAGATCCGCCGCCCGCCGTAGACGGTATCGGCCAAACGGTATTCCTGTGCCGCGGGCTTTGCTTCGTAGCTATGAATAAAATAGCATTCCTGCCCGGAATGTACTCCCGCCAGGGCGGTACCGGCAAAGCCGGTTTCCCGGTCCCGGTGTTCGGCAGGGACGAGCTTCTGCCAGCTGATGTGGGGCACCCGCTGGGGATTGCCGTCCACATCGGCATCCGGGATGCGCACCACCCGGCCCGGGATCAGCCCCAGGCCCCTGTGTACGCCGAACTCCTCCGATTCATCAAAGAGCATCTGCATACCCAGGCAGATGCCCAGCAGCGGGGTCCCCTCCCCTGCCTTGCGGCGGATGGGTTCGATCAGCCCCAGACGTTCCAGCCCGGCCATGCCGTCCCGGAACGCCCCCACCCCCGGCAGCACCAGAGCTTCGGCGGCCAGCACATCCTCCGGGCGGCTGGTCAGGAGAACTTCGGCCCCGCAGTGTTCCAGGGCATGGCAGACACTGAGCAGGTTGGACAGCCCGTAATCAATCACCGTGACCTTCATGCGCGCACCTCCACCCCGCCTGCGCGGATCTCCTCTTTCAGTTTCTGCACCGTTTCCTGGCCGTAATGCAGCACCGCGGCACAGGCCACGGCATCGGCCCCCGCCCGGGCGGCATCCACAATGTCATCACCGCAGCCCACACCGCCGCCGCAGATGACCGGCACAGTGACGGCGTCGGTGACGGCGCGGATGAGGTCCAGGTCCATGCCGTCCCGCAGGCCTTCGCAGTCCACACTGGTGAGCAGGATCTCCCCTGCCCCCAGCTGCTGGCCCCGCTTGGCCCACTCCACCACGTCATAACCGGAATGGGCCCGGCCATTGTCGTAATAGGCCTCCCACCCGCTGGGCATGGTATGACTGCGCTTGGCCTGGATGGAAAGCACCATGCACTGGCTGCCGAAGGCTTCGGCAATTTCGGTGATGAGTTCGGGCCGCTTGATGGCCGCGGTGTTCACCGCCGCCTTGTCGGCGCCCATGGACAGGATGGCCCGCACGTCCTCCACGCTGCGCAGCCCGCCGCCCACACACACCGGGATATATACCTCATCCACCGTGCGGCGGACAATGCCCGAAAGGTTGTTGCGGTTGTACAGGCTGGCCACAATGTCGATGTACAGCAGTTCGTCAATGCCTTCCTCGTAATACCGCCTGGCAAAGGCGTTGGGGTCGCCCAGCTTGCGCAGACCTTCCAGCTGGATGCCCTTGACCAGGTTTTCGTCCTTTACATCCAGCCGGGCAATGAGCCGGATCTTCTTATGCGGTCGTTCCATCTGTTGTTCCCTGCCTTACTGTTCGTGGTGGGTGCCTTTGGGGTCGCCCCACAGCACCTCGCTGTCTCCCTCATAAGGGGTGTGGCGCAGCTTCCAGATACCGTCCTCATACTTCCAGATATGGGGCGAGCGGAAGCGGTCGGCCAGGTGCATGAAGTAGTCGCGGTCCATGCGGGGCTGTTCAAACAGCTGGCTGGCCCAGGGGAAGTGCTTTTTGTCGATGGAGAGGTACTTGAAGATCTCCGTCTCGAAGCGGTCGGGATATTCGCCGTCGAACTTCTTGCACAGGGCCTTGGCTTCGTCCAGAGTGATCTCCCCGTTGCGGATCTCCTGGGCGGCATCGTAGGTGGTGCGGCCGATACCATACTTGATGTAGGTGGTGTAATAGAAGAAATCGTCGATCTTGTCGTCGATGGAGTTGTACTTGGAATAGGTTCCCTGGGTGCGCTCCGGGGCGGGGCGGAATCCGCCGTGCTCCACGCTGTAATAGTAGGCACCCTGGGGATGCCACTTTTCGTAGTAGCCCAGATACCGCACCTGGACGTGGTTTTTCTCCAGGTTGGAAGTCTCGGAAGGCAGATAGATAGCCAGGTCGGCCTTGTCGATCTTGTAGTCTTCCTCCAGCTGGCGCAGGCTTACGCCGCCCAGATAGATGTGGTCGTAGTCGTTGACCGCAAAGAAGTGCTCGTCACGCAAGGCGGAGTTGTTATCGGCGATGGGGTTGCCGAACTCGGCCTCATTTTCCCCGTAAAACACCAGAGGGATGCCGAACTTGGCCGCCATCTTGGGGGCCAGCTGCTTCTGGCCAAGGATGAAGGGCTGGAAGGGATGGAAGAGGTTTTCGGTGGCAAGGCGGGTGAGCAGCCGATGGGTCATGCCGTTGGGGGTGCAGAGGTAGTTGTCAAAGCCCGCATGAATCCAGGCCTGCATGTTGTCCCAGCCCCAGGGGGTATAGATGTGGGGGGCCCAGGTCACGGTCAGCGGGTGCATGCCGTACTTGTACTTGAGCAGATGGGCGGCGTAAAAGCTGTCCTTGCCGCCGGAACCGGGCACCAGGCAGTCGTAGGAGCCGTCGTTCTTGCGGTATTCGTCGCACAGTTCCCGCAGTTCCTTCTCCCGCAGAGCCCAGTCGATATGGCCGTTGGCTTTGTTGTGGCAGGCATGGCAGGCATCACAGACGCCGTCCTCCTGGATGACCATGGTCTTTTTGATGGAATGGATGGTGTGCTCGAACTCATAGCAGGAGTTGGGCTTCTGGTTGCTCATGACACATTCCTTGCAGAACTGTACCTTTTGGGGCAGGCCGTAATAGGTTTCCAGCTGATCTTCGGGAATGTCGGGTGCATATTTGGAATAGTCGATATCAACATAACGGGGCAGTTTATCCATGAGGGGTCCTTCCTTTCTGCCAACAAAAAAGCGCCGCGCACACAGGGATTTCCTGTATGCGCGGCGCCGTTGCCTTGCTCAGATATTGGGGATTATAGCACAAAGACGGGGGTTTTGCAAGAGGGTCTCACACCTCAAAATCCAGGCAGACCCGGTTGGCGGTGTAGGGACGGACCTTGCCGTCAGCCACAGCCACATGGGCGGGATGGACCGAATAGCCCTTGAGAGAGGCTTCATCGGTAAAGGTGGAGTCCAGCATCACGTCGGCGTTGGAGGAAGGCAGACCTTCCGTCTGCACATGGATGTCCACCAGGCCCGGAATCTGTCCGGCCAGACCTTCCAGCCCGGCCTTGATGCCCGCCTTGACCTCCGCCTTTTCGGCGGCGGAGAGTTCGGGTTTCAGCTGCCACAGAATGATATGCTTGACCATGGGTATTTCCTCCCGTACGTTCGTTTTTATTGGTTCCGCGCCGCAGCCCGGGCCTTTTTCCGCCGGGCTGCCTCGGTACGCACCATCATGGTGTAAGGCAGCAGGTCCGCCAGCCACACCAGACCGGCCAGACCGCAGCCGCAGGCCGCCAGCACCGGCGGGAATCCGCCGAACCAGGACTTGTACAGTTCGTATGCCGGGTCGGCAGCATCCATCCAGCCCTGCCAGCCGGACAGCTGCACGGCGATCATCCCCAGGACCGACGCCACCAGAATCCCTGCCCCGATGGCAAACAGCGCGCCGAACAATCCCCGCCAGTTACGGCTCAGGGGCACCTGCAGCCACAGGCAGCCCAGCAGAACCGCCACCAGCACGATGGTCAGGGGTGCGGCCACACGGCGGTACTGCATGAGCAGGTTCAGCACATTGGCCATAGGCGGCACCGCATTGCTGCGCCACATATCATCGCACACTGCCCGGATGCTGGTGTACAGGTTGACGTCCGTATCATCCCACATTTCCCCCGTTTCCTTTGAAACGGTATCCTGCAGATAGGCCACCACATCGGAATAGGGGGAATCGGGCTGGGTGGTGGCGCCATGCCAGATCTCATCGGCCCGGCGCAGCACCGCCACCTGCACATCCTCCTGGGTAACAAGAGAGTCCAGAATATCCTGGCGCAGTCCGGCGGTCTGTGCCACCGTCTGCCCCGCCTGCAGGATGTTCTCGGTGATGGCCTGCAGACAAGTGCTCTTTTCCAGGCGGTTGATGTAGTAGCCTTCCCGGAAAAGGGTCATATTCAGCGCTGCCAGCAAGGCCAGCAGGCTGCCCGCAATGCAGGCCAGGCACTGGGTCAGGGGCGCGGCCCAGCCGCGCTGCCCTTTCATTCCTGGGGCGGCTCGATGGTCGGGCCGCTGACATAGTCGCAATAAATGAAATAACGCTGATCGGTGTAGGTCAGAGTGCCGAAAGGATAGCAGGTATACATGATCAGGTTTTCTTCGTCGGCATCCAGGTCATAGGCGGTGGTATCGGTATCGCTGGCCACCTTCATGTCGGTGATGGTGTAGTGATATTCACCGTAATCGGTGGTAAAGGTCACGTCCGCCCCGATCTGGGCACTCTCAAAATCGCGGAAATAGGTGTTGGTGTGCGCGCCCATCAGGATGGTGCCGCCCTCGCCGGGAATGTGCGCCCCCTTATAGGTGCCGGCGCCCTTCTTGAACTCGCTCTCACTGTCGCCATAATACACGTCGCAGTCCACGGTGGTGCCGCTGACCGTCAGATGACCCAGCAGGTCCCCCGATTCGGGGTAGGCTTCCAGATTCACCGCTTCGGGCGCGGTCGTTGCTTCGGGTGTGGGTGTGCTGAGCAGGGGGATGCTGGCATCTTCCGGCAGACCGGAGGAAGCCGCCGCCGGGCGCAGCTGAGACGCCACCGGCACCAGGACCGCCAGCATGACCACCAGCGCCACAACAGAAAAAGCAAGGGGAAGAAGCAGCTTCTTCCCCTTGCCGGAGTTCTGTTCGGACGCTGCAAAGTGGAAATGATGTTTCCTCATTTGCTAAGTTTCCTCACATATCAGGTTTGTTTACAGCCGATTATTCGCCCTTGTGGGACTTCTTCACGGCAACACCGGCACCGCAGGCAGCCACAGCCGCGCAGGCAACAACGGCGAACACAGACATGTTCATGGAAACGCCGGTAGCCTTGATCGGGTTTTCGGTCACGGTAGTGGTGGTAGTGGTAGTGGTAGTGGTGCTGGTGGTGGTTTCCTCCTTGTTGTCGTCGGAGGTGACGGTCTGCTCGCCGCCCTGGTTGCTTTCGCCGCCTTCATTGCCGCCATTGTTCACGTTGACAGGAGTCAGCTGATAGGTGGTGAAGTGAGGAGCCCAGAAGGTAACCATCTTGTGGGTGGTGCCATCCTTGTCCTGATAAGCGATAACGGGAACGGTCACGGTGACCATCTGGCCGTCAACGATGGAAACGCTGTAGTAGCTGGCATCGGTGGAAGCGGGCAGCATGATGGACATGGCATAGCCGTAAGCAGAATCGGTGCCTTCCTGCACAGCATCCAGGGTGATGACGCCGGCGTCGTTGTAAGAGAAGCTGTTCAGGGTCAGATCGCTGGCAGCAGCATCCTTGCGGTACACGACCTGCAGGCCGGAGTACTCGCTGGTAGCTTCCACCTTGGTGATGGAGTCGTCCTGGTTGTTTTCAGCCATATCAAAGAAGGAAACACCGGCGTTGTTCATTACCTGGGTCACGGTGATGTCCTGCTGGTTGGTGACCTGGCTGGTCAGATCGGTAATGGCAGCAACAGCCTGTTCCTTGTTGGTAGCCCAGTTGGACTCGGTCAGGCTCAGAACATTCTGAGCTTTGTCGGCAGCCTCTTCACCGGGGGTAGCGGCGAAAGCGGGGACACAGAAAGCCGTAGCCATGGCAGCGGCCGCAACAAAGGAAACGAGTTTCTTCATCTGCATGGGAAAGATCCTTTCTTCTTTTTAATTTGCATTGGGAAATGCTTGTTTACAACTTAGAACCGATACTAATCATACACCCGCTTCTATTCGATGTCAATTCTTGTCATCCACATTTTTTTCATATTTTTGCCCAAGTTTTTTTACATCTGGAACAATTCCCGGTTCAGGCAATGGGGACGTACGGAATGCACAAAAGTGCTGCCAGGAGCAGGCCGACGGCAGCGGTGCCGCGCACCAGTGCGCCCGACGCGGCGCGGCCGGGTTTCAGTCCGGCGGCCGCCGCCAGCACAAACACCAGCGGCAGCGCCCCCGGCATGCTGATGCTGAAAAAGGACTGCACGCCATACCCCACAAGGGCCGCCGCCACCGCGGGCTGATTTCTGATCCCCCGGCAGATCGCGGTAAAGAGAAACCCACACCAGCAAACCAGCCCCAACGCACCGCCGCAGACCAGATGCTGCAGGAACTCGTTATGGGCGGAGTCGAAGGTTTCGCCATTGAGCAGGATCATGTACCGTACAGACTCAACGTCCGGGCTCAGCCGGGCGGAAACCGCATCGCCGCCCAGGCCGAAGAGCATCTGGGGCAGGCTCAGGTCCTGAGTATAGATGACCCACAGCTTTTGCCAGGCATAGCCCCGGTTGGCGCCCCAGCGCTCATCAAAGTGCAAGGCGGAAAGGAAGGCCGGGCAGCTTGGCAGCAGGTTGGCGGCCAGCACCGCCGCTGCCGCTGCCAGAACCAGTGCGCCCGCCACCGCCCGGGCCGGTACCGCCGCGGGGCGTTCCTCCCGGCGCAGCAGCAGCCAGGCGGCCAAAGCACACAGGGCACCGGGCAGCAGGATCAGCGGGTTTGCCAACAGGGCCGAGATGGTGCGCAGTTCGCTGCGGGTTTCTGCCGCCAGGCCCAACAGCCAGGTGATGGCCCCGCAGGCCATGATTCCCGCCAGCAGAGCCATCAGACGGCCGAGGGTACGGGTGGTGGTCCGGGAAGCACAGCAGAGTGCCGCCACCGCCACACCGCAGCCCAGCCAGGCGCCGTCGCTGCCTGCGGGAATCAGCCCGCTGCACAGGAACAGCACCACCCAGAACCACCAGTGCCGCCAGCCGCTTCCCTGCCACAGGTAGGCTCCCGCGGCCAGGGGCACACAAATGCAGAGCAGCGCGCCGTAAAAGTTGATGTTGCCCATGGTGCCCAGGAACAGCTCTCCCCGTTCCGGCAAAAAGGTGTAGTAGGCGTCCAGCGGGTCGATCATCCAATAATTCAGCCAGCTGATGCCCGTCACCGCTACGCCGGCGGCAGTCAGTGCCCCCAGCATCAGCGCCATGCCGTCGGACGTGGCAAATGCCGTCAGAATCAGGTAGACCAGGGTACAGACCAGAAGCTGCAGCAGGCCGTTTTTCCGCCCCGTCAGTCCCCAAAAGGCCGTATACCGGTCCTCAGCCATAAACCAGGCCACCGCGTAGGAAGCGCAAAGCCCCACCGGCCACAGCCAGGCGGGTGTGGCGGGATGCAGCACAGCCCGGGACCGCCGGGCGGCCAGCAGGCAGACAGCCAGGGCCACCGTGCCCACCAGGGCACAGCTCAGCAGCAAAGAGAACTTTTCCCCGATCAGGCCCACATATCCGTTGGGCATATACAGCGGCAGCGTCACCGCCAGGGTCAGGGCCAGGGCATCGGCACAGAGATTGGCGGGATGGGAAGGCAGTTTGGTTGCTTGATAGCGCATGGTGGTTCCACTCCTCCTCAAAAAGGCCCCGTGCGTCCGGCAGGGCGGGCACACGGGGCACTGCCGGCAAGGCACCGAAAGGTGCCCGCCGGGCAAATTTGCCTAAGGGATGGTGCGGCGGCGTGATCAGGCCTGTTCTTCCCAGATGGGATGCTTCAGCACCCATTCGCCGTACTCGTTCTTCTCGAACAGGTCACGGTTGTAGAACTTGTCCATGATGGCCCAGAACTCGCTTTCGGTGTAGCCGCAGAACTGGCAGAAATCCCGCACGCACAGCGGGTCCAGCTTGCCGTCCCGCTCCTTGATGACCTGGATGGCTTCTTCCCGGGTCATCATACCGTAGCGGATATAGCGGGCGGTGTAGTCGGTGGCGGCAGCATGGCCGAACTTGGGATACTTCAGCCAGGAATGCACCAGGTAGGCGCGGGAGTCGATCTGGTCGAAGTTTTCCGCATGATGGGTGCGGTCCCACTCATGGGTCAGGTCATGGAACCCGTGGGCCTTGGCGATCTGGTAGTTCTTGTAGCTGTTCCAGGGCACAAAGTAGCTCAGGTAGAAGGGGTCCAGCTTGGCGCGCTCTTCGGCGGAGGGCGCCAGGGTCAGGCTCAGGTCCTTCTCGGTGACGCCGTCGCCCAGCAGCTCTTCCATGGGCATACCCACGGCGACGCCGTTTTCGATCTGGTCCATGGCGGAGTAGGTCTCCTTGTCGGCGTTGCCGCCGTACTCAAAGCTGACGTTCTCGCCGTAGCAGAGCATGGGGGTGTTGAACTTGGCCGCCATGTGCAGGGGGAAGGTGTAGATCAGGCGGTCCACATACCAGGTGGGCTTGCCGTACTTTTCAAAGAATTTGCGCATCAAGGTCTTCTGCACCTTGATGTTGGGCTTGCAGCTGATGATGGTGCAGCCGAATTCCTCGCTGATGTTCTTCAGGTTGTGGATGCCCGCCTGGGTCATGGGGAAGTTGTCCTCCACGCTGAAGAGGATGGGGTTCATGTGCATGACTTCCTTGAGCATCCAGACCTGGAAGTGGCTGTCCTTGCCGCCGGAGACCGCCACCGCGCAGTCATAGCCGCCGGGGCCGTTCATGCCGCGGTACTTATCGCAGAACTTTTCAAATTCCTTGAAGCGGGCGTCCCAGTCCACATCCTTGCGGTGTTCAAAATGACGGCAGGCGCTGCAGACGCCCTCGGCGTCAAAGGTGATGCCGGGACGAGTGTCCGGCATGGTGCACTTTTTGCAATAACGCATAGTGTTCTCCTTTATCATCGGCCGCGGCGGGGCGGCGCGGAACTACGAACTTTGTATGTCCCTATCATACCCCATTTATGCCCCGGGTGCAAGTGCGCACAACAAAAACGCCCGGAGGCACAAAGCCTCCGGGCAGGGATGCTATGAAAGGAATCAGCCGACGATGATGCTCTTGCCGGTCATTTCGGCCGGGACTTCCAGGCCGATGAAGGGCAGCATGGTGGGAGCGATGTCCGCCAGGCAGCCGCCTTCCCGCAGCTTCACGTCGCCCGCGCCGATGACGGCGAAGGGCACCACGTTGGTGGTGTGAGCGGTGAATGGAGTGCCGTCCGGATTCTCCATCTTTTCGGCGTTACCGTGGTCGGCGGTCAGGAACATGACGCCGCCCATCTTCAGCACAGCGTCCATGACCTTCTTGACACCGGCGTCCACAGCCTCCACAGCCTTGACAGCCGCGTCAAACACGCCGGTGTGGCCGACCATGTCGCAGTTGGCAAAGTTGAGGATGATGACGTCGTACTTGCCGCTCTCGATGCGGGCAGCGCATTCTTCGGCCACTTCGGGGGCGCTCATTTCGGGCTTCAGGTCGTAGGTCGCCACCTTCGGGCTGGGGATGACCTTGCGGTCCTCGCCCTCGTAGGGGGCTTCCACGCCGCCGTTGAAGAAGAAGGTCACGTGAGCGTACTTCTCGGTCTCGGCGATGCGCAGCTGGGTCTTGCCGTTGGCGGCCAGGTATTCGCCCAGCACGTTTTTCAGCTCAACCGGAGGATAAGCCACTTCACAGTTGGGCATGGTGGCGTCGTACTCAGCCATGCAGACGTAGTTCACGGGGAAGCGGCCGTTGCGGCGCTCGAAGCCCTTGAAGTCGTCGTCCACGAAGATGCGGGTCATCTGGCGGGCACGGTCGGGGCGGAAGTTCATGAAGATGACGGTGTCGCCCGCTTCCACGCGGCCGCCTTCGCAGGTGATGACGGGAACCACGAACTCGTCGGTGACATCCTCGGCGTAGGAAGCGTCGATGGCCTCCTGGGCGTTGGCGGCATGGCGGCCTTCGCCGTAAACAAAAGCGGCGTAAGCCTTTTCTTCACGATCCCAGTTGGAGTCGCGGTCCATAGCGTAGTAACGGCCGGTGACAGTGGCGATCTCGCCGATGCCCAGCTCGTCCAGCTTGGCCTGCAGGTCGGCCAGGAAGCCCTTGCCGGAATGGGGGTCGGTGTCGCGGCCGTCCATGATGCAGTGCAGGTACACCTTGGTGGCGCCCATATGCTTGGCCATTTCCAGCACGCCGAACCAGTGGTCGGCATGGCTGTGAACGCCGCCGGTGCCCACCAGGCCCATCAGGTGGATGGCCTTGCCGGCGTCGATGGCTTTCTTCATGTTGTTGACCAGCACGGGGTTCTTGAGCATTTCGCCGTCGCGGATGCTCTTGGTGATCAGGGTCAGCTGCTGGTAGACGATGCGGCCGGCGCCCATGTTGGTGTGGCCCACTTCGCTGTTGCCCATCTGGCCGTCAGGCAGGCCGACAGCCATGCCGGAAGCGTCGATGGTGGTCATGGGGCACTCGGCAAAGATCTTGTCGAGGGTGGGGGTGTTGGCGGCGGTGACGGCGTTGCCGAAGGTGTTGTTCGGCGTCCAGCCGAAGCCGTCCATAATGCAGAGAAGAACAGGTTTCTTGGACATGGAATCAATGCTCCTTATTCAGATTGGGGATAAACGCCCGCCGGGATCAGCCCTTGGTGGCAGCGTCCACGATGATGGCGAACTGGTCGGCCTTCAGGGAGGCGCCGCCGATGAGGCCGCCGTCCACGTCGGGCTTGGAGAGCAGTTCCGCAGCGTTGCCGGCGTTCATGCTGCCGCCGTACTGCACGGTCAGGGCCTTGGCGGCGTCCTCACCGTAGAGTTCACCCACCACCTTGCGGATGGCAGCGCAGACTTCCTGCGCCTGATCGGCGGTGGCGGTGCGGCCGGTGCCGATGGCCCAGATGGGCTCGTAGGCGATGATGACGTTCTTCAGCTCGTCGGCGGTGACACCGTTCAGAGCGATCTTGGTCTGCATACGGACCAGCTCTTCGGTCACGCCCTGCTCACGCTGGGCCAGGCTTTCGCCCACGCAGATGATGGGCTTCAGGCCGCCGGCCAGGGCAGCCTTGGTGCGCTTGTTGACGGTCTCGTCGGTCTCGGCAAAGTACTGGCGGCGCTCGCTGTGGCCGATGACCACATATTCCACGCCCAGGTCAGTGAGCATGTCGGCGCTGAGTTCGCCGGTGAAGGCACCGGACTTCTCAAAGTGGACGTTCTGGGCGCCCACATGAACGTTGGTGCCGGCGCACTTGGCCACGGCCACGCACAGGTCGGTGGCGGGCACGCAGACAACGACTTCGCAGCCGGCGTCAGCGACCATGGGAATCAGGTGATCCAGCAGATGGCCCGCATCGGTGGGGGTCATGTTCATTTTCCAGTTGCCGGCGATAACGGCTTTGCGATTCTGCTTATCCATGAGAAAAAACCTCCTGTTTTGGTTACGTCAAAAATGCGCGGCGGCAGAGCCGCCGCGCAAAGCGGGTTAATTACGCATTCTGAATGACAGCGATGCCGGGCAGCTCCTTGCCTTCCAGGTATTCCAGGGAGGCGCCGCCGCCGGTGGAGATATGGGTCATCTTGTCGCCCAGGCCCATCTGCTGCACAGCAGCCGCGCTGTCGCCGCCGCCGATGACGGTGGTAGCGTCGCTTTCGGCCATGGCCTTGGCAACAGCCAGGGTGCCGGCGGCCAGAGTCGGGTTCTCAAACACGCCCATGGGGCCGTTCCACACGACGGTCTTGGAAGCCTTGACGGCGTCAGCGAACAGCTTCATGGTAGCGGGGCCGATGTCGCAGCCTTCCATGTCGGCGGGGATCTCGGTGACGGAGCAGATCTTGGTGTCGACGGGAGCGTCGATGGGATCAGGGAAAGCAGCCACGCAGGCGGTGTCCACGGGCAGCAGCAGCTTGACGCCCTTGGCTTCGGCCTTGGCCATCATTTCCTTGCAGTAGTCCAGCTTGGAGTCATCGCACAGGCTGGTGCCGATCTCGTAGCCCTGAGCCTTCAGGAAGGTGTAGGCCATGCCGCCGCCGATGATCAGGGTGTCGACCTTCTCCAGCAGGTTGGAGATGACGTTCAGCTTGTCCGCGACCTTGGCGCCGCCCAGAATGGCGGTGAAGGGACGGACGGGATCGTTGACAGCGTTGCCCAGGTACTTGATTTCCTTTTCCATCAGGTAGCCCACAGCGGTGTCCTTGATATAATCGGTAACGCCGGCGGTGGAGCAGTGAGCGCGGTGGCAGGAACCGAAAGCGTCATCCACATAAGCCTCGGTCAGAGAAGCCAGTTCCTGGCTGAAGGTGTCGACGTTCTTGGTCTCTTCCTTGCGGAAACGGGTGTTCTGCAGCAGAACCACGTCGCCGTTGCCCATGGTGGCAACAGCAGCCTTGGCCTTGGGGCCGACCACGTTGTCGTCATCGGCAAAGGTGACGGGCTGGCCCAGCTTTTCAGACAGGCGCACGGCCACCGGCTCCAGGCTGAACTTGGCCTCGGGGCCGTTCTTCGGCTTGCCCAGGTGGCTGCACAGGATGACCTTGGCGCCGTCGTTGATCAGCTTCTGGATGGTCGGCAGAGCCGCATTGATGCGGTTGTCGTTGGTGATGACGCCGTCCTTCATCGGAACGTTGAAGTCGCAGCGAACAAGAACGCGCTTGCCGGCGTAGTTTTCATCGTCGATGGTCTTTTTGCCCAAACCCATGGTAAAAATCTCCTCTCGATCCGCTTTGGCGGAATTTCTGCATTTTGCGGTTTACCTGGCGGCGGGGCGCAGTATCCCCTATCGCTATGTTCTTATTATACGCATAAACGGGGCGCAACGCAAGGGGAAGTTGACACTTTTTTAACGGTTTTGGCCCGGCGGCAAATTTTTGCGTCCGCAGCGGCGGATTTTTATGCCGCGGGTGCTTTTCCGCCGGGGCAAAACGCGCTATAATGCAACCAAAAGGGCCCGCGCCTCAAAGGCGGCCCCATCACAGCAAGGAGGAATGCCTGATTATGGAACACTGGCTGAAAAAAAGTATCTTCTATGAGATCTACCCTCAGAGTTTTCTGGACACCAACGGCGACGGCATCGGTGATCTGCCCGGCATTGTGGAAAAGCTGGACTACATCCGGGAGCTGGGCTGCAACGCTCTGTGGCTGAACCCCTGTTTCCTGTCCCCCTTCGGGGATGCAGGCTATGACGTGGAGGACTACTGTCGGGTCGCCCCCCGCTACGGCACCAACGACGACCTGATCCGTCTGTTTGAGGAAGCCCACCGCCGGGGCATGCACGTGATCCTGGATCTGGTGCCGGGACACACTTCCATCCGTCACCCCTGGTTCGCTGAATCCTGCAAGGTGGAAAAGAACGAGTATTCCGGACGGTACATCTGGAGCGATTCCATCTGGCACGATGTGACCGGGTACGGCAACATCACCGGTTCTTTGCGGGGGCTGTACGACCGGGACGGCTGCGTGGCGGTGAACTTCTTCTCCAACCAGCCGGCGCTGAACTACGGCTTTGCCAACCCCACCGAGCCCTGGCAGAGCGCGGTGGATTCCCCCGAAGCACTGGCCACCCGGCAGGCCATGATGGACGTGATGGATTTCTGGCTGAGCCGCGGCTGCGACGGCTTCCGTATCGACATGGCGGGGTCGCTGGTGAAAAACGACACCGACAGCAAGGAAACCATCAAGCTGTGGCAGCAGGTGCGCCGGTTCATGGACGAAAAGTATCCCGACGCGGTGATGCTGTCCGAGTGGGGCGAACCGGACAAATCCCTCATGGGCGGTTTCCACATGGATTTCCTTCTGCACTTCGGCAATTCCCACTATATGGACCTGTTCCGCTGCGACCATCCCTTCTTCAGCCGGGAAGGCAAGGGCAATGCCCGGGCTTTTGTGGATACCTATGAGAAGAACTACCGCCTGACCAGCGGCAAGGGGCTGATGTGCCTGCCCTCCGGCAACCATGATATGGAACGCCTGCGCCACTGGCTGGACCCGGAGGAGATGAAGATTGCATTCGCTTTCCTGCTGTCCATGCCCGGCGCGCCTTTCGTCTATTACGGCGACGAGATCGGTATGCGGTATCTGCACCTGGATTCGGTGGAAGGCGGCTACAACCGTACCGGTTCCCGCAGCCCCATGCAGTGGGACGAGAGCCGGAACTACGGCTTCTCCGCAGCCGAAGCCGACAAGCTGTATACCGCCCAGGACGGTGCCCCCGGTGCTCCCACCGTGGCGGAGGGGATGGCCCGGGCGGATTCCCTGTGGCACACGGTGCAGGCCCTGTGCCGGGTCCGCGAAGAGCACCCCGCCCTGCAGGCGGACGGCGGCATTGAATTTGTGTACTGTGAAGCCGACGCCTATCCCCTGGTGTACCTGCGCACCGGCGGCGGGGAGAAGATCCTGGCGGCGGTGAATCCCTCCGGCAAGGAGGTCAGCTGCCCCTGCGCCCTCTCCCCTGCCGGTGCGGCGGTGTTTGCTCTGGGCGGCGAAGCCAGGCTGGAAAACGGCACCCTGACCATGCCCGCCGAAAGTGCGGTACTGCTGCCGGTGGAATGAGGGTTCTCCACTTTCCTATCATAGATATAATGTAAAAACCGCCCCGGAAGGTCTCGGCCTTCCGGGGCGGTTTATTACAATGTAAAGTAGTGCATTCACTCAGCCATCTCTGCCGGCTGTTTTCTTTTTAATCGTTCCCGGCAAAAAGCCCCAACAGCGTCTTTTTGTTTTTCCATACATAAATTCCCACTGCGGCCACCATAAGTACACAGAATGCATATCGAATGATCCAGAAATCACTGATATAATTGTAGACCACACCGCCCAGGCACACGACGGCCGTAGACACAATAAAAGGTTTCAGTTTGAACAGCCCCGGCTCCAGTTTTTGTGCCCCGCGCCACTGCATAGCAAACAACAACGCATAAGAAACCATTGTGGTATACGCAGCCGCGACCGCGCCGCACTTT
The DNA here is from genome assembly GCA_905214345.1 of uncultured bacterium. Lineage (GTDB taxonomy): Bacteria > Bacillota > Clostridia > Oscillospirales > Ruminococcaceae > Gemmiger. Next base: position 28,132 of record CAJMLV010000032.1, read on the forward strand.
TTGATGAATATATAGTTCAGGATCAGGTTTACTACGGAAGTGATCGCAGTATTCCATGCTATCAGTTTTGTCTTTTTGTGGTAAAACTCCAGATTCATAGGGAAGGAGTACAGGAACATAAGGTACGACATGATAACAAAGGGTGCCATATAGCTTTTCCCTGACCAGTATTCCTGCGGAGTCAACATCATCAGAATTTCCGGAGAGATCATCATCAATCCCAACGCCATCACCGTAAACAATGCCAGATAATAGTTCGCATACGGCTGGATCTTACTTTTCTCTCCACGATCAAGCTGCCGGTTAAACCAAGGCATCCACGCGTTTCCCGTTCCTGTAGAAATGATCCAAAGAATCGATCCTACATTATGCGCTGTACTGTAAATGGCAGTCGCCGTAGCACTGTCAAACTGTGTTATCATAATGCGATCGCACTGCATCAGTACCAGGTCAGCCAGTGAATATCCGATGGCTGGAATGCTAATGGCCAACCCGTATTTCCAGTAATCCAGACGTATAAACGTCCGTCCGCGCATGCAAACCGCAGCAAACGAAAAAACGCCGAAAATCAAGTAGCCCAACATATTGCCGAACACTTTGCTGTTGTACCGTTCCCACGGCAGATACGCCACAAACAGAAGAGACAACGCCGTGTGCAGCACATTCGGCCCGATCAAAAGGAACGTACGCATTCGGTACTGGAATTCCATTGCCAGCTTCGCGCTGTAAAAATTCACCACAAACTGTGAATACGCATGGATCACCAAGAAAATAGCCAACAACCGGTACTGATCCATCCCCGCAAACTGTACAACCAACATCACAGCCAGGGATATTCCCGCAAAGGCAAATAGTGACAATGTCAGCACGGAAGATGAAAATTCATCTACCGAATCCGGCATATCCGTAAATGCATTTCTGACACTGATATGCAGATTCAGTCCGATCACTGCATTGACAATCAGCGCCCAAGCCGCGTACGTATTGACAATGCCCCAGTCCTCGGTGCTCATCATACGGGTGAAGATGGGAGTAGACAGCAAAACAACCGCCTGTCCAACCACCTGGCCAACAATGTACAGTATCCCCGCTTTCATAGGAGCCCCGGCCGAATAAATCCTTTTTTTATTGCCCTTCACCGTTTGCCAAGCCCTCGTTTTTCAAGTAATTTTCCAGTTCTTCAAAAGATTCCGGAACAAAGAATTTGGATTTGTCTTTGTAGGCGCCTCCTACTTTTTCCACAAACTCTACAACACCTTTTCCCAGGAAGTGATAGTCCACCGGTAACAACTTGTACAGCATCACCACACGGGGTTCAAGACCAAGGATCAGTTTCGGAGCAATGCAGGCTGTTGAGAAAATAGAAAAAATAACCTTGTCGCTCACATCCATATTGGCAAGGTAAACTTCCCACGGAATGGTAAAGTCCCGGCATTCGGCCACACCCAGGTTTGCCAGTCGGCTGTTCCTTTGCCGGGGGTGCGCCTTAACAATTGTCTCAGCCGGATCAAGCATTCCAATCACTTTTTCCCAAATAGGCTGCGGATCAAAATCCACCGCAAAGGGTCCCTGCTCCATAATTACATACTTTTTGTTCTTGATTTCGTTGTTACTGTCACAATAACCAAACACACGATTCAGAACCGTCACAAGCTTCGGATTCCCCACTTCCAGTTTGGGCAGGACCTCTATCGTCCCCGGTTGCTCCACGCACATCATATCCGGCTCGTAAACATAGAGCTTGTCTACAAATCTGCCATCCATACAGGTCATCCCCAACGCATTGACAAACGCACGAAGATACCAGGGTTTATCCTGATATGGACGGAAATATGCGTTGATGCCATTTTCGATAAGGGAATGTTCTGCATTTTTGCACAGCTTTTTGAGCCCATGATAAATGATGGAGTTGGCATACCAGCCATCCATGCAATAGTAAACCTTGTCGTATACTTTACCGCGAAGTGCCCGAAAAACCCGGAATCTGGAATTGGCAATGGTCATTGCCTTTTTTACCGTTACCGGATAGGTAATAGAAATATCCGGCAAAAGGACCACGTCATGAAACAGCCCTGTTTCCTTCAACGCCCGGGCAAGCTGGGCAGAATTTTTCATCGTCGGCACAACATACAAATCATTGTTGCACAGGCCGTTCTGCTGAATCAGATTGATCACATTGATCATGTGCGGCGGAACTGAAACCACAAAAGCGTTCATTTTTTTCCTTCTTTGCTGTTATGAGTATGCTGCATCAACCATTCAACACATTCACGCACAGCGCCGTTACCACCGGCACTCATAAGCGTGATATCCACAGCTTTCCGTATCTCTTCGGCAGCATCGCAGGGGCAAAAACTCAAACCGACTTTTTGGATAAAAGGCAGATCGTTCAAATCGTCCCCTATGTAGGCTACATTTTCTTCACCCACACCATACTTTTCCAAAAGCATGTCAAACAATTCGATCTTATTTTGAATCCCCTGGTGCACTTCCCGGATTCCCAGTTCTTCTGCACGGCGGCTCACAATATCGGATATCCGTCCCGTAATGATTACCGGAACAATTCCCATCTGCGGCAGAAAGTGTTTGATCGCATATCCGTCTTTTACGTCAAAAGCCTTTCCTTCCGTTCCATCAGAGTAATAATATATTTTCCCGTCTGTCAGTGTACCGTCAACATCCATGACCAGCATTTTGACAGCGGCAGAAAGTTTCTGCGCCACAGTCATCCGTTCTCCTTTTCCCGCCATATTTTGGAAGGAGTAATAAAGTGTACGGCATTCTTACTGCTGCGAGTCCGGAAATAATCATCCAGCATCTCCGAGATCTCCTGGTTGACTTCCATCACGGATTCCAGCTGGTTGGCAATTTCCAGGTAGGACGCGGCATAGTTTCCCTGCCCATCGGTTTCCCTCACGCTGTATCCGTCAAAACCGGCGATGTAGATATCGCCGATGTCAAACTCATCCAGAAGACGCAGCAATAGAATCATGGAATTGTCCAGGTGATCCCAGGGGCCACATTTCACCAACCGTGTAAAGGAAACCGGATACGTCTGCTCTTCCGCCTCCGTCTGTATGTTGGAAGTCAGAATTTTCTTATGCTGCTTAAATCCGGGCTGAGTTTTCCAATACTCATAACGTTTGGCGTTGCTCAGATAAAGATAATCCACGGGAATATTTTCCGGAATGAAGCTTACGGAAACAGTTACCGCATTCGTGTCTTTCTGACAAGTCTTGATTGCATCTTCATATTCTGCCACAGTTTTCCCCGGAGCAAGCAACAGGATATTCCGACCGCTCAGTTCCCGTTTCAGCTTGTCAATGGTACA
>CAJMLV010000033.1 GCA_905214345.1 uncultured bacterium
CCAGATTACATCCGGCTCCGCCTGGGACAGGATGTGCCGCATCAATAAAAGATACCCGGCCGGTATACCGCAACGGTTTTCCGGCCGGATTTTTTTGTTTTGGTGCAATGCGGCGTGGTCATGCGGTTTATCGGGCATACTGAAAATGATGCAAGAAAAACAGCCGGGTGTTAGCGCGGGATAACTCTGCGGGGACCATTGCTTTTGGAACGGGATGGGTGTACAATGTCCATGTCTATGCCATACCGGCCGGGAACCTCTTCCGCCGCGGCACGGACGGAAACAGGAGGGTATTTTGGCAAACCTGAGAAAGCAAAAGGAAGCCCTTGTCAGTTATTTTGAATCGGGCTGCAAACCGGCCGGGCAACTGACCGTCGGTTTGGAAGTTGAACATTTTATTACGGGGGCGGACGGCAGCCCTGTCCAGTTTGAACAGATCCAGCAGGTGCTGCAGGCCTTGCAGCAGACCGGCGATGTGCCGGTGGTGATGGATGGCGAGTATGTGGGTTTTTACAATGATGCGTACGCACTGTCACTGGAACCTGCCTGCCAGCTGGAAATCAGTGTGTTTCCCCAGCCCAGCGTAAGCCGGCTCATGGCGGTGTACGAAGGCTTTGCCGCGCGCATGCACCGGGCTTTGTCCCAGCAAGGACTGCGAGGATATAACCTGGGGTATCATCCCACCCGCCGGGCGGAAATGCTGCCGCTCATCCCCAAAAAGCGGTATGAAGTCATGGACCGCTATTTTCAGAAGCGCGGCCACCATGGCACCCAGATGATGCGCGCCACCGCATCCACCCAGGTATCCATCGACTATTTCAGCGAACAGGATTTTGTGCGCAAGTACCGTGTGGCCTGCCTGATTACGCCGCTGCTGGCTCTTCTGACGGACAACGCCCCTGTTTATGAAGGGCAGCCCAACCATGCGTACAGTGTGCGCACGTCCGTTTGGAATGATGTGGACCCGGACCGCTGCGGTATCCCGCCGATTTTGATGGACGGGGACTTCGGTTTTGAAAAGTATGCGGACTATATTCTGCAAAAACCTCTGGTGGTATCCCGCCGCGGACCCCGCACCGAAGGAGTGGGCAGAAAGTCTGCTTTTGAAGTGTATCCTTCGGCCATGGGACGGGATGAGATCGAGCATGTGCTGTCCATGTTCTTCTTCGACGTGCGGCTGAAAAGTTATATTGAGATCCGGGTGGCAGACAGCATGCCGGCACCCTATGTGGCCGGATACGCAGAACTGGTCAAGGCGGTTCTGTCCAGCCCGGCGGCCCAGGACGGCATCCTGCGCCATTATGCAGGGGCAACGGTGGAGGACATCGAGGCCGCCAAAGTGGGTGTGTGCTGCAACGGGTACAAGGCGCAGGTCTACGGGCGGCCGGTGGCCGACGAGGTGGCCTGGCTGATGGCGCAGGCCAAGAGCCGCGTTACCACGCCGGAAGCGCGGCGCAATCTGGAACCGCTGGCTGCTCTGGCTGCACAGAAAAAGACGATCCGGGAAACGGTGGATGAACATGAGTGAATTTCGCAACGCACTGGAATTGGATGCCGAATATCTGGACATGGCCCGGCAGGACCCGAATCTGCAGCGGGACTTTGAGGCCATTGTGGCGTACATGAAAAGCTCCACGGCCATTCATCACGGGGAATATGTACGGACCTGCTTCAAGCCCAAACTGCTGACCGAGTCTCAGTTTGCACAGATCAAGGCGGATATGGAAGTTCTGTATGCCATTTTCGCCCGGGTGATGGAAGAATATGAAACGGATGCCTCTTACCGGGCACTTTTTGGTTTCGATCCAAGGGTGGAAGAGCTGATTCTTCGAGCAAACCGGGCACCGTCCCTGCTGCCCATGGCCCGCATTGATTTTTTCTATAATGAAGAAACAGGGGAGTACACCTTCTGTGAATTCAATACCGATGGCGCCAGCGCCATGAACGAGGATCGGGAACTGCACAACGCACAGCAGCTTTCCGGTGCGTACCGCGCCTTTACGGCTGCCCACAAGACCCGCCGCTGCGAGCTCTTTGACAGCTGGGTAAAGACCATGCGGCGCATCTGGCAGCGTGCAGGCGGGTATACAACGCCCCGCGTGGCCATCGTGGATTATATGGAGTGCGGCACTGTCAATGAATTTGAGATTTTCCGCCAGTACTTTGAAAAAGCCGGAGTCCCGGCGGAAGTCTGCGATGTGCGGGAGCTGCATTACGACGGCCACAGTCTGACCGGTCCGGCAGGGGAAAAGATCGACATGATCTACCGCCGGGCAGTCACCAGTGATGTGATGGCCCATTATGAGGAGAGTACCTCTCTCTTGCAGGCGGCCCGGGACGGCGCGGTTTTGCTGGTGGGGGACTTCCACACCCAGATCGTGCACAATAAGGAACTTTTCCGTGTGCTGCATCTGCCCCGTACGCTGGAAATGCTCACCGAAGAGCAGCAGGCCTATGTGCGGGCACATGTGCCGTACACGGCGGAATTCGGTGCCGAACACCTGCCTCGTGTCCTGGCCGAAAAGGACAAATGGATCCTGAAACCCACCGATTCCTATGGGTCCCGCGGGGTGTATGCCGGTGTGGAGTATGACCAGGCCAAGTGGGAAGAAGTCGTCCGCAGCCTGCCCCATACCGGATATCTGCTGCAGGCTTTCCATACACCCTACGTCACCGAAAACTACGGCCTGAACGGTGAGGAATTCGGACTGAATCGCTATTACAACCTGACCGGGATCTATACCTATGACGGCGTGGCCCAGGGCGTGTATTCCCGGGTTTCGCTCACGCCCATCATCTCTTCCCAGTACAGCGAAAAGACCCTGCCCACCCTGTTGGTGGCGGACTGATGAATGACAGGTGCCGTTTCTGCGGATACTAGCCCCAAGAACCGATTCTTTTCGGGAAAGGGGCGCAGTTCATGCGGGAATCATCCTATCATGCCATTCTGACTGAAATGACGGTGCGTGCCCTGTGGGAAACGCAGAACGTCATTGATTGCATCCCCGATGAATTGTGGGATAAACCTTACGGTGGTGCGCCTTTGTGGCAGCATATCTACCATACTTTGCACGGGCTGGATCAGTGGTTCATCAATCCCCGGGACCGGGATTTTGTGGAACCGCCAATTCATACGCCGCTGTTGCAGGATCTGACCATCTATCCCGCCACAAGACTGAGCCGCCGCCAGCTGAACGATTATTTCCACACCATCAAAGCCAAATTGTCGCTGTACCTGCCGGCTTTGCATGATGAGGACCTGCTCCAGCGGCCGGAAGGCTGTGAGTGGACCCGTATGACCCTTATTCTGGCCCAGTACCGGCATCTGCACCTGCATCTGGGAATGCTGATGGGCTTTGTGCAGGCCGCCACCGGCCTGTGCCCGCGGGTGCTAGACCTTGGTACCGAGATCCCGCTGGGACCGTACGACCCCTATGAATAAGAAAGGATGTTTGCCCATGAAACGGATGGCGTGTCTGGCGGCTGGAGTGTTTGCCGCGGTGATGCTGGCAGGCTGCGGTCAGGAAAGCTCGGCGCCCGTGTGGACGGGGACCCTGGAAAATACCGGTGTTGTGATGACGGTGACGGGGGCTTCCGTTGCCGAATCCACGGCGTTCTGGTACCAGGATGAGGATTCCGACGGAGAGGAACTTCTGCTGCTGACAGCGGAGGACGTCGTCACGCTGTGTTGGCAGGGGCTGCAGCCGGAAAATGTGGAGGTCGCCTTTGCCACCCCCGATGAGGGTGTTTATTACGCGGACAGCGAATACGATACCATCGAAAAGGTAGATTATGTTCCTCTGGATGGGGAAGAAGGGGTACTGGCTTATCGGTTTGATACGGCATACAGTTTCATTGTTACCGTGACCACCGAGCAGGGAACCGACCGCTTTTTGCTGGACGCCCGCCGAGATATCTGATCAACCCAAAAGAGAAAAGCCCGGCCGTCTGGCCGGGCTTTTGTGTTTGTTGGATTACTTTTCGGGGGTCTTTTCCAGATACACGCTGGTGGAGGGGAATGCAAAGGAGCAGCCTTCCTTTTCCATCAGATCCATGATCTGCAAGTTCAGCCGGTTCTTCATAGCACGGAAATCCGCAAGGGCCAGGGCTGTCACATACATGCGCACATCAATGTCGATGCTGGAGGCACTGAAGGTGGTCAGGCTTACCTGGACCGTTTCCGGCTGGGCAGTGGGCTCCGCCTTGCAAAGTTCGGTCAGGGCGGCGCAGAGAGATTCGATCTTCTCGCGGGGCGTGTCGTAGGTCACCCCGATGACAAAATTCCAAAGACGGCTGTTGCGGTCGGTGACGTTCTGGATGTACTCGGCGCTGACCTTGGAGTTTTCCACCGTGATCTGGCAGTTGTCCGGTGTGCGCAGTTTGGTGGAGCGGAAAGAGATCTCTTCCACCGTGCCCTCAAAGCTGCCCAGAACAATGTAATCTCCGATGCCGAAGGGGCGCTCCATGACCAGGGTGATGCCCGCGATCAGATTGGACAAGGTGGACTGTGCTGCCAGAGAAACGGCAAGGCCTGCCACACCGGCGCCGGCCATCAGGCCCGCAACCGGCACACCGAACAGTTCCAGCGTAGCCAGAATGGTCACGACAATGACCAGGACCCGGTAGATCTTTTCAAAAAAGCGGGTCATGGTTTTGTTGCTTTCCAGATCCAGCCGGTTCTGGGCGCTGCGCAGCAGCAGGCCGCAAAGAGCTTCACTGCGCCAGAATCCAAGACCCAGCAGCGCAATGGAAATAGCGTTGAACACCGGCCCGGCCAGCAGAGCGGTCTGCTGGGGTGTCAGGGGCAGGGGAAAGGCCAGCACGGCCAGATAAATCAGGAAGGTGCGCAGGAGCAGCACCAGCGAACCGGAAAAACCGTCAAACAGAATGCGCAGCCATTCCGGCATATAGCGCTGCAGTTTTTCTCGCAGCTTTTCGATCAGGGCGCGGTACAGGCGGGTGCCGAACACCGCCGCCAGCGCCAGGATCAGCGTGAGGATGATGCGCAGGATCACATTGTGGGTGTTGATGAAGGCCATAAAAATGGCCCAGAATTCTTGAATTGCCATAGGTATATACTCCTGACGGTGATTGGTTATGGAAAGAGAGCAGGCAAATTATGCCTGCGTATGTGCAAATGGGTATGTAGTAAAGATACCGTGAAACGGCCTCTGTGTCAAGGCGGGGCGCTGTGCACAAAAAACGGCTTGCATTCTTGTCAAGATGTGCTATACTGTGTATCAGAAAGTCTGTTTCAGGGCGGGGTGAAATTCCCCACCGGCGGTACAGCCCGCGACCGGCTGCTTTGGCAGCCGCTGATTCGGTGAAATTCCGAAGCCGACGGTATAGTCCGGATGGAAGAAACGGAAGCTCGCTTTATTTGCTTTGCTTTCCTGCGCCCTGCTGCATTTTGCGGCAGGGCGTTTTTGCTTGGCAGATCGGATGAAGAGGCCTCCCGACAGCTGTGGCAACTGGCTTTCCAATTTATGTTAAAGGCCGCAACGGCCGGGAGGTACTGTTATGAAAACCAAAAACCACATCCGTGAACTCACTGTCACCGCCATGCTTTCGGCGGTGGGCTTTGTGCTGATGATGATCGATTTCAGCCTGCCCATGTTCATTCCGTTCTTTGTAAAGATGGATATTTCCGAACTGCCCGCGCTGCTGGCATCCTTCAGCCTGGGCCCTGTGTACGGCGTGGCTGTCTGCCTGGTCAAGAACATTCTGGCCGCCATCTTCCACGGTTCCACCGGAGGCATCGGGGAAGTGTGCAACTTCCTGCTGGGCGCCGCTTTCACCGCTTCCGCCGGTCTGATCTACAAGTACCGCAAGAACCGCAAGACCGCGGCACTGGGCGCGCTGGTGGGCGCGGTGATCATGGCTCTGGTCAGCGTACCGGTGAACTATTTCATCACCTACCCGGTGTATGCCCAGATGTTCGGCGGTATGGACCTGATCCTGGGGGCCTATCAGGAACTGAACCCCAATGCCGACAGCCTGCTTTTCTGCCTGGTGATGTTCAACATGCCCTTTACCTTTGTGAAGGGTGTTCTGGACGCGGTGATCTGCTTCCTGATCTACAAGCCTCTTTCTCCCATCCTGCATGGCCATCGCTGACCCCCAAAAAGACAGATGTACAAAATCTGTCGGATATGCGTTGACAAATTCCAAGCGGTATGCTATGATACATTTCGACATCAGAATAAGGTGACTTATCAAGAGTGGCTGAGGGAACAGGCCCTGTGAAGCCCGGCAACCTGCGCATGGCGTAAGGTGCCAATTCCTGCGGGAAACCGGAAGATAAGCGTTTGCGCGCGTTTCCCGCCGTGTGTGGGAAACGCGCTTTTGTTTGCGTTTTGCCCCGGCGGGAGCGCAGCATGGTTTTCGTCAAGTTGCCTTTCTGACCCGCAAATCTTTTTTACCCAAGGAGGCAGCTTTTCATGTCCAAATTTCTGTTTACGTCCGAATCCGTCACCGAAGGGCATCCCGACAAAATCTGCGATCAGATTTCCGACGCCGTGCTCGATGCTATCCTGAGCCAGGACCCCGACGCCCGCGTTGCCTGTGAAACCACCTGCACCACCGGTCTTGTCCATATCATGGGCGAGATCACCACCAGCTGCTATGTGGACATTCCTGGCATTGCCCGCGAAGTCGTCAAGGAAATCGGTTATGACCGTGCCAAGTACGGCTTTGACTGCGATACCTGCGGCGTGCTGACCAGCATCGACGGTCAGAGCCCGGATATTGCCCTGGGCACCAACGACGAGGTGGCCGGTGCCGGCGACCAGGGGATGATGTTCGGCTATGCCTGCAACGAAACCCCCGAACTGATGCCCCTGCCTATCTCGCTGGCCCACAAGCTGGCCAAGCGCCTGACCGAAGTGCGCAAGAACGGCACCATGGGTTATCTGCGTCCGGACGGCAAGAGCCAGGTCACCATCGAGTATGTGGACGGCAAGCCCGCCCGCGTGGATACGGTGGTCATCTCCAGCCAGCACAGCCCGGAAGTTACCCAGGAACAGCTCCATGCCGACATCATGGAACAGGTCATCAAGGCCACCATTCCGGCCGACCTGCTGGACGAAAACACCAAGTACTTCATCAACCCCACCGGCCGTTTTGTGGTGGGCGGTCCCCAGGGTGACAGCGGTCTGACCGGCCGTAAGATCATCGTGGACACCTACGGCGGCTATGCCCGCCACGGCGGCGGCGCGTTCAGCGGCAAGGACCCCTCCAAGGTGGACCGTTCCGCCGCGTATGCTGCCCGCTGGGTCGCCAAGAACCTGGTGGCTGCCGGTCTGGCCGACAAGTGCGAAGTTCAGCTGGCCTATGCCATCGGTGTGGCGGAGCCGGTCTCCATCCTGGTGGATACCTTCGGCACCGGCGTTGTGGAGGACGCCAAGCTGGAAGCAGCGGTGGAGAAGGTGTTCGACCTGCGCCCCGCGGCCATCATCCGTGATCTGGACCTGCGCAAGCCCATCTATCGTCCTCTGGCTGCTTACGGCCATATGGGCCGGGAAGACCTGGGCGTCAAGTGGGAAAATACCGACCGTGTGGATGCCCTGAAAGCGGCTGTTGCGGCGCTGTAATCCAAACCTCTGTATAAAATGTAAAGTCCCGGCCTGCCGGATACTCCAGAAAAGGAGCCCGGTGGGCCGGGATCTTAGTGTTCACCGGAATACCTTCCTTGCAAAATTTATGACTGTTGCGTATAATTATACATGTATGAATCATGATTCCATTCAAGAAGGGAAGGGCATAAACTATGAAAATCCGTCGGGCCGAAACCCGTGACATGCCGCGCATCAATGAACTGCTGATGCAGGTGGAGCTGGTCCACCATAACATCCGCCCGGACCTGTTCCGCAATGGCGGGCGCAAGTATACCAATGAACAGCTGGCCGCCATCATCGCGGACGATGCACGCCCCATTCTGGTGGCCGTGGACGAGAACGACTATCTGTTGGGGTATGCGTTCTGCATTTTCCAGCAGCATCTGGATGACACCATCCTGACCGCCATCAAGACGCTGTACATTGATGATCTGTGTGTGGATGAAACCTGCCGCGGGCAGCACATTGGCCGTGCCTTGTATGAGGCGGTGCTGGCTTATGCCAGGGAACACGGCTGCTATAATGTGACGCTGAACGTCTGGTACGGCAATGAAAGCGCCCAGCGGTTTTATGAGTCCTGTGGGTTCCGGACCCAAAAGACCGGCATGGAAATCATCCTGTAACCAACAAAACAACCGGCCTCTGCCGTCCCGAAGCGGGAAGCAGAGGCCGGTTTTTATGTGCGGGGAAGCCCTTGTTCACGGTAAAAGGCATCCAGCTGCCGTTGGTTGCGGATGCGGATTACTTTGCCGGACCGTTCCCGGCACAAGGTTTCATATTCGCTGACCTTTTCCGCCGTGCGCCCGCCAAACAGAACCCAGCGCAGAAATTCGGCGTCGATTTTTTCCGGGCAGCCTTCTCCCATGGAGTCCCGGGTCTGGCCGTGATACCGCGCGAAGCGGAGAACCACCCGATAAAGACAGGTCCACCGCCCGAAATCCATAAAGATGATCTTGTCCGATTCCTCCAGGCGGCGGGCGTACCACAGATTGGTGTAGTTTCCATCTATGACCCAGCTGTCATGGGTATCCAGAAACGCCTGCACCTCCGCCAGTTTATCCTCCCGGGGACGTTCCACCCAGCCGGGGGCAAACTGGACCCGGTCCAGGTGCAATACCGGCACACTGTATGCCCTCCCCAGCGCTGCCGCCAATGTGGATTTGCCGCTGCCGCTGTAACCGATAATGCTGATCTTCATGATGGGCCTGCCTTTCCGCTGCCGAAAAACGATACAGCGCCAAACTGTGGCGCAGACTAATACTATATCCAAAAGCGGGGGAGCTGTCAACGGCATTGCCAAATAAGGGCGGATTGGCTATAATATAGAAGTATATTGGGTGATTCTGCCCAAAAACCGAGGCGGAAAGGAGGAAGCGACCATGCAGGGAGAACTGCTCAAGCTGGAAGGCGTTGTGGAACATGTGATCTTTGAAAATCAGGAGACCGGCTATGCGGTGTTTGAAGTGAACGCCGGCGGTACCGACGTGGTCGTTTCCGGCAATGTGGGCAGCATCGACAACGGCATGTCGGTGGTGGTATACGGCCAGATGACCAACCACCCCAGCTACGGCGAACAGTTCCGTGCCGAGACCTGTGAGGCAGCTCTGCCCCAGGATACCGCTGCCATCCAGAGCTACCTGGCCAGCGGCGTGCTGCCTTATATCGGCTCTTCCACTGCCAAAAAGATCGTGGCAAAATTCGGGGCCGATACCCTGACGGTTATCGCGGAGGAACCCGACCGCCTTTGCGAGCTTAAGGGAATCACCCCCCAGAAAGCCGCTGCCATTTCCAATGAATTCCGCCGCCTGTACGGGGTGCGGGAGGTCATAGCCTGGATGGCCCGGTTCGGCCTTTCGGCCCAGAGCGCCGTCACCGCCTACCGCGCATTCGGTCCCCATACGGTGGAGGCGCTGAACAACAATCCCTATATGCTCTGCGGGGAACCGCTGAACCTGAAATTCAGTCAGGTGGATGTGATTGCCAACACGCTGCAGGTGGGCGCGGACAGCAGTTTGCGGGTGGCGGCAGGACTTCTGTATACCCTGCGCCACAATGCAGGCAACGGCCACACCTGCCTGCCCCGGGCCAAGCTGACCGACGCTACGGCCCGTTTCCTCCGCCAGGAACCCGAACGTGTGGAACAGACCCTGGAGGAACTGCTCCGGACCGAGGAGATGCGCGCCCGCACCTTCGAGGGCATCGAGTACATCTATCTGCCCGATCTGCTCAGTGCCGAGGAGGACATCGCCGCTCGCCTGGGGGAAATCTCCACCTTCCCCACCGAAGTGCCGCCCACCCTGGAAAACGACATCCGGGTGCTGGAACTGGCCCAGGGGTTTTCCTATGCACCATTGCAGAAAGAAGCCATCCGCATGGCGTTGTCCAGCCGGGTCATGGTGCTGACAGGCGGTCCCGGTACCGGCAAAACAACCACCGTCAACGCCATTCTGACCCTGTATGAGGGCCTGTATGACCGGGTGGCATTGTGTGCCCCCACCGGCCGTGCAGCCAAGCGATTGAGCGAACTCACCGGGCACAGTGCTTCCACCATCCACCGGCTGCTGGAAGTGGATTATTCCACCGGCACGGTGCGGTTCATCCACAATGAAAAGAATCTTCTTCCCTTTGACGTCATCATTCTGGACGAGATGAGTATGGTGGACGTCAAGCTGTTCCAGGCGTTGCTGGCGGCGGCAAGACCCCATTGCCGCATCATTATGGTGGGCGACGCCGACCAGCTGCCCAGCGTGGGGCCGGGCAATATTTTAAGCGAGATTCTGCGGGCAGGCATTCTGCCCACCGTTCGCCTGACCGAGATCTTCCGCCAGGCGCAGAAAAGTCTGATCGTGCAGAACGCCCACCGTATCGTCAAAGGGGAGGCACCCCGGTCTGGCGGGCGGAATGACGACTTTTTCATGATCGAATCCTTCGGTCCGGCCTGCCAGCGGCTGGTGTGCGACCTGGTATCCACCCGGCTGCCCCGGACCTATGGATTTGACCCCATACGGGATATTCAGGTGTTGTGTCCCACCAAAGTGGGCCCCACCGGCAGCATCGAGCTGAACCGGCGACTGCAGGCGGTGCTCAATCCGCCCGCGCCGGACAAGCCCCAGATCGCCTGGGAACAGAGCGGCCGGGTACTGCGAAAAGGGGACAAGGTCATGCAGATCAAAAACGACTACGACATTCCCTTTGAGCGGTCCGGCGCCGAAGCCGGTGTGGGGGCTTATAACGGAGACCTGGGCATCATCACCGAGGTGGACCCGTCCGCCCGCAGCGTTACCGTGATGATGGACGACCGCAAGTATATCTATGGCGCCGACCAGCTGGCCGAACTGGAACCCGCCTATGCGGTGACCATCCATAAAAGCCAGGGCTCGGAATTTCCCGCGGTGATCATCCCGGCGGCGGATGTGCCTGCCAGGCTGTGTTACCGCAACCTTTTATATACCGGCGTTACCCGTGCCCGCAAGCTGTGTATCATCACCGGTATGGGGCGCACGGTCCAGGCTATGACTGAAAATGTGCGACAGAACCTGCGGTACAGCGGTCTGCGCTATCTGCTGGCAGATACCGTCAGCCACAAACCGTGAACGCCCTGCCGGAGCGCCTGGCCGCGCTGATCTGGCCGCGGCGATGCCCTTTTTGCGGCAAGCTGCTGCCGCCGGATGCCGCAGACGGTTGTCTGTGCCCGGCCTGTCTGCCGGAAGCCGATCGTCTTGCCCATGAACCGCCCCGCTTGCCGGAAACCGAACATGATTTTTACGCCCTGAGCGGTGCAGCCAGCGCCTTTTATTATGCCGACACGGTGCGCCACTCCATCTTGCTCTGCAAAAGCCATGGCAATCCCTGGTATGCCCGGGAACTGGCCGACTTGGTGGCGGTGCGGGTATTTGGCGCCGAAGCCGCTGCGCACCCGGCGGGACGTCCGGCCTATACGGCGCCCGGCGGTTTGACGCCGTACACATTGATCGTGCCGGTGCCGCCCCGCCGCCGGGGCACGGGACTGCTGCCGGGCTTGCTGGCCAAGCGCCTGTCCCGTGTGCTGGGCATCCCCGCGGCTGACCCGCTGCGCACAACGCGGCAGATGCAGCCCCAGAAAGACCTGGACCTGGCTGAACGTCTGCGCAACACAAAGGATGCCTATGCCTGCCGCCCCGGCACCGACCTTTCGGGGCAGCGGATACTGTTGGTGGACGACATCATCACCACCGGGGCAACGGTCTCGGCCTGTGCGCTGGCCCTTTTACAGGGCGGTGCGGTCTCGGTGTTTGCGGTCAGCGTGGCCGCCAATGAAGAATTACCCCCGGAAAAACGCCTGCCGAAAGAGAAGCGGGCGCAGGAGAAACAAAGCAAATGAAGCAATACGATATTGGTATCGATCTTGGCACCAGTTCCATCATCATAGCCACCGAACGGCAGGGGGTGATCTTCCGCCAGCCTAGCATCGGCGCAGTGGACACCCGTTCCAACACGGTGATCGCGGTGGGGGAGGACGCCCTGCGCATGGTGGGGCGCGCCCCCCGGTATATCGACATTGTGCGCCCGCTGCGGGACGGTGTCATCCAGGACCATCGCATGACCAATGAACTGATCGTGCGGTTTATCAACCAGGTCTGTCCCTCGCGAATCATCCGTCCCCGTGTGGCGGTGTGCGTGCCGGCGGCCATCACCGGCATCGAAGCCGACGCTGTGGTGGAATCGGTCATGGCGGCGGGGGCCAAGCAGGTCTATCTGGTGGATGAACCGGTGGCGGCCGCCCTGGGGGCAGGACTGGACATCCGTACCCCCCGTGGATGCATGGTCATTGACATCGGCGGCGGCTCCACCGATATTGCGGTCATCAGCATGGGCGGCCGGGTGCGTGCCGCCAGCCTTCCAGTGGCGGGCAACGCTTTCGATAACTGCATCGCCCAGTATATTCAGGAAAAATACAGCATTGCCATCGGTCCGCTCACTGCCGAAGCGCTGAAAAAGCAGGTGGCCTGCTGCTCTCAGAGTGAGTTTGAGGGCTTGATGGAAGTGCGCGGCCATTCCTGGGAGACCAATCTTCCCGCCCGCCGCCTGATCTACACCCGCGATCTGTACGCACCGGTGCGGGAACTGGCCGGGCGCATCGCCGCAGCAGCCCACAATGTGCTGCAAAGCACCCCGCCGGAACTGGCGGGCGATGTGGGCAAAACCGGCATTCTGCTCACCGGCGGCGGGTCCATGCTGCGGGGACTGGCCGGGTATCTGGCCGGGGAACTGCATGTGGATGTGGCCATTGCGCCCGACCCGCTGAACTGCGTGGCCCGCGGCACTGCGGCCAGCCTGTCCATGGGCAAATACCTGACCGCCGGTTTCCGGGATGCAACCCCCAAGGTATGGAAAAGCCGCCTGGTGGGACCCCGTGACCCTTTCCATGGGTGAGGATTTGTGTTATACTAAACAATCAGATATTTTGCCGTTTTACAGAGAATGCAGGAGCTAAAGGAAGAAACAGTTTATGCCTGACGCTATTTTGAATGAATATCTTCAATTGCGGGACCGGTATATCGAGTCCTGCTTTACCCGCCTGAACCCGGTGCAGCGCCAGGCGGTGTTTACCACCGAAGGCCCGCTGCTGATCCTGGCGGGCGCCGGTTCCGGCAAGACCACCGTACTGGTCAACCGTATTGCCAACATCATTCGGTTCGGCCGGGCCCACGGCAGCAAACATGTCTGCCGTCCCGTCACCCAGCAGGACATTGATTACCTGAAAGCCACCATGGAAAGCGGACGCAATCCTTCTGCCGAGCAGGCCAAGCTGCTGGCGGTGGAACCGGCCCGCCCCTGGAACGTGCTGGCCATCACCTTCACCAACAAGGCGGCCGGGGAACTGAAAGACCGTCTGAAAGCCATGCTGGGAGAGACGGTGGGCAGCGATGTGTTTGCCTCCACCTTCCACTCGGCCTGTGTGCGTATTTTGCGCCGTGACGCCGAGCGCATCGGGTTTCCCACCAGCTTTACCATCTATGATTCCGACGACCAGCAGCGGGTCATCAAACAGATTTATAAGGAACTGATGATCGACGACAAGTTCCTGCCCCCCAAACAGGCGATCTCCCGTATCAGCTCTTTCAAAGACAAGCTGCTTTCGGCCAAGGACGTGGCTTCCGAGCCGCCCAAGGATACCAAGGCCATGCTGGTCAGCAAAATCTACACCGCCTATGCCGAACGGCTCAAGACCGCCGGTGCCATGGACTTTGACGACCTGATCTTCCACACCGTTCAGATGCTGAAGAAGGATGCCGAAGCCCGGGAATACTACCAGAACAAGTTCCGCTACATCGTGGTGGACGAATACCAGGATACCAGCGTGGCCCAGTTCCACCTGGTTCGTCTGCTGGCGGGCGGCACCAACAACGTCTGCGTGGTGGGCGATGACGACCAGTCCATCTACAAGTTCCGCGGCGCCACCATTGAGAACATCCTCAACTTTGAGCAGGTCTTCACCGGCGCCAAAACCATCCGCCTGGAACAGAACTACCGTTCTACCTCTAATATCCTGAACGCCGCCAACAGCGTCATCAAGAACAACAACGGCCGCAAAGGCAAGACCCTGTGGACGGAAAACGGTACCGGCGCCAAGGTGCAGCATTACACTGCCGCCAGCGAACAGGACGAAGCCAGCCATATCGCCGACATCATCGGCCAGAACCTGCGGGCAGGGGCCAGCCTGCGGGACCATGCGGTCCTCTACCGCATGAACGCCCAGTCCAGCCCCGTGGAAGCATATTTCGCCCGTGCAGGTATTCCGTACCGCATCGTGGGCGGTCAGCGCTTCTTTGACCGCAAGGAAGTCAAGGATATCAACTCTTACCTGGCCATTGTTGTCAACCCCCGGGACGATGTGCGCCTGCGGCGCATCATCAACGAGCCCGCCCGCAAGATCGGCGCCACTACCGTGGACAAGATTGCCGAACTGGCAGCTTCCCGCGGTGTCCCCATGCTGGAGATCATCTCCGAAGCCTCCACCTACCCGGCGCTGGCCCGGGCGGCTTCGGCACTGAATGCGTTCTATGATATGTACCGCACTCTGTGCGACCTGGTCGTGACTCTGCCTCTGGATGAGTTTGTGGGCGAGGTCATCCGCAAGACCGGATACGAGGCCATGCTCAAGGCCCAGAAAGAGGAAGGGGAGACCCGCCTGGAAAACTTGGGCCAGCTGGTCAACTCGGTCAAGACCTACGCCGACCAGAACGGCGAGGACGCCACCCTCTCCGGCTTTTTGGAGGAAGTGGCCCTGATTGCGGACATTGATTCCTACGACGAGGACGCCGATTCCGTTACCTTGATGACTCTGCACAGCGCCAAGGGCCTGGAATTCCCGTATGTATTCATCATCGGCATGGAGGACGGGGTGTTCCCCGGTGACCTGGCCCGTTACAATGAAGAGGATATGGAAGAGGAACGCCGCTTGTGCTATGTGGGTATCACCCGTGCCAAGAAAGAACTGTATCTTTCCTCTTCCCGCAGCCGTATGATCTTCGGCCAGACCCGCCGCAATCCGCCGTCCTACTTCCTGGGCGAGATCGATCCCGACCTGCTGGAAGAAACCCAGAGCCCCGAAATTTCGGCGGGCGGCGGTTTCGGCGCCGGATACGGAACCTATTCCAGCAACGTGCCCGGCGGGCGCAGCGGCTATTCCGGTGCTTCCCGCGGTTACCTCAACAGCGAGTACAACGGCGGCTTCGGCAGCCGGTACGGTTCCACCGGCGGTTTCCGCAGCGGGTTTGCCGCTTCAGGCGGTCATGAAAGCCCCAGCGGCATCGGTCACCGCACCCCATCCACCGGTGGGTTCGGTGCGGGGTACGGTTCTTCCCGCAGTGCCGCACCGGCGGGGGCCGGTTCCTCCTCGCTGCTGGGCGGGCAGGAATCTGCACCGCAGAAAAAGGCTGCCGGATTTGCACCCGGGGACTTTGTGGATCACAAGGTGTTCGGGCGCGGCAAAGTCATTAAAGTTACGCCGGTGGCGGGAGACTGCATTGTGGAGATCCAGTTCGACCGCGTAGGCGTCAAGAAAACCATGGCCAACTATGCGCCGCTGACCAAACTTACCAAGGAATAAACGGGGGGATATACCATGCTGGTCAATTTGATCGCCCATACCAATGACCCGGAAAAAACAGTGGCCGCTGCGGCCAAACTGTGCTATTCCGACGCACACATTGAAACTCTGCTGGACGGCCTTACGCCGGACAAGACCGCGGCTTTTCTGCAGCGGCTGAACGATGTGGGCCATGCCAGCCCCATCGAACACGCTTCTTTCACCTTCGGTATCGAGGGGGTCAGCCGCACTTTCCTGGCCCAGGTCACCCGGCACCGCATTGCTTCTTTCAGCGTGCAGAGCCAGCGGTATGTACGCCTGGAAGATTTCCGTTATGTGATTCCGCCGGAAATCGATGCCATTCCCGAAGCAAAAGCCAAGTTCATCGAATCCATGAACGAGGATGCCCGCCGGTATCTGGACCTGGTCCAGACGCTGGAGGATGCACACACCAAAGAGTTCATGGCCCAGGGACTGGATGAAAAGTCCGCCCGTGCCAAAGCATCCAAAAAAGCCAACGAGGATGCCCGGTTTGTATTGCCCAACGCCTGTGAGACCAAAATGGTAATGACCATGAACTGCCGCAGCCTGATCAACTTCTTTCAGCTGCGCTGCTGCGAGCGGGCCCAGTGGGAGATCCGCGCCGTGGCCGACCGTATGCTGGAACTGGTGCTGCCCTTGGCGCCTCATATCTTTGCGGCGGCGGGTCCGCGCTGCCTGACCGGCCCTTGCCCGGAAGGGCGCATGTGCTGCGGCCGGCAGGCACAGGTGCGGCAGAAATATTCCGAGATGAAAGAGAAGGTGCTCGACAATGGGTAAGCTGATCATTTTTGAAGGCCTGGACGGTTCCGGCAAGGGAACTCAGACCCAGCTGCTGTGTGAAACCCTTCGCCAACAGGGCCGGGACCTGCGTCAGATCACCTTTCCGGATTATGAAAGCGATTCTTCGGCGCTGGTCAAGATGTATCTGTCCGGTCAGTTCGGTCAGAAACCCGACGACGTGAACGCCTATGCTTCCTCCACCTTCTACGCGGTGGACCGTTTTGCCAGCTACAAGACCAACTGGGGAGACTACTACCGCCGGGGTGGACTGGTGGTTTCCGACCGCTACACCACCAGTAATGCGGTGCATCAGTGCTCCAAGCTGCCGCCCATGCACTGGGACGGCTTCCTGGAATGGCTGTTTGACTTTGAATATAAGAAGATGGGCATCCCCACCCCGGACGCGGTGGTGTATCTCTCGGTGGATGTGGATGTTTCCCAGAAACTGATGACCGAGCGCTACCACGGCGACCAGACCAAGATGGATATTCAGGAAAAGGATGCCGAGTATCTCGCCCGGTCCCGCGCTGCCGCCGAATACTGTGCCCGCAAGCTGGGATGGCGGCGTATTGTCTGCACCAAGGAAGAAAACGGCGTCAAGACCATGCGCAGCGTGGAGGACATCCACGCCGAGGTCCTTTCCAAACTGGTTGACGTACTGTAACGGCACAGCCGGCAGGAAAGGGGGCGCACCGAATGGCCGCTGTTTTGCGCAAGGCCACCCCGCAGGATGTGGAGACACTGGCACAGCTGCGGGCGCAGGCCTTTGGCACTGATCTGGAAGAAGCCCGGTCGTGGCTGCAGAATATTGCCGGGCTGGACAATGTACTGGTTTTGGAGAGAGCCGGAGCGGAAGGTGAACCCGGCATCCCCGCGGCGCTGCTGGGTGCGGTGCCGGTGGAATGCGGACACCGCCGCGGTGTCTGGTTCAGCGGTATGCTGACCCGCCCCGAACTGCAGGGGCGAGGGCTGATGAACCGCCTGCTGGACACCTGCCTGCGGGCTTATGCTGCCGGCGGATATGATTTTGCCGTCACGGTGCCGGAATCGCCCCGGGTCAGTCAAAGCTTGAAAAAACTGGAATTCAAAAACGCTTTTCCCCTGCGGGTGGTGCGCAAACCCATTGAGCGCAATCTGCGGGCTGTTGCGGAATTCGATAACCTGACGGTGCGGCGTCTGATCGATGCCCGACAGCGGTATCAGCCTGCCTGTATCAGTCTGCCGGATACCACCGTCACCGAGATGGTCACCCGGCTGTACCGCAAAGGGATGACCATTGTCTCCAACCAGCGTGGATATGGCATGTTCTGCCAGCAAGGCGATGTATTGCAGGTGATGGAGCTGCAGGCGGACAATGACCATTGCGCCGATGTGCTGCTCCAGGCAGCCCGGGAAAAGACCGGCGCCGAGTATGCCAGCATCCTGCTGGCCGAAAACCAGACTCTCTATTTGGGGGCGGGCAAACGATGCGGATATGGTATGATTCGCTTCTTGAATGAGCCGTTCCCCATCACAGACGTGTATTTCCGGCTGCTGCAGTAAAGCGTGGCCCTGTAAAAAATGCCTGGCCGCAGAAAGGGCGGGCGAAAAGGAGTATAAGATGAAAATCAATCGTGGACCGGAGACTCCTTCTTCTCCGAAGGAACCAGAAAAGCAGCCGCAGCGCAGCGCTCCCGTGCCGGAACAGCCCCGGCGCCGTGCCTATGATGTGACCCAGGACAACGACTTTGAGGAGCCGGAAGAGGACGAAGCCCCGGCTAAAAAGCGCCGCTTCCCTGTGGGGCTGGTGGTGGTGCTGGTAATTCTGGCACTCATCGGCGTAGCCGGCTGGAATATGATGCAGTTTTACAGCGAGGTGGACGGCCACGGCTCTGTGGGGCAGGAAGTGACCGTCACTGTTGAACAGGGGGCCTCCGTATCCGAGATTGCCACGGTCCTCAAGGACAACGGCGTCATTCAGTATGACTGGCTGTTCAAGCTCTACACCAAGTACAGCGGCCGCGCCGGCGGGCTGCAGTACGGCGATTTCCAGGTACATGCCGGCATGTCCTATAACGACATCATCACTACCCTTTCGGAACAGAAGGTGTTCCGTGAAACGGTGCGGGTGACCATTCCCGAAGGGACCACCGCTGTCGGCGTTGCGCAGATCTTTGTGGACCAGGGTCTGGTGGACAGCGTGGAAACCTTCCTCAACTGTGCCGAAGGCAAGGACGGTTCCGATTTCAGTCAGTATGAATTCTGGAACCAGATCCCGGACAATGAGGGCCGTCTGCTCAAGTGCGAAGGCTATCTCTTCCCGGACACGTATGAATTCTATTCCGATGCCAGTGTGTATGACATCGTGGACCGGTTGTACGGTGAATTCGACACCAAGACCTCCGGCCTTATGGCCACCATTGAGGAAAAGGGGACGACCCTGGACGAAGTGGTGATCCTGGCTTCCTTCATCCAGGAAGAAGCGGGTCTGGATGCGGAGGATGCCAAGGTCAGTGCCTGCTTCCACAACCGCCTGGAATCGGATGATCCCCTGTGGGCGGAGCACAAGCTGGAATCCAACGCCAGCAGTTATATTATGAATGACGGCGACAACAACTACCTCTGGAACTCGCCCATGGCGGAGTATATGGGATGGCCCCAGGCCGGTGAAATTGCCGAAGATGTCCTGAATGCTTATGACACCTATCGCATCAGCGGACTGCCGGCGGGTGCCATCTCCAACCCCGGTATCGATGCCATCGAGGCTGCGCTGAACCCGGATGAGGAATTCATGGCCGAAGGCTATTACTTCTTTGTCACCGGTCATCCGGATACCGAGTACGCGGGCCAGTATTTCTATGCCAAGACCGCGGATGAACATTACCAGAACTGCGTCAAAGCAGGCTGGGCCTGATCGGCTGCTTGCCAAGGAAAGGAAATCCACATGCTTTCACAGCCCGAACTGCTGTCCCCGGCGGGCAGCCTGGAAACCCTGAAATATGCGGTGCTCTATGGGGCGGATGCCGTTTACTGCGCGCTGCCGCAGTTCGGCATGCGCGCCGCGCCGCCCAATCTGACCATTGACGAACTGCGGGAGGGCTGCATCTTTGCCCATGCCCGCGGCCGCAGGGTCTATCTGACCCTGAACACTCTGCCCACCAACGAAGAGCTGGACCGCCTGCCCCAGGCTATGAAGGACGCCGCCGACGCCGGTGTGGACGCCTTCATCATTGCGGACCTGGGTGTGCTGGCGCTGGCCCGGAAGCACGCCCCGGGTGTGGAGGTACACTTCTCCACCCAGGCGGGCATCGCCAACTATGCCGCTGCCACCCAGGCTTACCACATGGGTGCCAAGCGGGTGGTGCTGGCCCGGGAACTGAGCCTGACTGATATTGCCATCATCCGGGACAACACACCACCTGAGCTGGAACTGGAAGCCTTTGTCCATGGCGCCATGTGCATAAGCGTATCCGGTCGGTGCCTGCTGTCCAGCTACATGGCCGGGCGCAGCGGCAACCGGGGCGAATGTGCCCAGCCCTGCCGCTGGAAATACTACCTGGTGGAAGAGCGGCGTCCCGGGCAGTATATGGAAATCGGGGAGAACGAGGATGGCAGCTACATCCTCAACGCCAACGATCTGTGTACCGCGCCCTTTATCGACCTGATCTGCAAGGCGGGCGTGGACAGCCTGAAAATTGAGGGACGCGCAAAGACCTTCTACTATGTGGCGTCGGTGACCAGCGCGTATCGACGCGCACTGGATACTTATCTGGCCGATCCTCGCAACGATAACTTCACTCTGCCGGATTCGGTCATCGAAGAACTGAACCGTACAAGCCACCGCCATTACTCGCCGGGATTCTATTTCGGCAAGGAACAGGCGCTGCAGACGCCCAGCCACAGTTATGTACGGGACTGGGATTTCGTGGGCACGGTGGACAGCTGGGAAAACGGTGTGGCTTCCTGTACCCAGCGCAGCAAATTCTGCCAGGGCGATACACTGGAAGTGCTGCAGCCGGACGGCACGGTGATTCCTCTGACCCCCGCCTGGATCAAAAACGAGGAAGGGGAGCAGGTGGAGGCTACGCCGCACCCCTTGATGCGCTACACCATTCCTTGTGAGACCCCGCTGATGCCGTACAGTCTTTTGCGAATGCAGAAAACGGAAGAATAACTCCCCTGAAAAAAACAAAAAAGCCGCACAGGCCCCGCAGAGGGCGTCTGTGCGGCTTTTGCCGTTTATGGGGAAAGTTCCTTCGTGGCCTGCCAAAAAGCCTCCAGGGCGTCCCGCAGGGACTGCTCGGTGTAAACTGTGCGCAGATGGGACCAGTGAGGCGGCATCAGGCGCAGATAGTCCGGCGTGATGAAGCGGCTGTCAAACAAAAGCACCACGCCCCGGTCCGCGGGAGTGCGGATCAGACGTCCGGCAGCCTGCAGGACCTTGTTCATACCGGGGAAGCGGTAGGCGTAATCAAAACCGCAGCCGCGGGTCTGCTCAAAATGATCCCGCAGCTGTTCCTGCCGGGCGCTGACCTGGGGCAGACCCGGACCCACCACCGCTACACCGATCAGCCGGTCCCCGGCCAGGTCTACGCCTTCTCCGAACACGCCGCCCAATACCGCAAACCCAAGAAGGCTTTTCTTGGGGGAGGGCACAAACTGCTCCAGAAAAGCGGCGCGCTGTGTTTCATCCATCGCGCTTTCCTGGCGGCAGACATCCAGGTCGGGGTACTGTTCCCGGAAACTCTCATAGACCTTGTCCATGTAGGCATAACTGGGGAAGAACGCAAGATAGTTGCCGGTTCTGGCCGCTGTCATGGCCGCCAGATACGCCGCAATGCGGGGAATACTGGCATCCCGGTCCCGGTATCGGGTGCTTACGCTCTGGGCGCAGAGCAGGGCCATATTTTCCTGCGGGAAGGGACTGCGCAAGGCCACGGCCCGTGCTTCCGGAAGGCCGCAAAGATCCTTGTAATAGGTCGCCGGAGCCAGAGTGGCACTGAACAACACCGCACTGCGGCCCAGGGTAAAATCGGCCGCCAGAAATGCACTGGGGTCCAGGCAGAGCATGGCTGCCCGGACCTGGGAGCCATAGGCACTGATCTGCAGCACAAAATGCTCGTCAAAGGTATCCGCCACCCGCAGCCAGTCCCTGGCGCTAAAATACAGCTCCAGCATCTGGGTGTGCAGCTCATCCGTTTCCCGGTGATCGTCCAGCCAGATTTCCAGCTGTTCACACAGGCGGTTCAAAAGCCGGTCAAAGCTCTCATCCCGGGATGCCTGAAAGAAGGTCTGCCCGAACCGGGTATCCTGGCCGGCAGCCTCCTCACAGCGGTGCCGCCACTCGATAAAATGATCGTTGACCTTGCCCAGAGCCGTTTTCAGCGAGCTTTTCCCTTTGCCCAGGGCTTTCTTTGCCTGATAGAATGTGGCCTTCTCCAGCGCCGCGCTGTGCATTTCCCGGGCGCGGTCTGGGAGATTGTGGGCTTCGTCAATCAAAAACAGGTAGTCGCCCCGGCTTTCAAAAAAGCGCTGCAGCCGCACCACCGGGTCGAACAGATAGTTGTAGTCCCCGATGATGACGTCGCTCCACAAGGAAAGATCCAACCCCAGCTCAAAAGGGCAGACCTTGTGCTTGCGGGCGTATTCCTGCAGCAGAGCGGCATTCAGTGCACCGGTAGGGTCCTGCAAGGCATCCCACAAAGCATCCTTGATCCGGTCAAAATAGCCGTTGGCATAAGGGCAGGCTTCAGGGGTACATTCCCGTGTTTCGCACAGGCATATCTTGTCTTTGGCGGTAAGGGTCACACTGCGAAGCGGCAGACCCGGAGTGCTTGCCCGCAGCAGATCCAGGGCAGATTCTGCCGCTGTGCGGGTGGTGCCCCGGGCGGTAAGGTAAAACACCGGTCCGCCGACACCATTGCCCAGGGCTTTCAGGGCAGGGAAAAGCACGCTCATGGTTTTGCCGATGCCGGTGGGAGCCTGACATAAAAGCTGCCCGCCTTCCATGCAGGTGTTGTAGACCTGGGTTACCATGGCCCGCTGCCCGGGCCGATAATTTTCAAAGGGAAAAGCCAGTTCCTTCAATGCGGCCCGGCTTTTCGCCTGCCAGTCGGCTGCCAGACGCGCCCAGGGGGCATAACGGTGCAGCAGGTTCTGCACCATCTCCTGCAGTTCGGCGGCCGTTTTGGTGCGCTCAAACCGGATGACGACTTCCTCATCTACCTGAAAGTAGGTCAGCAGTACGGTGACCTGCTCAAGATTGTTCTGTAAAGCGAAAATGGCAGCATAAACCAGCCCCTGGGCCCAGTGCTCGGGGGCGTGCTCTTCGGTGATCTCCGATACGGGCAGGGTAGTGGATTTGATCTCCTCGATCACTACACCGTCCTCCCGGGTATAGATACCGTCTGCCCGGCCTTCCAGGGTATAGGTGATGCCGTCGCACGTATACTCCTGCCGCAATGCCACTTCGGCTTTATAGTCTTCGTGCTCCTTGGCGGCGGCCCGCTGCAGACGGCGATGGATGCGGGCACCTTCGTTGGCACGGTCAAAGCCGGAAAAACGGCTGTCGATGCTGCCGGTACGCAGAAGAAACTCAACAAGCCGCCGCACGGACAGTGCGACGGCCAAAGGTGCCTGATCGTTGGGAAGAGACACGGACATCAGAGGGTCACGGCTCCTTTATACAAGAAGATTCAAACAATTCCTGTTCCACACGGGCCTGGATGCGCTCCACCACCTTGAAATCAGAAGCCTGCACATAATAGCGCTCCAGGGCATCGTGCAGCGTCTTGGCGGCAGCCTGGGTTTCACAGGTCTTTTCCAGCAGTTCGGAGGCCAGCTTCTTGTGGTAGGAAAGCAGCCTTCTTTGCAGCGGTGCAGGGGCGGCGGTAAAGCGGGCGGCATGGATGTTTTTTTGTTTCGCAAATTCCATGGGATGCCACGGATTGCTGGTGACAAAGCCCAGCCCCAAAGCGGGAATGAAAAGATGGTCGATTTTGCAGTGCTGATCGCTGGCACAGTGGCACACATAGGCATCGTATCCGTTCAGCCGGGCGTGTTCGGCCAGCTGTGCCATCATACGGGCGGATACGGTGCCGTAAGGATCATGAATGGCGTACAGTGTGCGGCAGGCAAGCTGCTGGACCGTCTGGCGGTAAACGGTAAGCCCTTGAGGTGTGGGAGCCGAAAGCAGCCGATGATATTGCTGCCCGGGAACGGCGCCGCGCCGGACAGGCATAGTGCGGGCGGCCAGCCGTGCTGTAAAAGCACTGCGCTTCTTCTCGTCCACCAGGTCGGAAACCAGTGCCCGCCGCCGCATCAGCACGGCGCAGGCCAGCGCCCAGTGGGCGGAGGCGAGCTGCATCAGGCGGGCATGTTCCTTGCCAAGCTGCAGAATCTCTTTGCGGCGGCGAACCAGATAGGTGTGGTCCAGCGCGTCATACAGCGGGATCAGCCGCTCGGCGGCATCGGGAAACTTGCAGTCCAGGGTATGCGGGGCGGTGGCATCCAGCACCAGAGCGCCCACATCGCTGAACCGTACGCCGTCCAGGCTGTCCGGGTCGCTGGAACAGTGGATGCGCTCGATCCAATTGCCGTCCCGACGGCATTGGGCAGCATCCCGCTCCAGCAGGCGGTGCATCAGGGTGGACTTGCCGCATCCGGGCCCGGCCTTGATCAGCCATGGGGTGATCTGCGGGTCGGCTGCGGCTTGGGCAAACCAGCCCGTGAACCCGGAGGGGGACAGGGCGCCCAGAAAAAAATCCAGTACAGGTTTGCATTGCATGGTCCAAAACCTCCCTTTTGGTAAGATTCTGAGCCATGTTATGCGGTCGGAGCGGTATCTGTGAAAAAACGGCCGGGCCGGTTGCCCGGCAGAAGGTTCAATCAATAAGTGTGGTCGCAGATCTCGTTGATCTTGTCCCGCAGGGCTGCAAAATCCTCGAAGGCAAGAGGTTTGTTGTGCGGGTTGCGCAGCAGCGCGGCGGAATGAAGGGTCGCCATGAACAACGTGCCCTGTTTGTCAAAGAATTTACCGTGATCCTTGGTGACAGAAAGATTCTTGTCGATCATCTGCTGGGCAGCCACACGGCCCAGACAAACCACGATTTTCGGGCGCAGCAGCTGGAACTGCTGGCGCAGCCAGGGCATGCAGGCCGCGGATTCCTCCGGCAGAGGATCGCGGTTTTCCGGCGGGCGGCACTTGACGATATTGGCAATAAAGATGTTGCGGTTGCGGTCCAAGTCGATGGCTTCCAGATAGCTGTCCAGCAGTTTGCCGCTGCGTCCCACAAAGGGCAGGCCCTGCTCATCTTCATTGGCACCGGGCCCTTCGCCCACGAACATTACTTCCGCATTGGGCACTCCTTGCCCGAACACGACGTTTTTACGGGTCTCGCACAGGCTGCAGCGACGGCAGGCAAGACATTCGGCTTTCAGGGTTTCGAAGTCCATAGATAACACCTCATTTGTTTTTCTGCTTATTATTGTATCTGTTCCATTGCCAGGATACAAGCAAAATGTTATTTTTCCTTTGCCGCCGGGCATACTGTTATGGAACGACATGTAAAAGGAGGGGGCGCGTATGGGACTTGCATCGGTTGTGATGAGATTGGCCTGTCTGCTTTTTGGGGCGGCAGTGGGGATGATCCTTCCGGAAAAGCGATGCAGGGAGCTTTGCCGCCCGTTTACGCCGTCGGCAGGGGAATTGATGACGCTTGCGCTGGGGGTGAGCAAAACAGTGGTGACCTGTGCGGCGGCAGCGGTGGCGGCACCCATGCCAGTACAGGTATCTATTCTATATACGGGTATGGGCCTTCTTGGCGCAGACTGCCTGACGAGAAAATCCGGGCAGGAAACGTGGCTGCCCATCATCTGCCCATGGCTGATTTTGTATCTTCCTTTTACGGGGGTGCTTGCCTGCCTGGGAGGCGGACTGCTGGTGCTGTCCGCCGGTGTACCCTGTATGGCAGGATTGGCTATGGTGGTGCTGGCGGCACCCATGGCGCTGCTTCAATTCGAGGCGGAAGGCGGGCTGGTGCTTTTGCTGGCAGCCGCCATACTGTGCGCCGAACAAGTGGCGGTGGTTCTGCAAGACAGAAAAAAGAGAAAAATGCAAAAAAATGTTTGAAATAAATTCAAAGAAAAATTGGTCGCCGACAGCACAACATGGCCTTTTGGGGGCTGTGAAACAGAATTTTTTCAAGAAATTTTGAAAATAATTTTTCGATATAATGGCAAAAATCGAAATTCAAAAAGTTTTTTTCAAAAAAATGCAAAAAACCTGTTGACATTTCGGGAATCGTCGGCTATAATCATACACGTTGCAGCCGCCAAGGCCAAGCGCCAAAGGCAAAAGCAACCGCTGGTTTTGGCCCGGTAGTTCAGTTGGTTAGAACGCTAGCCTGTCACGCTAGAGGTCGTCAGTTCGAGCCTGATTCGGGTCGCCATTTGCTGATATAGCTCAGTCGGTAGAGCGCATCCTTGGTAAGGATGAGGTCTCCAGTTCAAATCTGGATATCAGCTCCAGCGCAAGACCCACAGCTTATAAACTGTGGGTCTTTTACGTAGGGGCATAGCTCAGTTGGTAGAGCAGCGGTCTCCAAAACCGCGTGCCGAGGGTTCGAATCCTTCTACCCCTGCCAAGATTACCCGCTGATTTTTGACGAAACAACGTCAGAAATTGGCGGGTTTTCTTTTTGCCTGTACGGTTTATCGTAGTATAACGACACACCGTTATACTTAAACTTTCCCATCTTTTCCCATCTTTTCCCATCCTTTCCCATCTAGTTTATGATACATTTAAGAAACCTGGCCGGTTGTATCATAAACTTATTCCTTTACAAGAAAGCAATAACATGATATAATAATTGCACAAAAAATGACGCAACAACAACTATCTGCGACAATCCTTGCAACATTACATACGCAGAAGGAGGTTGTTGTGTATGAGAAAAAAGAACATAGATAAGATGTATCATAAACAAGACGCAGAATATGATACAGAAAAGACTAAGCCAGAACGGCCCGAGCTTCCTAAGCTGCTTAGGGGCCAGGGGTCTATGAGCTGGTTCAGGGAAGGAGTCATTGTATATCGGAAATACGTTCAATGTGGAGATGATCGAGTTCAGGCGGCTGTCTATGGCAAAACAGTCAATGAAGTAATGAGACTTATGCGGGCGAAGGAGATTGAGCTCGCACGTAAGTTTATCAAAGACAATGCCAAGACCTTAGAGATTGCCATGCGGGAATGGATAGAGACCAAAGAGCTTTCATTGAAACAAACAAGCTATGATCGCATAGAGTCTGTATTCAACAATCAAATCTGTGGACATCCCATTGCTCGAATAAGATACCAACAGATTGGAGAGAAAGAGATACGAGAGCATCTTGAAACATTGATTAGGAAAGACAGGCTGTCATGGTCAACAGTTAAAAAGTGCTATGATCTTCTAAATGGATTCTTCAGACAGTCCGTGCAGAGAAAGCGTCTCGATGTAAATCCAATGGAATTTGTTAAAATGCCAACACAAGGGCAAATGGAAACAAAGACCAAGGATATTTGCTACCTTACAAAAGACGAGATACAAAAATTTACAGAAGAAGCAACCAGGGTACTGGATGGTGACATGCCAGCTTACAACTGGGGCAAGGCAGCACCTGTCGGAAAAACGTATCATGTACCAGCGTATCGTTATGGATGGATCTTTATTTTTGACATCTACACCGGCCTGCGCATTGGAGAGTTGTGTGCTTTACGTTGGAAAGATATAGACTTTAAAGCGAAGACCGTTAGCGTTACAAAGAGCGTACATGATGTGAAGAATCGAGAGTACGACGAAGACAACCCGGAAAAGATGCGCCTCAACAAAATCAATAGGTATGTAATTGTAGAAGGTTCTACAAAAACAGAGGCGACAAGACTTATTCCACTAAACTCTAAGGCTATGGAGGCCATAGAGGAGTATAGGAAGACTTGCACCTTTACAAAGCCGGACGATTATGTTGTCGCTACTAAATACGGGAAGTGCAACAACCTGCATAACATGTACAGAAGATTAAATGATATTCTTCGTAGAGCAGGGATCGACAAAAGCTCTGGTGCGCACGGAGTCCATATGTTGCGCCATACTTGTGCCAGTCTTTTGTTTGAGCATGGTGTTCCCGTTGAGATTATAGCCAGCATTCTTGGTAATTCCCCTGAAGTGTGCAGAAAAACCTATGTACACTTTTGCCAGCAGCAAAAAGCAGATGCGATTAGGAAAATCGAGGCGTTTGAGATATGAGATCGTTATCGATGCGATCTTCTTGGTCTTATCTTGAAACGTGAATGACTTTTGTATACAATGCAATTAGAAAATTCTAAGTGTGCAAAGATGTGATGTAGGTGGGCCAAAACACTTTGAGAGAAAAATATCATTATTAAGACCAGATTCAGCGGTTTCGCCTGATTGATGATACGTTCATGAGTGTGGTTTTTCAAGATATCGATTGTACACAGTTTCTAATCCGTACACTTTTGCAGGATGACGATTTATGTGTCACCTAGGTGGAAACGTAGAACTCGCTCAAGAATCTGCGCGGCCGGTCTGTACGGCTGGACATTACCGCACATGATAAGACAGGCAAAATCTATAACATTATGTGCCGTATTATGGAAGCACTGACGAATGAAGGACGTGTAGAAGGGTGTTTGGCTATGCTGCTCGAAAATGCAAGAAAACTTATTGCGCGTGGTATAAGCCTCGAGGAAGTGCCTGACATTTTGGAATTGAGTAAAGAAGACAGAAAGTTTGTACAGGATAATTTATGAAATGATTTAGGGACGCGATATGGCACGCCATGGTATTGGGAGAGAACGGCGTCAGAGTTGTTCTCTCTTGTTTTTGTATGCTAAATGGATAATGGTTGTGATATGAAAAAGCTATGGACAACAAATTGAACGGCGACCTCGAAAAAAGCAATCAGCCACAATACAAACTGTGCAGCATACTTGTGTTGTTCGACGATACAGAGAGATGCCCGTTTTGTCATCAAAAGTTAAACAAAAGTGGGGCTGTTGTGGAGACTCTTGTATATAAATAGTCGGATATAATTCGTACAGTTCGTTGCTGTGTTTCATTTTGTAGTAAATGTCTTATACCAATCGCCCAGTATTCTGAAATTAAACCTATCATAGAGAAATTGAAGCCATACGAGATTCATATGTTAGCGGCAAAATACATGAGGTCACCAAAGAGAGCGTTAGATGCGTGTTATGGCGTTACATGTAATGTTCGTTCGAAAGGCAGAATTCCAGCGCATATTCGAAAGAAATTTACAGAAAAGACTAAGTATCATTTTAGATACGATCCTGACACTTGGAGAAAATCTCCGCCCACCATTGCACGGGGAAAAGAGGACGATGTACTTTGGATTTTCTCAAAAAAGTGTACCTGTAAAGATTGTTTTGATACATGGAAGGTAGACACAATTGTAAATCGGGCAGCAGTTGTTTCTACAAAATCAGGGAAATTAGTTGAAGTAAATGTTCAATTTTGTATGTCTTGTGGTAAATTTTATATGAATTACGAGTCGTTTAAGGCATGCCAAAAAATATATGGCGGATTAGACGTTGACTTGATTTATGATCATAGTATTATTCATGATGATTTTGAACATGAATTTGACGATTATAGTATACTTAGCACACATGGATATAATGTGAAAAATGGAACCCCAAGAACAACAAGACAGAGCATCCTTAGCCATATATTAGACGAAAAGATATCTACAAAACATGAAATTATAAAGCTGCTTACCCAGTTTATTAAAATCAATAAGAATCGGTGTCCAGACGCTTGTCGCAAATGGCAAGAGGATATTTTGTTTGTCAATCAATATCATATTGAAGACCAAGAAAATGTGGGATTACTGCAGATAAAACAAGGTGGAAAAATAAAAAAAGACGGTTGAAATGTGAATGGTACAACAGTCATTGGTTGGTCTTGCACAGATGGCGCGTTCTGACGCGCTCTAAGGAGTGTTTGTTTGCTGGTAATATACTTTCATTACTAAAGCTAAAAATAGCCCACAGGGCCTGATAGGGGCCTTGTGGGCTATGTGTGTTTTATGAAAGAAGAGGGTCAAATATTGGCTTTCGTTTTCTGAACATTAATTCAAAATGTGACGGAAGTGGTGATAAGGTAGAATAAGTTTCGCAAATTGAAAAGAGGATAAAAGAAGACATGGTTTGCAGAACTCT
>CAJMLV010000034.1 GCA_905214345.1 uncultured bacterium
GCATTCCCAGGATAATGGCCGGGGTGGTCATGTTGCGGCTGAAATTGGAGGCCAGCAGCACGTCGGTGACAAAGGAAATGACCGCCAGTGCCAAAAGGACCAGCGCCAGCGGATTGACAAAAGCCCGGCGCAGACGGTACAGTACCGTATCCGCCGCACGGCCCGACAGCACATTGCCGCCGTACCGTTCCCGGCTTTCTTCCGCCTGGTCATCGGTGTATCCGTCCGGCGTGATATGCAGATCCCGGCAGAGCGTGTCGATGTCTGTATATGCGTAATCCAGAACACGCGGATGAAGTTTTCGGTCGGCTTTCATTCCCGCCACCCCCAGTTTATCCTATCATTTTTCTATCATATCACACAACTGCCCTTGTGACATCCCCGAATATCTTGCTTTTTCCTTGTTTGAAGCAAACAGCCCCGCTCGCCAGGCAGCACTTCATGCCGCCCGGCAAACGGGGCTGTTGTTCTCTGAAGAAAAATCTTATTGCCAACCGCGGTTGGCAGGGTCCAGGGTATCCAGTGCAGTGTACAGCAGCGCATTGCAGATGGCCGCCGCCACATTGCTGCCGCCCTTGCGTCCCATGGCGGCAATGGCGGGCACTCCGGCGGCTTCGCAGACCTGCATCAGCCGCTGTTTGCTTTCCACTACATTCACAAAGCCCACCGGGACCCCCACCACCAGGGCAGGGCGCAGGCCTGCTTCGATCAGATCTGCAATAGCCAGCAAAGCCGTGGGTGCGTTGCCCACCGCCAGCAGCGCTCCGGGCATGGTCCGGGCCGCATGGTGCATGGCCGCCACTGCCCGGGTGGTTCCGTTTTCCCGTGCCTGCCGGGCGACGGATTCTTCCGCCATAAAGCAGTATACCTGGCTTCCCAGTTTTTGCAGGCTGGGTTTGCTGATGCCTGCCTTGGCCATGTTGGTGTCGGTAACGATCGGCACGCCCCGCTGCAGCGCCTGTACCCCCAGCGCAACCGCACCCTGCGTGAAACGAAGGTTATCGGCATACTCAAAGTCTGCCGTGGTGTGAATAACGCGCTTGACAACGGCGGCTGTCTGCGGCGGCAGGGCGATTCCCCGTGCTTTCAGTTCCGATTCGATGATGGACATACTGGTGCGCTCAATGTCCGCGGGGAGATGGTGTTTTGGTGCGGTATTCAATATTCCACGCCCTTTCTGGCGGCGATACCTTGCCGGTACGGGTGTTTATGGCAGCACATCTCGGTGGAGTAATCGGCCGCTTCCTGCATCCAGGGAGCCGGGTCCCGGCCGGTGAGCACCACTTCCCTGCCCGCCGGGCGTTCCAGCACAGCGCGGCGCAGCAGATTTTCCTCCACCATCCCCAGACGGAAGGCGGCACAGGCTTCGTCCAGGACCAGAAGATCACAGGGGCTTTCCAGCGCCTGCCGGAGCAGATCATTGTGCCGGGCACGGACTTCCTCGCGTTCTTCCGGCGTCATCTGAGAAAAGAATTTGGTGCCCGGCTGCCCGGAATATACCCGGGCTCCCAGACGGCGCAGCGGTTCCAGCTCGCTGCTTTGACCATCCTTCAAAAACTGCACCACCGTGACGGTGCCGCCGCTGCCCAGCATACGCAGAGCCAGACCAACGGCTGCCGTAGTCTTGCCTTTGCCTTCGCCCCAGTACAGGTGCACCAGTCCTTTATTCATGGCTGTATTCCTCCATTGCGCGGTAGATGGCCGGCATATCCAGCGCCGCGCGCACACCGTCTGCCAGCTGGTCATATTGGGTCTCTTTGTATGCGCCCCTGTCCTGGGTAGGCGCCCAATCAGAGGCAATGCCTTTTTGTTCCAGCAGCCAGGCCGCCAGACGGTCGGTAAGGCTGCCGGTATCAAACAGACCGTGCAGATAGGTACCGAACACATTGCCCTGCACCGTGCCGTCCTCTGCACCGGTATCCAGTCGGCAGAAAGGCTTTCCGCCGCTGCGGACAGTCCGGCCCATGTGAATCTCGTATCCATCCAGCCGTGCCCCGGCAAAAGGCGATGCAAGCACTTCAGCTTCCACCCGGGTACGGGTCTTTTGCGGAGTGAACACGGTTTCACAGGGCAGCAGCCCCATCCCGGCCATCTCTCCGCCGCCTTCCACACCTTCCGGGTCACGCAGGGTTTCTCCCAGCATCTGGTACCCGCCGCAGACCCCCAGTACAGGGGTCCCGCCGGACGCCAGTTTACGGATGGCAGCTTCCAGCCCGCAGGTGCGCAGCCAGAGCAGGTCCTGCATGGTACTTTTGGTACCAGGCAGAATGACCAGGTCCGGGGTGCCCAGTCCGGCCGGGTCGGTGACGTACCGCACACCCAGAGCGGGGTGACTTTCCAGCGGAGAAAAATCCGTAAAGTTGGAGATACGGGGCAGGCGGACAACGGCCACATCCACCGGGCGGCGGGCCTGTGTTTTGGTCAAGCGCTCGGAAAGGCTGTCTTCATCGTCAATATCCCAACGCCCGTAGGGGAGTACCCCCAGCACAGGGATGCCTGTTTTTTCCCGCAGCATCCGCAGACCCGGTTCCAGCAGGCTCACATCCCCCCGGAACTTGTTGATCACGGTGCCCACAATGCGGGCCCGCTCCTTTTCTTCCAGCAAAGCCACGGTACCGTAGAGTTGAGCAAACACCCCGCCGCGGTCGATGTCCCCCACCAGCAGCACCGGGGCATCGACCAGTTCGGCCAGCCCCATATTGACGATGTCGTCCGCTTTCAGGTTGATCTCCGCCGGGCTGCCTGCGCCCTCTATCACAATGATATCGTTTTCCGCCGCCAGGCTGTGGTAGGCCTGCAGGATTTCCGGGATCAGCGTCTTTTTCATGGCGAAGTAATCCCGGGCACTGTACTGCCCGCGCACCCGTCCGTTTACGATCAGCTGACTGCCGGTATCGCTGGATGGTTTGAGCAGGATGGGATTCATCCGCACATCCGGTTCCCTGCCGGCGGCTTCTGCCTGGGCCACCTGGGCCCGGCCCATTTCCAGGCCGTCCCGGGTGATATAGCTGTTGAGGGCCATGTTCTGACTTTTGAAAGGGGCCACCCGCAGACCGTCCTGCCGGAAGATCCGGCACAAAGCCGTGACCAGCAGGCTTTTGCCCGCCCCGGACATGGTCCCCTGCACCATAATACACCTGGCCATCTCAAAGCACCTCTTTCATAGCCTGCAGAAAAGTCCGGTTTTCCTGTTCACTGCGCACGGCACAGCGATACCAGCCGGGGCCCAGGCCGGTATAGTTGGAGCAGTCCCGCAGCAGAACACCCTTTTGCCGCAACGCCGGAACAAGGTCCGGGCGCTCGTGATGGAACAGCAGATAGTTTGCCTGCCCGGGAATGACCTGGCAGCCCAATTCTGCCAGCCCTGCCGCCATAACGGGACGCTGGGCGGCAATGAGGTCGTGGAGGGTCCGGCTGTATTCGGTTTCCTTCAGCGCTGCCAGACCCGCCGCCTGGGCAAGCCCCGAAACCGCCCAGGGTTGTCCCGCCGACCGCACGCGCTGCAAAAGGTTTGTATCCCGGCACAGCGCATACCCCAGACGCACCCCCGCCATGGCATACCATTTGGTGAAGGCTTTCAGAATCAGAAGATTGGCATGGCTGTCCAGCTGTCCTTCCAGCGTATGGGCGGCCGGGTCGTCCAGAAACTCGTTGAAGCATTCATCCGCCACCAGCAGCGCGCCGGTCTTGGAACAGGTTTCCAGAACCTTTTGCAGCAATGCGGGATCAGTGGTGCGGCCGGTGGGATTGTTGGGCTCACACAGCAGCACCAGGTCCACGTCGGGGCGGATGAGTTCCAGAATTTCTTCCCCCAGAGAAAAATCCGTTTTTTCGGAAAGAGGAACTTCTTCCACCACACATCCCACACTTTCCAGGGCAGCAGCGTATTCCGCAAAAGTGGGTGCCGTGATCAGGGCATGGCGGGGCTTTTCTGCCAGTGCCAGCCGCCAGATCAGGTCCGCCGCCCCGTTTCCGCAGAGCACCCAATCACAGGGCAGACTGCGGCTTTCCGCGATAGCAGCACAGAGTTCCCGGCACAGCGGGTCCGGGTAACGGTCCTGTCCGGCGGCAGCTTCGGCAATGGCGCGGCGCACCCCTTCCGGCAGGCCCAGCGGGCTGATATTGGCCGAAAAATCCAGCGGCATGGTACCGTATTCGGCGGCAAAACCCGCCCAGTCTCCGCCGTGTGTCAGTTGTGGCATATAAGTTCCTTTCGTATCGGGTTCAAAGCAGCGTCAGCACCAGGAGCCGCACGGCCAGACCTATCAACAGAGCCAGCGTGCTGGCCGTGTACAGCACTTTGTTTGCCCGCAGAATGTCCACAGGTTCAATGGCCCGCAGCGGGTCACCGATAGTGGGTTTGTCATACCGTTTGCCAAAGTAATACGCGGGACCCGCCAGCTGTACTCCCAGCGCTCCCGCGCAGGCGGATTCGGTCTGGGCGCTGTTGGGGCTGGCATGGCAGCGCCGGTCCCGCCGCCAGATGTGCCAGGCGTTTTTGGCGTTCTGCCCTGTCAGAGCGGCCCCCGCAATCCAGAACAGTGCCGCCAGACGGGCGGGAAGATACCCGGCGGCATCGTCCAGGTGGGCAGCCGCCCGGCCGAAATACAGGTATTTTTCATTTTTGTACCCCACCATGCTGTCCATGGTATTGACGGCCTTATAACACAGCGCAAGAGGCGCTCCGCCGATGAGCATGTACAGGAGGGGCGCCATGACTCCGTCGGCAAAGTTCTCCGCCACCGTTTCCACGGCGGCTTTTGTGACGCCTTCGGCAGTAAGGTCTTTGGTATCCCGACCCACAATGCGGCTGACCGCCTGCCGGGCTTCCTCCAGGGTTCCGGAGGTGATTTTCTCATAGACGTTGCGGCTCTCTTTGCCCAATCCCCGCACCGCCAGTGCCTGCCAGCACCAAAGGGTCTGCACCGCAAACCCCAGTACCGGGTGCAAAGCCGCCGCCCCCAGGCAGACCGCTCCGGTGAAGAGGAAGGTTCCCAAAGGCAGCACCGCTGCAAGTACCCGTCCTGCCCGAAGAAGACCCCGGGATGTATCGGGGAAAGCCCGGCGCAGGCAGGCTTCCAGTGCGGTGATGGCCTTGCCCATGATGACCACCGGATGGGGCATCCAGGCGGGGTCGGCCAACAGCAGGTCCAGCAAAAAACCGCAGACAATAGCGGCACAGAGCATCATACTTGTTCCTCTTTCGTGTACTGCACCGTCCTGAGCAGGCGCAGCGTGTGGTCTTTGGTCCAGGAGGAGGCATCCAGCAGATACCCGCCCGCGTTGGGGGCACACCAGTGGTAGTATTCCTCATGGGGGACGGCATACCGCTCCATCACGGCCATCTGGGTGCCGCCATGGGCCACAATGACCATCTTTTCCCTGCCCTGTTCCAGACACAGGTCCACCAGCCCGGCAAAAGCGGCACAGGTACGCTCACAGAAATCCGCCTTGCGCTCCCCGTCCGGGCAGGAGGTTTCACAGTTGGCCTGCACCCATGCCAGGTAATCGGGGTCGTGCTCCATCTCCTTGTAATTTCGGCCCTCAAAACTGCCGAAGCCCATCTCCCGCAAGTCCCGCACCTGTACCTGCTGTGCCGTGGGGAACAGAATTTCCGCCGTCTGGCGGGCACGGGTCAGCGGACTGACATACACAAGATCGGTTTCGAAATCTGCCTTGCGCAGCATGGCCAGACCTTCGGGAGAAAGAGGGATATCCCGCTGTCCCTGGTACCGCTTTTCGGCATTGTACCGGGTCAGACCATGGCGCAGAAGATAGATGTTCATTGAGAAAGATCTCCTTTCAACACAAGAGGCAGGCCGCAGAACACCCGCACCACCGTATCGGCGCGGGCAGCCAGCAAACAGCCCAGGCGCCCCGCCGCCTCCCGGGCGGCACGCTGGGCGGGGTCAACAGGCACCACTCCGCCCCCTACCTCAGTGACGGTGACGACGGCATACCGCCCGGCCAGCTCATCGGCCAGGGCAGTCAGATCCGTACATTCGGCAGCCAGATTCTGGGCGTCGGTGCAGACACTTTCGGCAAAGTCCGCCCCTTCCGGAAGAAGGGTACGGGCAAAATCGGTTTTGCCACTGAACAGCGGCCCGGTGACCAGTATCACAGCGTCCACCCCCAAAGGTACTGCCCGGCCACCAGGGCCGCCAGCATCCAGAATTCCGCCCGCTGGACAAACCAGCCGGCCAGATCACCGCTGATGCCGCCAAACTGCCTGACGGCGGTACGGTGGTAATGCCAGAATACCAGCCAGGCAGCAGCTGCTGCCAGCGCACCGCCCCACCAGATCAGCAGCAGGCTCAGAAGCAGGCTTGCAGCCGCCAGCACACCGCGGACACGGCGGCGGTCGGCAGCGGTGGCAAAGGTATGAGCCAGGCCGGTATTTTTGGCCAGCGGAAAACTGGTCACTGCCAGACCGGAAAGCGCCCGTTCCAGGGTAAATGCCGCCCCCATGCAGAGAGCGGCAGCCGGGGTGGGTTCAATGGCAGCGCAAAGCCCCAGCGTGGCCACAAAATAGCTGCACAGCCGAATGACGGCGAAAGCACCGCAGTGAGGGTCCGCCAGAATGGCCTGCTTTTTGGCCGGGTCGACGCAGCTGGCCAGGGCGTCGCAGGTATCGGCATAGCCGTCCAGATGAATGCCCCCGGTGATGAGCACCGGTACCAGGCCAAACCCCGCCGCCCGCAGCAGCACCGGCAGCGCCAGCGCCTGACAGAACAGCGCCCAGGCATACCAGGCCCCGCCGCAGACAACCCCGATCAGCGGAAAAGCACACATGGCATAGCGCATGTTGCGCTCATTCCATTGGGGCTGCGGCAGAGGCAAGGCACTGAACATGCCGAAAGCCACCGCAACGGTTTCAAACACAAGCATACTCGGATGGTTCCTTTCCCTTGTAATAGACGGGGTATCCCGCCGTGACTTCGCAGACATTATCAGCCAGAGTGGCCAGACGTCGATGAATCTGCCCCAGCATCCGGAGATACGAAAGGGTATCCCCCTCATAGTCGGTACCGCCGCAGAACAGCTCATTGCCCACCACGATCAGGTGGGTGGTCTGGCGATGCAGCGCC
The DNA here is from genome assembly GCA_905214345.1 of uncultured bacterium. Classification (GTDB taxonomy): domain Bacteria; phylum Bacillota; class Clostridia; order Oscillospirales; family Ruminococcaceae; genus Gemmiger. Next base: position 7,089 of record CAJMLV010000034.1, read on the forward strand.
TGCAGCCCGGCGTATACCGTTTCCGGCGTGCGCGGTCCCGCGCCGTTGGGATCATATCGCTCATTGGCCGCCAGGTTAGTCAGATCCTCCAGCAAAAGCGCCCCCGGTTCCGGCAAGAGCAGCCCTGCCAGGTCCAGAGGGCGTTCCAGGGTAAGAAAGCCTTTCCCGGCACGCAGAGCCCGGTGACGTTCCACCCTGCGGCGGCATTCCTCATCCCACACCTGCATGGTGGCCAGATAATACCGCGGTCCCGGGCTGGCTGCCAGCAAGGATTCGGCATAGGCGCTTTTTCCGCTGCCCGCACCGCCCATCACAAAAGTCAGCATGGGGCGCCCTCCTGGGGCGTGTAAGCCTCCATACCGTAATCCGCGAAAGTGGAACCGTCGTACACCGCCAGCGCCATATCCAGCAGCGGCATGGCGGCCAGTGCGCCGGTGCCTTCGCCCAGGTGCATCCCGGCGGTGATGAGGGGCTGTTTATCCAGGGCTTGCAGCAAAAGCCGCCCGCAGGGTTCGGCGGAGCAATGGCTGGCAAATACCGCCTTGGATGCCGCCGGGCACAGCCTGACAGCGCACAGGGCGGCGGCGGCGGTGATGACCCCATCCATGAGCACCGGCACTTGGTACAGTGCCCCGCCCAAAAACACGCCGCATAGACCGGCAATATCCAGCCCGCCCACCTTGGCCAGCACCCCCAGCGGGTCGGCAGCGTCGGGACGGTTCACCGCAAGCGCCGATTCAATGGCATGGACTTTGCGGGCGAGTCCTGCATCTGAAAGGCCTGCCCCGCGCCCGGTCACATCCGCAGGGCGCAGCCCCAGCAATGCGCAGGTCACAGCGGTGGCGGTGGTGGTGTTGCCGATGCCCATCTCCCCCGCCGCCAGCAGCCGGGTCCCTTCTTCTTTCTGCCCACGAACCAGGTCGATGCCGTTGAGTATCGCCTGCGCCGCCTGGACCCGGGTCATGGCAGGTTCCCGGGCAATATTGCCGGTGCCGTTGGCCACCCGGGCACTGTACACACCGGGCAAAACCGGCGGGTCCAGAATCCCCATATCCACCGGCAGCACCCGGCACCGGGCTACCCGGGCCATTTGGCAGGCGGTGCTGCGCCCGGCCCCCAGCTGGCGGGCCACCACAGCGGTGACATCGCTGCCGGTCTGGCTAACGCCTTCAGCCACCACGCCGTTGTCGGCACACAGCACCAGCAGGGTCCGGGTGTCCAGGCATACATCGGCGCTGCCGGTAAGGGCGGCCATCTCTTCCACCATGGTTTCCAACAGGCCGAGACCGCCCAGGGGTTTGGCGCAGGCCGCCCAACGTTCATGGGCAGTCCGGCGGGCAACTTCCTCCGGCGGGGTGATGGAAGCAAGCAGTTCACGAAGGGTATTTTCCGGCATGATTCATTCTTCCTTTGCGGGATAATTGCGCGCCGCAGCAGCAAAACGGCGGGTCATCTGGGCGTTGCCCGCGAAATACAGGTGCGGGAACGCCGCATACAGGGTGGGTGTGGTAAAGCCGCACAGCCATTTGCGCCCGGACACCGGCTTGACCACCTCAAAGGCCGAGCCGTTTTCGGTACTGTCCCAATAATGGAATTCGTGTACCGGGGTGCTTTCTCCTTGGCGGAAAAGCAGGCTGCCCTGCCGTGCCGTCATCTCGGCATAGCCGAAACGGACCAGCTTTTCGGTGCGCAGACCGTGGCCGGGCAGAACCCCCACCATGGGGAAGGTCTGGCCTTTCTGGTCCTGGAGAGACTGCCCCAGATACAGAAAGCCGCCGCACTCCGCCACGGTGGGCAAGCCGTTCTGGATGGCGGTGCGCAGTACGGTGCGCATGGCTTCGTTGCGGGAAAGGGCTTCGGCATGGAGTTCCGGGTAACCGCCGGGCAGGTACAAGCCTCCCACTCCGGCGGGCAAGTTCCGGTCATGCAGCGGGCTGAAAAACACCGGTTCCGCCCCGGCGCGATAGAACGCCTCCAGCGTTTCGGCATAGGTGAAGCAAAAGGCTTCGTCCCGGGCCACCGCAATCCGGGCCATGGCCTGAGGATAAGGCCGCTTGGCGGCAGCGCGTTCAGTCCCGGCAAAGAGAGTTTCGAACCGGGTCCAGTCCATCGTCTGCAGCAGAATGGCCGCCACCGCATTGATGCGGGCCCGCAGGTCGATGATCTCCCCTGCTGTATACAGACCCAGGTGACGGCTTTCGAACTTGGCTTTCTCCATAGGGGGCAAGTATCCCAACACCGGCAGGCCGGTCTTTTCTTCCAGCATGGGGGCAAGGGTCTCGTACAGCATGGGGCTGCATTCATTGAGGAAAATGCCGGTGATATGGCTGTTCGGCACAAACTCCGCCAACCCGCGCACACCGGCTGCCAGGGTCAGGCTGGCCCCCTTGGGACGCAGCACCAACAGCACCGGCAGATTCAAAGTATCGGCCAGGTGCCAGGCGGAAGCATCGGTCCGGGTACCGCCCAAGCCGTCATAAAAGCCCATGACGCCTTCGCACACCGCCGCGCCATGCCCGGCACAACCGTCGGCATACAGGCTGCGCACCGTAGCCTCGGAAGCCAGATACAGGTCCAGGTTGTGGCTTTCCACCCCCAGGACAGCACGGTGAAACATAGGGTCGATATAATCCGGCCCGCATTTGAAGGCACAGGGGTCCAACCTTCGCCGTTTGAGGGCGGCCAGCAAGGCGCAGGTCACCACCGTTTTGCCGCTGCCGGAAGCAGACGCGGCCACCATACATTCAATCATCACAGTTCCCCGCAATCAGAAATACAGGATTTTGGGCAGTAAGCATGTGCACCCGTCCCGCCGTTTTGGTTCCGCTCACTGCCAGCTGGGTCACATCGGGTTCGATGCCATGCTTTTGCAGCGCCTGTACCGCCGCCGTCAGGCTTTCCAGGGCGATGGCCGTAATGCACAGGCGGGCGGAAGGATTCTTTTGCAGCGCCGCGTCCACGATAGCCTGCATGTTTCCCCTGCTGCCGCCGATGAACACCGCATCCGGCGCGGGCAGATTTGCAAGAGCATCGGGGGCCTTTCCGGGGACCACCTGCAGATTCCAGGCGCAGAACTTGCGGCGGTTGGCTTCGATCAGTTCACAGGCTTCGGGCAGACATTCCACCGCAAACACCCGGCCCCGGTTGGCCGCAGCCGCCAGCTCCACACTGACACTGCCGGTACCGGCCCCCACGTCCCAGACGGTGGCCTCTGCCCCCGGTGCCAGCGTGGCCAGCACGGCGGCGCGGACCATCTGCTTGGTCATGGGTACCTGGCCCCGGATGAACCGGGAATCCGGCCAGCCGGGGGTGCGCCGGGGGACCATCGGCGCCGGTTCCGCCAGCAGCACCGACAGCGGAGAAAAAGATTTTTCCGCACAGGCAGCCGCCGTGGCGGCAGTGATGTTCTGTTCGGGCGTGTCCAGATCCTCCCCCACCGTAACGGATAAATCTCCCAACCCGGCTTTTGTCAGCTGCGCGCACAAGGACGCCGGGCCAAGGGTTCCGCCGGTAAGAAAAAAGGCCGGACGGCCCTGCATAACGGCGGCGACGGCATTGCAGTCCACCCCGTGGGCACTGACAAGAAGCCAGTCCTGCCAGGGACGGCCCAGGGCCGCTGCCAGCATCTGCACGCTGGAAATCCCCGGCAGCACCGTTACCTGCCATCCCTTCAGCAAGGGCAGCAAACTGCGACAGCCGGAATAGAATCCGCTGTCGCCGCTGTAAACCACCGCACAGTCCTTTTCCCGGTTTTCTTGCAGAATTGCCAGAATATCCCCGGGTTTGGTGGCGGCAAAGCGGTGGGATGTGCAGCTTTCGGGCAGCTGCGCCAGCAACCGCTTTGCCCCGACAATGCAGCCGGCTGCCGACAAGGCTTTTTCGGCGGCTTGGGTCATCTGGGCGGCACTGCCGCTGCCCATGCCCAACAGGGTCACATTCATGGTATCAGTCCTTTGCAGAATTGAAGGATTTCCTCTTCGGTCTCGCCGCTGTCTGCCGGGCGGCGGATGACCACCAGCACTGTGCCGGTTTTGTGGGCTGCTTCCGCTTTTTCGGCAAAGCCGCCCTGAGGTCCCCCGTCCTTGGTGATCAGATACCGGATGCCAAACTGCCGCAGCAGCGCCACATTCAGCTCCGTGCTGAACGGTCCCTGCATGGCAATGACATTGCGGTGGGGGATGCCCGCGGCTTCACAGGCGCCCAGGCTTTGGGCCGAAGGCAGCACCCGGGGATACAGCCGGTGTACCCCCAGCCCCGAAAAAGCGGCCAGTTCCTTGGCACCGGTGGTCAGCAAGATGTTGCCTTCGGTATTTTGCAGCAGGGCTGCGGCGGAAGGGGCATCGGGAGCGGTCAGGCTGCCCGGCGGCAGAGGACTTGCCGGGCGCAGCAGCCGTTTGTACGGAGTATTTGTCTGTTCCGCCGCCTGCCGGATATTGACAGTGACGGCCGTGGCGTAAGGATGGGTGGCGTCGATGCACAAATCCGCACCGTGCATCAGCCCGGCCATGGCATCGGGTTCCAGCCGGCCGGTATGCACCGTCGCACCGGGGCTTCTCCCCTGCTCTTCAGCACCGTATTCGGTGGCCACACAAACGGTGACCCGTGCCCCCAGCTTTGCCAGGGCGGCGGACAGGCGGCGGCCTTCGGTGGTGCCGGAAAATACAACGATCTTCACGGACGGTACCCCCGGGGCGTGACAAGCTTGCCTGCCAGCAGACGGGTGGAAGAAGACCCGATGAACACGGTGGTAAACATATCCATGGGAGCCTGTTCCAGGTCCGCCAGGGTCAGGTTCTCGGATTGCTGGCCGTCCCGTCCGATATTGCGCACGTACCCGCAGGGGGTAGCGGGATCTTTGCCAGATTGCAGCAAAATCCGCACCGCCTTTTGCAGGTAATCCGCCCGCTTGCGGGAACCGGGATTGTACAGGCAGAGGGCAAAATCTCCCTTGGCGGCACATTCCAGACGGGTCTCGATGACTTCCCAAGGAGTGAGCAGGTCGGACAGGGAGATGACACAGAAATCATGTCCCAAAGGTGCCCCCAGTACCGCTGCGCCGGAGAGTGCGGCCGTGATGCCGGGCACCACCTCGATCTCCACATTGGGATATTCTGCGGCCAGTTCCAGCACCGGGGAAGCCATACCGTACACCCCGGCGTCACCGCTGCAGACCATGGCGGTAGTCACCCCCTGCCCGGCCGAAGCCAGGGCATGGCGGCAACGGTCCAGTTCCTGCTTCATGGGGGTGGTGAAATACTCTTTATCCGGGTACAACGGACGGACCAGGTCGGTATACACCGAATACCCGCAGATCAGTTCCGCTTCTTCCAGGGCTGCTCTTGCCTGGGCGGTCAGGTAACGGGCATCCCCGGGACCAAGACCCACTACATACAGTTTATTCATCCTGCCATCTCCAATCCGGGGCATAGGGCTGCAAAGCCAGGGCCATGGTGACCCCGTTGCCCGCGTTCTTCTTGCTGTAAAGGTCGCCGCCCGCCCCCAGCACGGCCGAGCGTTCGCAGACATTATCCACCCCTGTGATCTTCTGCACAAAGGCACTGGAAGTAAAGTTTCCCTGCACCGCCGCCAGCTGTTTGGCGGAATAGGTCCGCAGGGGCCAGCCGTGGGCGGCGCAGAATTCCAGCAGGCCCGGTTCCTCTTTTTTCAGGTCGATGCTGGCCGCCATGGTGATGGCCTGGGGGCATACTCCCGCTTTGGCCAGCAGCCGGGTGAGGGCATCCTCCAGGGCAGCAGCGGAAATGCCCTTGCGGCATCCCACCCCCAGCACGGCAATACGGGGCACCAGCTGCAACACGTCCCGCCCGCGGCTGCGCAGGCTCAGGCGCAGATCACAGGCCTTGCTATCACACAAACGCACACCGGCAGGGGCTTTTTCCTCGATAGGGAAGTCACTGTATACCCCCACTGTCTGCCCGGCCAGCACCGCTGCGGACACCGTCTTGATCTTCTCCGGATTGAGGATGGTGCAGTTCTGGCGCTTGGCCCATTCGTCCACCGCAAACACACCGTTCACGTCGGTAGCGGTGGTGATGACCGCCGCAGCGCCGCACAAAGCGGAAATGCGCCGGGCCAGGTCGTTGGCGCCCCCCAGGTGCCCCGACAACACCGGAACTGCCCAGTTGGCGTCTTCGTCCACCACCACCACCGCCGGGTCTTTGGCTTTGCTTTGAATGTACGGCGCAATGGCCCGCACCGCGATTCCCGCCGCCCCCACATAGACCAGCGCTCCCGCATGAGAAAAAGCTTCCTGTGTCCAGTGGGACAAGGACAGCGGACTGCCGCAGCGGGCCGCCCTTCCGTTCAGCCCGGCGGCCAGGTTTTTGGCCAGTTCATAGCCCTTGTCGGTGAAAGCCAGCAGTTCCACCGGCCCGGCGCTCATGCGTCGTTTCCTTTCCGGTATCCGGTGGTAAAGGCAGGGTCATACAGTCTGCTGCGGTCATAGGTCTTGCCCAAAAAGTCCCCCACCAGTACCAGAGCGGTGCGGGAGATACCGTTTGCCTGCCCGCATTCGGCCAGGGTTCCCACCGTGCAGCGGGCTACCTTTTCTTCCGGCCAGGTGGCCTTGTACACCAAGGCAGCGGGGGTATCTTCGGTGTACGCCCCCTGCAGCAGCGCCGCCTGTACCCCGGGCAGCATGCCGGCGGACAGAAAGATGACCATCGTAGCGCCGTGGGCGGCCAATGCAGCCAGACTTTCCCGTTCGGGCACCGGGGTACGCCCGGCCAACCGGGTGATGATGACGCTCTGGCTGACACCGGGCAGGGTGTATTCCGCATCCAGCGCGGCGGCGGCTCCGCAGAAGCTGGAAACCCCGGGGGTACTTTCATAAGGGATTTCCGCCGCGTCCAGAGCATCCATCTGCTCCCGCACTGCGCCGAACAGGCAGGGGTCACCGGTATGCAGACGCACCGTCATGTGGTGGTCCGCTTCCTGCTGCCGCATGACTTCCAGCACCTGTTCCAGGGTCATTTCGGCGCTGTTGTAAATGGCGCACCCCGGCTTGGTCAGGCCCAAAAGGGCGGGATTGACCAGGCTGCCAGCATAGACCACGCAGTCGGCTTTGCCCAGCAGTTCAGCTCCCCGAAGGGTGATGAGGTCAGGGGCACCCGGCCCGGCTCCCACAAAGTGAATCATGCTTTCGGCTCCTTTCCGCCTTGCTTCACAAGAAGGGTGGCAAAGTATCCGGCACTGCCTTCCGGCTGTTCCTGTTTCAGGTTATCCCAGACTTGCTCTTCCGGCAGGCCGCAGTTGCACACAAGGGCGCTTTCTTCCAGAAGGTCTGCTTTTTCCAGAGCCGCCATCACCTGGGGCAGCTGGCGGCCGCTTTTCATCAGCACTTTGGCGCCGGGCGCGGCCAGGATCTCTTCCAGCGGGATGCTTCCGGGGGCGATGGTCAGCGGCGTATCCATACCGCCGGTAAGGGGGCGGTTCAGCCGCGCCGCCACCGCGCAGAAACTGGGCACCCCCGCCACCATGGCGGTGGGATAGCCTTCTTCTTCCAGAATGGCCTGCAGATACCCGAAGGTGGCATACACCGACACATCCCCCAGGTTCAGCATGGCCACGTCCTGCCCTTCATCCAGGTAGCCCCGCAGAATATCCGCGGCGGCCCGGTGGGCCTTATGCCGTTCGGCTTCGTCATGGCTCATGGTAAAGTGCAGCGGCACAATGACCTTACGGCTCAGGTCCACCGCCTGCCGGGCGATGTCCAGCGCCAGCATCTCGCCGCTTTTGGTCTGAGGGGCTGCAATGACCGGGCATCGGCGCATGATGCGCATCGCCTTGAAGGTGAGCAGTTCCGGGTCGCCCGGTCCCACGCTGACCCCGTACAGGGTGCCTTTTATCCGTTCCACTGTGCAAGTATCTCCTTTGCGGTATCACTCAGGCCCAGAAGGCCGTATTGGTTGGAAAACATCATAATACCGGCGCGGCAGTTCTCCCCTGCCCGCCGCTGCACATGCCCGGCCATGGCTGCCACAAGCCGCTGCAAAACCGCCTCTCTCAGCCCGGCTTTGTCCAGCAATTCCAGGCATGCGTCGGTGGTGGGGGCTGCCAACAGTGCGGTACAAAAGTCCTGCCCGGCACCGCAGACAGCGGCATGGGCACAGATCAGTTCGGTGCGGCAATCGGCCCAGCGGGAATGGGTGTTCATCACGCCCCCCGCCAGCTTGACCAGTTTGCCCATGTGCCCCACCAGCAGCAGTGTTTCGATACCTTCGGCCGCCGCCATATCCAGCGCATCCCCGATGAAATTGGAACACTTGACCACCGGCACACCCAGAGAGTCCAGACCGTTAGCGTGCAGAAAATCAGCACCGTAGTTGCCGGGGGTGAGAATCAGGCGTTTGCTTTGGGCTGCGGCCTGGCGGATTTCCAGCCCGATGGTATCCACCAACGCCTGCTCGCTCATGGGTTCCACCACCCCGGAAGTTCCCAGCACCGACAAGCCTCCTTCTATGCCCAACTTGGGATTGAAGGTCTTTTGGGCGGCTTCGGCACCGCCGGGAATGCGGATCTCCACCCGCAAGCCGCCTGTATAGCCAAAACGCCGGCAGACATCGCGGACTTCCTCCTCGATCATCCGGCGGGGCACCGAATTGATGGCGGCAGCGCCCACCGGCTGGTCCAGACCCGGCCGGGTCACACGGCCGACACCCTCACCGCCGTCAATCAGGATGCCGGCGCCGTCGGTGCGGCTTACCACCGCCTGAACGGTCATTCCGTCGGTGATGTCGCAGTCATCCCCGGCGTCCTTTTCCACGCCGCAGAGAGCGGCGTCCCCCTCCATGCGGCAGACGGCGGGCAGCACCTGCACCGGCCAGCCTTTTGGGGGCACCAGTTGCAGGGTACGGGGCACCGCACCGGAAAGCAGCAGTTCCGCCGCCCCCCGGGCTGCCAGCGCCGCACAGGTGCCGGTGGTGTAACCGCAGCGCAGCAGTTTCTGTCCGCTGCGAACGTAGTGGTCAAAACTCATGATGTCTGCTCCATCAGCTGCCGCAGGTGAGCGGCATACACCTCCTGTACCGCGGGCAAAGTTCCCAGCCCCCGCAGGGTACAGCGAACCCGGATGCCCGCTTTGTTCAGGCGGGACTTCCAGCTTTCGGGGTCATCTCCCGCCATATCGTTGCAGGCATGGTCCCCCGCCACCAGCATCAGGGGCATCAGGTGAGCGGAGGTATACCCCGACGCCTGCAGCTGGGGCAGAATGTCCTCCAGCGCGGGCCAGCCTTCGGCAGTGGCAACAAACACATCGGTGCGCCCCATCATGTGAAACACCGTCTGCAGCGCCGGATAGACCACACCGGCAAAATGTTCGGTGCCATGGCCCATAAGAAGCAAAGCTTCCCCCGATACCAGCGGACAGGCCGCATGGATGGCAGCGGCCAGGTCTTGCAAATCCTGCACCCCGGCCAAAAGAGGTTTGCCCAGGGTGAGGGCTGCAAACTGCCCCCGGTACTCCTCCACCTGGCGGCGGATGGAATCATATTCCTGTCCATAGAGGAAATGGGTAGGCTGTACCACCACTTCTCCCCCCGTCAAAGCATCCAATGCCTCAGGCAGGCTGAGAACATTCTCCCCCCGGCTTTGCAGGATGCGGCGGATGGTAGGGCTGGTGAACGCCCGGGAAAACGGCAGGTCCGGAGCTGCCCTGTGCAGGGCATTCTCCACCGCCGTAATACTCTCTCTGGCTTCGGGCACACTGGTGCCGAAGCTGACACACAACAAAGTTTTTGGCATGTTTTTTCTCCCAGTCAGCCCCGCGCATACGGGGTTATTATGATATTGTACCACATCCGGGCCGGAAAAGGATATAGGGCAGGCCATTTTCATCCTGCTGTACACGGGCCGTCACTCCATACACCTGCCGGATCAGGTCAGGGGTCAGCACTTCCCGGGGGCTGCCCACTGCCACCACACAGCCATGGTCCAGTACCGCCAACGTGTCGCAGTACATGGCGGCAATGTTCAGATCATGCACGGCGGTGATGACGGTACGTCCCAGTCCCCGTACCAGCTCCATCAGCTGCAGCTGATAGCGGATGTCCAGGTGGTTGGTGGGCTCGTCCAGAATCAGGCAGGGCGTCTGCTGGGCCAGGGCCCGGGCCAGAATGACCCGCTGCTGTTCCCCGCCGGACAGGCTGGAAAAGCTGCGCTCCCCAAAACCGGCCAGCCCCACCTGTTCCAGGCTCCGGGCCGCAATTTTGTGATCTTCGGCATTGTCCCGCTCGAAAGGGAGCTTGTGAGGGCTGCGGCCCATGAGGACGATTTCCCCTACCGTAAAGTCAAAATTGTAGTTGTTGTGCTGGGCCACCACCGCCATCCGACGGGCGGCTGCGCTGGAGGAAATTTCACGCACAGAGCAGCCGTCCAGCAAAACAGCACCGCCTTCCGGCTGCAGCACCCGGTAGATACAGCGAAGCAAGGTGGATTTTCCGCTGCCGTTGGGACCGATGACGCCAAAGACACGGTTTTCGGGAATCTCCAGGGTAATGCCCCGCAGCACCGGGGTTCCGCCCAGATATTTTTCCAGGTCACGCACCTCGATTTTCATGTTTCGCCACCTCCGAACCCGTAACGGTGCCGGGCCATCAGATAAAGAAAGACCGGTGCGCCCAGCATGGAAGTGAGAATCCCCACAGGGATCTCGTTGCCGGGCAGGATGGTGCGGCAGAGCACGTCCGCCCAGACCAGGAACAATGCCCCGGCCAGCGCACACAGCGGTACCAGATGACGGTGATCGGTGCCGAAGAGAAGCCGCACCACATGGGGCACTACCAAACCCACAAACCCGATCGCCCCGGCGGAATATACAGCGAACCCCACCATCAGGGAGGAAACGATCAGATACAGAATCCGATACCCGTGCAGGTCGGTGCCCAGTGTCAGGGCTGTATCATCCCCCAACAGCATCAGGTTAAGGGTCCTGCATTGGGTCAGGAAAAATACCATCCCCCCAACCGCCACCACCAGCATGACCCCGTTGTTGGGCCAGTTTGCGGCAGCCAGACTGCCCATGGTCCAGCGCATGATCTCGGTGGCGGCATGATCGGCGCTGTGCAGATACAGTAAAAACTGGGAACAGGCGCCGCACACCGCCGAAAGGGCACTGCCCGCCAGCAGCAGCTTGACGGAATTGGCCCGGCCGCCCACATTGGCCAGCGCCACCACGGCAAAGGAGATGCCCAGTGCCCCGGCAAAGGCCATCAGACCCACATAGTTGCCGCCAAGAGCCGTTCCCACCCCCAGCAGCACCGCCAGGGTGACCCCCAGCCCTGCTCCGGAAGAAACGCCCAGAATATAGGGGTCCGCCAGCGGATTCTTGACGATGGCCTGCATGGCCACCCCGCACAAAGACAGGCAGCACCCCGCCGTTGCCGCCAGCACCAGGCGAGGCAGTCGGATGAGCCAGACCACATCATGTATGGCGGTACCCGGGGCCCAGGCTTCGGGGATAGGGGTTCCCAGAAGCAGATGGACCAGCTCCCAGCGGATGACGATGTAAACCTGCCCCACCGGAATCCGGGTGGTGCCGAATGTAACTGCCACCACCAGCGACCCTGTCAGCGCCGCTGCCAGAATCACCATGGCTGCAGCTGTGCCCGCCGTTCTTTTGTTCTGTTTCTGCATATCGGACCGCCTCAGGAGAGCGACAGTTCCGGATACATACCGGCAGCGATGGTGCGGATACCATCCACGGTACGCGGTCCGGCGGCGTAAACATCTCCCAGCATGACCAGCTGTACACGGTCATTCTGCACCGCGGACAGGCTTGCCAGGGCCGGGTCGTCGGCAATGGAGGCCATCTGCTGGGCCTTTACGGTTTCCGGGTCATCCCCGGAGTACGCCATATACACCACAAAGATCACATCCGGGTCAGCCTGAACCAATTCTTCCTTGCTCATCTCTCCGCCTTCCGGCTTGACCAGGGTACCGCCCAGCTGGGTCACCATATCCCCGGCCAGAGAATCGGCCCCATAGTTGGTCATCCCGCCGCCAATGGGTTCCACCACTGCTACCCGGGGAGAGTCCTGGCCTTCCACCGCCGCCAGGGTATCGGCCACAGCGGTGCGCATATCTCCCACCAGGGACTCTGCCTTTTCCTCTACATCAAAAATACGGCCCAGGTTGAGGATGTCGGTGTACTCGTTCTCCAGCGTGCGCGGGTAGCCGCCGCCCCGGGTATTGGAGTTGATGTAGGTGGCCACTCCTTTGGTGTTCCAGCCATCCACATCTCCCAGATTTTTATCGCTGAACAATGAACCCCAGGACAGAATCATATCCGGCTGCAGCAAGGTCACGGTTTCTTTATCCGGGGCAAACACATCCTCCCGGTAGTTCATCCGTTCAAAGCCTTCCTCCCATTCCGGCTTGACGGCATTGTCCAGGCCGTAGGAGGCAATGACATGATCTTCCAGACCCAGGGCAATCATGGTTTCGATAGACCCCTGGTAGACCGCCACCACCTTTTCGGGGGCTTTCTCATAGGTATAGGAAACTTCTTCCCCGGCGTAGTTATAATTGGTAACGGTAACGGGATACGAACCGGAGGATGGGGTTTCTGCCGTGGCCGGAACCGTGGATTCTGCGGGAGCGGGCGTGCAGGCGGCAAGTGCAGCCGCAGCCAGAGCCAGGGCTGCACAGCGGAAGGAATACTTTGTTTTCATACAAACCTCTTTCTTGTCTGAACCGATGCCGCACCGCAAAAAAGAAGCGGGCCTCCTCTGCCAAAACGGCAGAAAAGGCCCGCACAAAAACAAAGCACGCCAAAACACGGTGTACCAAGGTTTTACCGCGCAAACGTTTCGTCCGTCCGCCGCGCGGGCCCCGTCCCGTACCGTCGGCGGTTCATCCCGGCGGCACAGACAGTATTCAAACAGCAAGGCAGGTCTTCCGGCTCTGGCGTCGTCATTCCGGTCTCGCCTTCCCATGCATGGCACAGTGGCATACTTGAACCGGAACTCAGCCATTACGGCGGCGGTCCCGCGCAGGTCTTGCACCTGCTTCCCTATTCTCCCGGCCGGCAATCTGCCCCGGGCACCTTGTGTTGCTTTGTGGTTATAAAATTACCATAAACAGAAGAATTTGGCAAGGCTTATCTGCGGTTCTTCCCTGCATCCGGCCTGCGCAGAAACACATACATGTTTTCGGTCGAGTGCTGCGGCGAAAAACGGAATTCCCTCCCTTCAAACGCTTGCAGTTCTTCCGGCCGGCGCACACCGCGCTCTGCCATGAAGCGGACCATCTCGCCCCGGGCCATCTTGCACATGGTGGCCTTCTCCAGAATTTTGCCGTCCTTTTCCTCCCCGAATACGCAGGTAAGGAACCGTACCGAATCCGGCAGATACCGGGACACACAGACGCTGTATTCCTTGGAAGCCAGGTTTACGATGCAGTCGGTTTCGTCAAAGAGTTTCCGGGCCAGGGTATCGCCCCAGAAGCCATATACGTCCTTGCTTTGCCCTATGGGCAGTTTGGCCTGCATTTCCAGACGATACGGGGTCACGCCGTCAAAGGGACGAAGCAGGCCATAGAACCCGGAGAGAATCCGCAGATGCTCCTGGATATATTCAAATTCCCAGGTCGTGAACACCCCCGGCGCCATATACTGATACTGAATTCCTTCGTAGCTGAGGATGGCCGGGGTCAGGTGCCGGTGCAGGTCCATTTTTTGCAGCCGCTGCAGATTCTGTTCTGCGATCTGATCGCTGCACTTCCACAGCTTTTTCAGCTCGTCGTAAGACATCCCCCGCAGTTTTTCCAACAGCTGACCGGTACGGTCCAGAAATTCCGGCAGCTCCTGCCAGTCCAGGCTGTCGGTATCCACATTCATCTTTTTGGCCGGAGATATGATGATCTTCATGGCCTGTCCTCACGCATTGCCGGAAAGATACGCGAGAATCTCGGCGGCGTTGGTGTCCGGCTTGACCTTGGGCATGACCTTTTCGACGCAGCCCTGCCCATCGATGATGTAGGTGGTGCGCACCACGCCCATGCTGACTTTACCGTAGAGCTTTTTCTCCTGCCAGACACCGTAAGCCTGGATGGCCTGCAGTTCCGGGTCGGACAGCAGGATGAAGGGCAGTTCATATTTCTGGGCAAATTTCAGATGGGAGGCAACGGAATCCTTGCTGACGCCGATGACCACCACACCCTTTTCCTTAAACCCGTCATAATCCCGGGCAAAGGCACAGGCCTGGCGGGTGCAGCCGGGGGTATTGTCACGAGGGTAAAAATACAGGACCACACGCTTGCCCGCAAAGTCGGACAGGCTGACGGGGTTGCCGTTCTGGTCATTCAGAGTGAAATCCGGGGCTTTTGCACCGATTTCCAGCATAAATATCGCATCCTTTCTTTTATAAAAAGCAAACTTCTTATACAGCCATTATATCATTTGGGCAGCTGTTCTTCTGCCGGAATGAGATACGAACCGATTTTCTGCCGCAGCATCACATCCAGGTCCGTCTTTTCTCCTTCCGCAAGATCCCGGTCCTGCAGCAGCATAACCCGGTCTGCGTACACGATAAGAAGGGCATCCGCCGTCTTGACCGCTGTTTCCACCTCTGAATACGGCACCTGCCGGGATTCCGCTTCGGCGCCGGAAATTTCGAATCCTTCCTGGGTAAAGATCACGACCGCCTGCCCCGAAGGGATAGTTTCCGTGCCGGACAAGAGTTTGCGTGCCGGAGCATCAAAGGCATCCCGGGGCTTTCGGCACACACTCCACAGCCCCATCCCGCCGGATACCACCGCAACACCCCCCGCCACCAGCGGAACGAAGAGTTCCTCAGGTCCCATCAGACCGGGAACCAGCAGAACAATCCCCAGCACAAGGCAGAGCAGGCTCATGACAGTGGTGCGCAGACGGCTTCTGGTCCTGCCTTTGCTCATTTGCCGGAAACGGTCTGTCTGCGCCCACAAGGCCGGATAACGCTGCCGGGAAAGCAGTTCGGTACGCATTTCCAGCGCCTTCCGTACCTGGGGCAGCAACAATTCGGTGTCGTAGGGAGTCAGGTGAAAGACAAATCGGCGTTCCTCCATAATCGTTCTCCTTTACGATGAGGTCGTTGGCCCCATTGTACCGGATTTTCCTTTTACTGTCCACGCCTTTGCCAGCCCGCGAAAACGCATTTTGTCGATGCAGCAATTTTTTCCTTTTTTCCCATGCAAAACTTTTACAACCGTACAAAAAAGCGCGGGCCTGTCTTTTCCGCAGACCCGCTCTTTGGTTTCAATTCATCATGGTCCAGCCGCCCATCTCGGCAAAACCGATGCGGTGGTAGATGCGCCCCGCGGCAGGGTTATCATAAAACAGGCATAGAAACTCCCGCCCCTGGGCAAAGCTGCGGCGGCAGAGTTCAGCCACCACTGCACTGGCGTAACCGTGGCCCCGCTCTTCCGGGCGGGTAGCTACCCCCACCACCATGGCGCTGCGGCTGGTGGCTGCGGTGGTCTGGCCAGTGGACACCAGACAGCCATCCCGGAAGGCACCGATCATCATACCGCCGCACTTCCAGCACTGGGCCAGCTGTTCCCGTTCGCGGTCTTCCCCGTGGTAGGTTTCGGCAAATTCCTCGATCCCCCGCAGAAGTTCCAGGGTCTCGTCCAGGTCTTCCGGGTCCAGTTCCCTCACCTGTAAGTTCTCACCGGCTTTTGCCGCAAAATCCGGGTCCACGGCATTGCAGCGGCTCATGTAGGTGAAACGGCAGCGTTTTTCCGGGAAATAGGGTGCCAAGCGGTCCAGCAGTTCCTTTTTTCCGCTGATGCCTTCCACCTTGCGGCTGTGCAGGAATTCAGCAGCAGCTGCCGCATCATAAGCGGGATTCCGGCTGTATAGGATATAACTGTCAAAATACTGCAGGATCAGAAAATCCCAGCCGTTGGCAGCTGGTTTTACCCAGACCTGCACGGGGGCTTTATCCACCCCCACCGTTTCCACATCGCCATAAATAAAGAGGTTGATCTCCGGTTCAGCGGCAATATATTCCAGAATGGCCGCGCGGTCGGTTTCGGTACAACGCAGCATGGGATTCTGCCTCCTTCGCTACCGCCAAGACCGGCGGCTTTATTTTTTATGGGTCATCCGCTTTTTGGAAGCGGGACGGGAGGGCGCCTTGCGGGGCGCGTTTTTCTTGTTGGCGGGCTTGGGCTGGGGACGGATGCGAACAAACTGGATGGGATTGCCGTTGGCCAGAATCCGCTCTTCCACTTCCAGTTCAGGGAAGGATGCCAGAAAACGGTTCAGGCTCTTGGAACCGAAGTTGCGCACGTCGAAGTCGGGGTACCGCTTGATAAGCTGGTCCCCCACCCGGGAGGTACGCACCCAACCGGTGCCGTCGTCCATCTCGTCGATCATGCCCCGCATCAGCTTATAGACGGAATCCCGGTTGATGGCGGTGTCATCCCCCGCTGCGGCCCGGGCGGCAGCTTCGGCGGCATCGGCCACGGCGTGACCGTCGGCAGGGGCCGCGGGCTCACTGTGGTCGCTGTGGTCCAGAATCAGGTCCAGATACTTGAACTGGTCGCATGCCTTGACAAAGGGCCCCAGCGTCTTGCTTTCGCCCATACCGATGACCAGCTTGCCGGCTTCCCGCAGGCGGGCAGCCAGACGGGTGAAGTCACTGTCCGAAGAAACGATGCAGAACCCATCCAGATTGCCGGAATACAGCAGATCCATGGCATCGATGATCATGGCGGAATCGGTGGCGTTTTTTCCGGTGGTGTAGCTGTACTGCTGCATGGGGATGATGGAATTGTTGAGCAGGGCATCCTTCCAGCTTTTCAGCCGGGGGTCGCTCCAGTCGCCATAGATGCGTTTGGCCGCCGCCACACCAAAGGACGCGGCTTCGTCCAGAATGACCTTGACGTATTTGGGCGAGATGTTGTCGGCGTCGATCAGGATGGCCAGTTTCAGATCCTCCATCGGGGTCCCTCCTTACTTTTTGCGGTCGAAATACATATACACCTGGCACGGAATCATACCGTTGTAGATTTTGCGGCGCTTCACGGCCTTGCCGCCGAAGTGTGCTTCAAAGTCGGCGTCGGCGGTGATGGCATACAGCCCGGCGCCGGGATTGGCTTTCCAGGCATGGCCCAAAGCGGCCGCCAGGGCTGCGGCTTCGGCGGCATCACCCAGGCGTTCACCGTAGGGCGGGTTGGTAAGGACAGTGGCGCCCGCACGGGGCACAAAGTCCTTGACGTCCGCCACCTCAAAGTGGCAGCGGTCCCCTACCCCGGCCAGCTTGGCATTGGCGGTGGCCAGAGCCACAGCGGCAGGGTCGATGTCATAGCCGAAGCCCTCGAAGGCGGCATCCGGCTTGGCCTGCTCAATGGCCTTGGCCCGCTCGGCGCGCCAGACTTCGGCGGGAACAAAGTCGAACTGCTCGGCGGCAAAGCGGCGGCGCAGGCCGGGGGCAATATTCAGCGCCTTCTGGGCAGCTTCAATGACCAGCGTACCGGAACCGCAGAAGGGGTCCTGCACCAGGGTGTCCCGGCGCACACGGCCCAGGTCCGCGATGGCCGCGGCCAGAGTTTCCTTGATGGGTGCCAGGGTGGCATTTTTGCGGTAACCACGCTTGTGCAGACCGTCGCCGGAGGTATCCAGCATCATCTCCACCGTGTTCTTGCGCAGAGAAAAGCGCAGCTTGTACATCTTGCCGGTCTCGGGCAAGGTGGTGGTACGGTGTCCGGCCATCAGCCGTTTGACCACAGCCTTTTTGACGATGCTCTGGCAGGCAGGCACGCTGGAAAGCTGGCTGGACAGGCTGGAACCCTTGACCGGGAAGGCTGCATCGGCGGGGATGATCTCCTCCCAGGGAATGGAATACACCCCGTCGAAGAGTTCGTCGAAGGTGGTGGCCTGCCAGGTCTTGAGGAGCAGCAGAACACGCTCGGCGGTGCGCAGATTCAGGTTGGCGGCGGCGATCACAGAAGCGTCCCCTTCAAAAATGACACGGCCATCGGTGACCTGCACGTTCTGGGCGCCGATCCGGCGCACCTCAAAGGCCAGGGTGGATTCGGTGCCGAAAAAGCACGGAGCTACAAGAGTGTAGGTGGTGGGCATGGCTTGTCCTTTCGTTGTAAAGAAACCTTGGCACGGGTTTTCCGCGCCATGCAAAAAAGGCAGGCCACACTGCCCGGCCGGTTGGACCAGGCTTTACGTGGCCTGCCGCTGTATGCGGTTCTGGTTTTGGGATCAGCGCCGGCGGGAATAGCCGCCACGGCGGTTCTCGGTCACGCGCTTGAGGTCCGCGATCTTTTCCTCGCTCTGAGACTTGTAGCGTGCCATCATATCTTCAAAGCTGAGATTGCCCTGCGGCTGCGAGGGCTTGGGCTGCCACACGCGGGGCGGAGCTTCGCGCTTGGCACGCTGCTGCGGTGCCCCCTGCTGCCGCTGCTGGGAGCCGCCGCCCTGCCGTGCGCCGCGTTCGGGTGCGGGCTGCGTGCGCTTGATAGAAAGCGCGATCTTGCCGTCCGGAGCGATGGACAGGACCTTGACTTTGACAGCCTGGCCGTCGCTGAGCACAGCGGTCAGATCCTGCACATACTCGTACGAAACCTCCGAGATGTGAACAAGGCCGTTCTTGCCTTCCGGCAAAGAGACGAAAGCGCCAAACGGCTTGATGCCGGTGACTTTGCCTTCGACGATATCCCCAACCTGAAATGCCAAACTATGATACCCCTTTTTCTGGTGGAACACATTGGTCCCGCCTGTTTTTATTTCAGAAAAGAGCCGAAGCTCTTTGCTGTTCAATGAATGGATTTACTTGCCGCTGATGTCGATCCAGATGCGCTCATTCCCCTTGGAATAGCCCTCTTCCCGTGCGATGCGCTCGATAATGGCATCCTCACCGTCGTCCAGCGTGCGCTGCAGTTCCTCGTTCTTGGCCAGCTGGTCTTCCAGCTGGGCCTGTACGCCGACCAGTTCCTGCTGCTTGGCGCTGATGGACATCTGACAGCGTACCAGACTGTATACCAGCGATGCGCACAGGATCAGGATAAACAGCGGAAGCAAACGCCGTAAAATACCATTTTTCCGGGTCATGGTCTGCTCCGCCTCCTTACATGTCGGAAATAGAAGATTTATGCAGAATTAATTATATAATATTTTCCTCTGCTTTTGCAACCGTTTTTTCCGCTTTGTTACCTTTTCCGGGGTATTTTTTGCCTTAATTGCCTTTTTTTCCTGTTTTTTGACGGCATGGCGGTACCATAGACGGGCAAAAGGAGGCGAGACCAGGCAGCGCATCCGCATGGCCACAGCCGCCAGCGCACCTGTCACGGTTTCGGCCAGGCGATGCAGCAGCCCCGAAACGGCCCAGTGCCAGGAAAGAGCCCCGGCTCCCAATGCGGCGGCCATATACCAACGTGCCACGCCTCCTGCGGAAGCGGAAGCCGTAAACCCGCAGAGCAATACCGACGCAGCGGCAAAAGCAAGCACATCCCACACAAAGGAAAGAACCCGGCCGTTGCCTGCCAGCAAGCCCAGAAAGTCTCTGCCAACAGCCAGAAGCAACCCAAGCCCCAGGCACCACACCACATCCTGCCCCACCGCCCACAAGGCAGGTGCGGCCGTCATCAGCGAAGCAGACGGGAGAGCAAACCGCCGCTGCTTTCCCGGTTTTCGGTATATTGCAGAAACTCGATCTTGCCGGTGATGTGTACCTGTCCGGTGCGCACCGACAATTCCCCGATCTGGATGCCCTGCCCGCCGATGGTCAGGTCCCCCTGCCCTGTTTTGAGCAGCGCGCCGTTCTCATCACAACTGACGATCCGGGTGACACCTGTTACGGTCAGGCGGGAACGGTCCTCCAGCTGAAGCGTGTGGGCCTTGAAAGCCGGGGCATCGGCCGGCGGCAGGATTGCGGTCTGGCTGGTCTGTTCTGGCATAGAAAAAAGCCCCCCTTGGTGCGGTATGGTAAAAGATATGCACCGGGGAGCCTGATTATGTCTGGTCTGCGGGATCTGCCGGAAAGATTCAGCCTTCCAGCACTTCGTACAGTTCACGGGCCACGTCCTTGCCTTTGGGTTCTTCCACCGAAAGAACACGGACTTTGACCGGGCGGTTGCCGAAGGTGATCTCGATCACATCGCCGACCTTGACGGCGTAGCTGGCCTTGGCGGGTTTGCCCCCCACCAGAACACGGCCGGCATCTGCCACCTCATTGGCCAGGGTACGGCGCTTGATCAGGCGGCTGACTTTGAGATATTTATCCAAACGCATGGACGGGATTCCTTTCCGCTGTCAAAGATAAAAAAGACGCCTGCCGCGCCAGATCAGCCGGCGGCAGGCGATACGCATAAAAGCGCTTGTTACTGAACGGCGTCCTTCAGAGCCTTGCCGGCGCTGAAAGCGGGCAGTTTGGAAGCGGGGATGGTCATGGGCTCACGGGTCTGGGGGTTGCGGCCCTGACGTTCCTTGCGCTCACGCACCTCAAAGGTACCGAAGCCGACCAGAGACACCTTCTCGCCATTCTTCAGGGCGTCGGTGATCACATCCAGCGTAGCGCTCACAGCCTTCTCGGCATCCTTCTTGGTCAGGCCGGCATTGGTAGCCACGGCGGCGATCAGTTCAACTTTGGTCATTGTTTTTACCTCCAAGTGATTTATATGCCAAAAGCGGGTCACACTTTATCGAAAGTTCCGCCTTTAGACGGTTAAGTTGGGCGCGTCTTGTTCAAACGCATCGTTGCGGCGGGAAAGAGCCTGTTCCGGGTCGACGCCTCTGGCACGGGCCAGAGCCACCGTTTCGAACAAAAGCTGTCCCAGCGCCTGCTCGGCATCGGGGCCGTCTTTGGCGACGGTTTCTGCCAGGCGGGCCAGGTCCTCCGCATTGGGTTCCGGAAGTCCGGCACCATGTTTGGCCGCCCGCTTCTGCAGCTTGGCCGCACGCATCAGCGCCGGAAGTGCCCGGGGAACGCTGGCCAGGTCCTTGGCCAGGGTGGTGCGCCCCTTTTCCATATTCTTGAGCGCATCCCAGTCATTTATGCCTTCGGCACCGTCCTGAGCCCCAAAAATATGCGGATGTCGCCAGATCAGTTTGCGGCACACGCCGTCACAGATCTGCGACCAGCCGCCGCGGCCGGCTTCTTCCTCAATGCGGGCGTGAAACACCACCTGCATGAGCACATCGCCCAGTTCTTCGCACAAAAGCTCCGGGTCCTGCAGATCAATGGCATCCACCGCCTCATAGGCTTCCTCCAGAAAGTTCATGCGGATGGATTCATGGGTCTGCACACGGTCCCAGGGACACCCGTTTTCCGGGTCGCGCAGAATGGCAATGATAGCAGCCAGATCGTCGGCCGTATAGTATTCCTTTTGCGGATATTCGATCATACACTTTCCTCTGCGGCGGTCCGCCGCGCCGGATACTATTGTACAACAGAATCCCGGCTCGTCAAGAACGGATTTTACAGCTGGGCACCGCAGTGGTTGCAGAACAGCGCATCCACGTCCACCTTGGCGTTGCAAACGGGGCAAACCTTGGTGGGCTGGTTGGATTCCAGTTCTTCCTCTTCCTCGAAGACTTCTTCGGGAGCTGCGGCTTCGGCGGTATCGGCCACGTCGGTAGCCTGGGCGGCAGCCTCTTCAGCCTGGGCGGCTTCGTCGGCGGTCATGCGGCTCTTGATCTCTTCAATAGCAGCTTCGATGGAAGCGATATGCTCGATATACTTATCCACCAGGGGCTGGTT
>CAJMLV010000035.1 GCA_905214345.1 uncultured bacterium
CCGCTGACCCTCTGCTTGTAAGGCAGATGCTCTCCCAGCTGAGCTAAACTCCCTTAATGGAGCGGCTGACGAGGCTCGAACTCGCTACCTCCACCTTGGCAAGGTGGCGCTCTACCAGATGAGCTACAGCCGCATAATGGAGAGTTTAGCTTGCTTCGCTTTCTTTCAGCTTGTCGTGCTCTCTCCGGGCGACGAATGTTATTCTACTGCATTATCCTCCAAAAGTCAAGGGTTTTTTTGAATTTTTTTCAAAAAAATTCAGTCATTTTTGTTTTCGTCGTTGTCAGGCCAATTTTTCAGTATTTCATTGAGGTCCACACGGTAGGTTTTATCGCAAAATTGGCAGTGAACCTCCGCAACAGGATCTTCGTTGCGCAAATTTTCTACTTCTTTTTTTCCGAGGCTTTTCAGCATACGGCGCACCCGTTCCTCACTGCAGTCGCAGCGGTACTCCACAAAGCTGGTATCCAGCACTTCGGGCGCAAAGGTATCCAGGGCCATGTCCAGCATATCCTTCACCGTCTTGCCCTGCTCCATCATAGAAGTAACGCTGGGCATGGCGGCAATATTCTTCTCCAGCTGCACGATCTCGCTTTCCAGCGCGCCGGGCAGCAGCTGCACGATAAAGCCGCCGGCACAGCGCACACTCAGGTCCTCGTTCACCAGGACCCCCAGAGCGCAGACCGTCGGGGTCTGTTCACTGATGGCAAAGTAGCGGGTCACATCCTCGGCAATTTCGCCGGAGACCAGGGGCACCTGCCCAATATACGGCTCACGCAGCCCCAGGTCGCGGATGACATCCAGGGTGCCGTCGTGGCCCACAGCGCCGCCTACGTCCAGGTGACCGTCCTCACGGGGAGGCAGTTCCACCACGGGATTCTGCACGTATCCTTTCAGGTGACCGTCACCGTCCACCACGGCCATCAGACGGCCTGCAGGGCCGCCGCCCTTGATCTGCAGGGTCATGGAGTCGGTACGGCTCTTGAGCATGGCACCCATCATGGCAGCCGCGGTCAGCAGCCGCCCCAACGCAGCCGTGGTGACGGCGCTGGTCTTGTGTACCCGCTCCATTTCACGAACAATATCGGTGGAATCCACCCCGTAAAACACAATGCCGCCGTTTTCGGAAATACCGCGCAGCAGATTATCCTGAGCCATAGTTTACTTCTCCTCTTGTGTATAGCGTTTGACAGCCGTGATGATCCAGCGCTGGCTGTCCGGGCGCACAGGACCGAAATCCTCGCCGTCGGCCACACGGGCCACCGTAAAGCCGTATTTGTCCAGCAGAGCCTCCACGGTGGGCAGCGGATAGCTGTACTCGCAGAAGTCCTCCTGCCAGTCCTCCCCTGTCTCCTTATCGTGGATACGGATGCAGATGTCCACACGGCCGCTGTCCTTATGGTAATGGTTGGTCCAATGGCACACGGCGTCCTCGGCGTCCAAGTCAAAGGTCTGTTCCGCCAGAACTTCCGCATGCTTGTAGGGCGTGTTCAGGTCAAAGAGGAACACGCCGTCCTTCTCCATAAAGAACGCCGCGTTCGCAATGGCCTTTTCAAAGTTTTCCAGCGGGCCGATGTGGTTGTAGGTGTCAAAGGTGGACACCGCCGCACGGATGGTCCCGTACAGGTCCAGATGCAGCAGGTCCTGCTTCAGCAGCAGAACACGGCCCGTCATGCCCAGTTCGTCCGCTTTTTCCCGCAGGACGCTGAGCATCTCTTCCGACCGGTCAATGCCGATCACATCATACCCGGCCTGGGAGAGCATCAGGGTCAGTTCCCCGGTGCCGCAGCCAAGGTCGGCCAGCAGCCCGTCCTTTACGCCGTGGGCTGCCAGTTCCGAAACAACATACTGAAACAAGGCGTCGTAATCCGCCGCCTCGTTCAGTTCATCATAGAAATAAGCAAATTCGTTATACGCCATCCTCGCCGGCCTCCAGCATTGCGTCCAGACAGGCCCGCACATCCTCTACGCCGGTGCCCTTTTCGGCACTGGTGAGGAAGACACGACGGCAGCCGTATTCGGCGCAGATCTGCTCAAACCGGGCCTGACAGGGTGCCAGTTCCGATTTTTTGAGCTTATCCGCCTTGGTCAGCACCACCACAAAGGGGATGCCGTGATAGCGCAGGTATTCCAGCATCTGACGGTCATCGGCGCTGGGGTCATGGCGGCAGTCCAGCAGCTGCACCAGCAGCTTCAGCGGACGTCCGGCCTCAAAATAGCCGTTGATGAGCTCGTCCCAGCGGGCACGCTCGGCATTGGACACCTTGGCAAAACCGTAGCCGGGCAGATCCACAAAATACGAGGTATCCACCCGATAGAAGTTGATGGTGGCCGTTTTGCCGGGCGTGGCGCTGACACGGGCCAGATTCTTGCGGTTGCACAGCTTGTTGATCAGGCTGGACTTGCCCACATTGGAACGGCCGGAAAAGGCAAATTCCGGGCGGTCGGCCACGGGCAGCTGGCTGGAAATACCATAGGAAGCCTGAAATTCACTGCGATTGTAATTCATACCCTGCGCTCCTTTACATCACGGTCGCCGGCTCTTTGGCCGCCGAGGTATCGGTGGCAATGAGCTGGGTGGCAGGAGGCACGGTAACAGAGGCCCGGGGCGTGGCTGCCGCGGGACGAATCAGCGCCGCTTTCAGCACCTGGGACAGATCCCCCACCGGCACGAAACGGATATTCTTCTTGACTTCTTCATCCACCTCATACAGGTCGGATTCATTATCCTTGGGGATCAGCACGGTGGAAATACCTTCCCGGTAAGCCGCCATACTCTTTTCCTTCAGACCGCCGATGGCCAGCACGCTGCCGTGCAGGGTGATCTCACCGGTCATGGCCAGGTTATGGCGTACCGGCAGCCCGGACAGCGCCGAAATCAGGGCGGTGGTCAGGGTCACACCGGCAGAGGGGCCATCCTTGGGCACGGCTCCCTCGGGCGCATGGATGTGCAGGTCCACATCCTTGAAGGCATCCGCCGCGATACCGTATTCCTGGGCATGGACCCGGGCATAGGTCACCGCCAGACGGGCGCTCTCTTTCATTACATCGCCCAGACTGCCGGTCAGTTCGATCTTGCCGGAACCGTTGGGAATGACACTCACTTCCACCGGGAGCATCTCGCCGCCGATGCTGGTCCAGGCCAGACCGTTGGCAATGCCCACGGCATCGCTGCGGGAGATAAAGGTAGGCTTGACCCGCTCGGGACCCAGCAGATTTTTCAGCATGGGTGCAGTAACGCTCATGCGTTCAGCCTCGCCGGAAGCGATTTTCAGGGCGCACTTGCGCAGCACGGCCGTGATGGTACGTTCCAGGCTGCGGACCCCCGCCTCCCGGGTATAGCTGTCGATGATGGCGTTGATGGCCCCGGTGGTCAGGGTCACCCGACCGGTCAGGCCGTTGTTCTTCAGCTGCTTGGGAATCAGATGCCGCTTGGCAATGTTATACTTCTCCACCCGGGTATAGCTGGAAAGCTCAATCACATCCATACGGTCCAGCAGCGGGCCGGGAATGGTGGAGGCATCGTTGGCGGTGGTAATGAACAGAACATCACTCAGATCAAAGGGAACATCCAGGAAATTGTCCTTGAAGGTACGGTTCTGTTCGGGGTCCAGCACTTCCAGCAGGGCGCTGGCCGGGTCGCCCCGGTAATCCCCTGCCAGCTTGTCGATCTCATCCAGCAGAATGACCGGGTTGGCGGACTTTGCGGTGATCATGGCGTTGATGATGCGTCCGGGCATGGCGCCGATGTATGTACGGCGATGGCCGCGGATCTCGGCTTCGTCATGCACGCCGCCCAGGCTCATGCGGGCAAACTGCCGGCCCATGCAGGAAGCAATAGAACGGGCAATGGAGGTTTTACCCACGCCCGGAGGGCCCACCAGGCAGATGATCTGGCCCTTGACCTCGGTGTTCAGTTTGCGCACCGCCAGCAGTTCCAGGATGCGCTCCTTGACCTTGCGCAGGCCGTAGTGGTCCTTGTCCAGCACACGGCGGGCATGGCCCTGGTCGTAGTCATCCTTGGTAAAGGTATGCCAAGGCAGCGCCAGACAGGTATCCAGATACCCGCGGATGACGCTGATCTCCGCCGCGTTGCCCTGCATGCGGGCCAGGCGGTCACATTCCTTCAGCAGCTTTTCTTCGCTCTCCTGCTCCAGATGCAGCGCACGGATCTTCTCGCGGTAGGTCTCGGCTTCGGCGCGGGTATCCTCGCTGTCGCCCAGTTCCTCGCTGATGATGTGCATCTGCTCCCGCAGGTAATAATCCCTCTGGCTCTTGTCCATCTGGATGTTGACCTTGTCGTCAATGTCCTTTTCGATGGACAGAATGTCACATTCCTGGTGCAGCAGGATCAACAGCTTTTCCAGGCGGCCCAGCAGGGTGGACTCATTCAGGATGGCCTGCTTGTCCTCATATTTGAACAGCAGGTTGGCGGGCATGTACTCGCTGAGATACAGCGGGCTGTCCGACGAAACGATGTTGTAGACGATGTCCTTGGAGATTTGGGGGCTGTAAGAAAGGTACTCCTCAAAGCAATCCTTCAGACTGCGCACCAGCGCTTCGGTCTGGTTGCGCTTGTCGGCGGGAATCCCCCGCACCGGCGCAGTGCGCACCTCGGCCATGAGATACTGGCCGGAGCCATCCAGAGAAAGCAGCTTGGCGCGGGTCTTGCCCTCCACCAGCACCTTCACCAGTTCGTCGGAAACACGCAGCACCTGCTTGATCTCGGCAATGACGCCATAGGCGTACAGATCAGCGGCGGTGGGTTCTTCGGTATCGGTCTCCTTCTGGGCCACCAGGAAGATGCTGCTGTTGCCGTGCATGGCAGCTTCAATGGCGGCAATGGACTTGGCACGGCCCACCTCAAAATGAATGATGTTGTTGGGGAACACCACCAGACCACGCAGGGCAATGGCAGGCAGATGCACCACATTGTGGGTCACTTTGATCTTGACCTTCTGTTCAGACATTGTTTTCCCTCCCGGGG
Organism: uncultured bacterium; assembly: GCA_905214345.1. Lineage (GTDB taxonomy): Bacteria > Bacillota > Clostridia > Oscillospirales > Ruminococcaceae > Gemmiger. The sequence continues at coordinate 4,988 of CAJMLV010000035.1, forward strand.
ACAGTGTCCCCTGCCATGCACGGGTTTTTCCCGGCCAGCACAGTTTGACTTTGCAGGACCGCGGGCGGCAGCAGCAACCGCAGCCGTCCCGGGTCATTTTGTATTTCCAGATACCGCACGGGAACACACTCCCCGTCCAGCGTCGCAATGATAGGTCTTGCATCCAGCACATCGATGGTAACGCTGCGGGCGCGGCCAAACCACATCCACCGTGCCAGCGACGGGATCACCTGCCCATCCGGGCCAAGGTGCTTGCCCTCGCGGTACAACGCCAGCAGCGACGCAATGCGCAGGCGGGACAAAGGCTTGACCAGCACGATGTCCAGCAGGCCGTCGTCCATCAGGGCGTTGGGCGCGGCGCGGTAACCGCCGCCGTACAGCTGCCCGTTGCAGACCGCCATCAGCATATACGTGCCGGTATGTTCTTCACCGTCCATCACAATGCGGAGTCTGTGCCCGAAGGGCGAGAACAGTGCCTGCAGAATGGACAGCGAGTACGCCATGGTTCCACCGCACCCCGGCAGGCGCCGGAATTTGGGGATACCGTAGGCCACCTGGGCGTCCAGACCGGCGGCGCAGATATCCACGCCCACGCCGAGGCTGGTTTTCAGCGCGTCAGCCCGGACCGGCACAGCCTGCAGCTGCCCCTGTATATCCAGAAAATCTTCCACTCTGCCAAAGTTGCGCACAAAATCGTTGCCGCTGCCGCAGGGCACACACCCCACCGCCAAGTTCTCGTGCCCGGCGGAAGCCTGCAGCACCTCGTTCAGGGTGCCGTCGCCGCCGCAGGCATATACCGCGATCTGTCGCCCGTCGGCCGCCAGGCTTTCGGTCAGGCTACGGGCATGCCCTGCGCATGTCGTGCGGTAGATTTCGGGGTCGGCACCGACCTGCGCAGCCGCCCGGCGGATAGCCGGAACCAGCCATTCGCCGGCATCTTTTTTGCCCGCCACGGGGTTGATGATAAAGACCTGCTGCAAGCCCGGCACGTCCTTCCGTTGTGGTGTTTTTTTGCTTGTTATAGAAAAATACATTGTATATTGTAGCGACTTTTAAGTCAAATAGCAAGCGGATGGTATAATATGTCACAAAACGCACAAAATCTTGAAATAAAGCCGGTTCCGGCCCGTAACAATGCCTGCCGGGCATCACCGGAAACCATTCTCGGAAAGGACTTTGTGTGTATGCAGATCGCCATGGAAATCGGTCAGGTCGTTCTCTTCAGTTTTGTGTCCCTTGCCGTCATGTTTGCCACCACCCGCCTGGGCGGCAAACGGCAGATCTCTCAAATGAGTATTTTTGATTATGCCAACAGCATCACGGTGGGTTCCATCGCCGCCGAGATGGCCACCAACCTGGAAAGCTGGTACCGCCCTTTTACCGCCCTGCTTGTCTACGGTGCCGTGACCTGGCTGGTACACTACGGTGCCTGCAAAAGTATGTGGCTGCGCCTCTTGATTGACGGGCGCTCCATTGTGCTGATGAAAAACGGGGCCCTCCGCAAAAAAGAGCTGGGCCGCGCAGGCATCGACCTGAACGAGTTTTTGGCCCAGACGCGGGTGGCCGGCTACCATGACCTGAACGAACTGGACAGTGCCATTCTGGAAACCAACGGCCAGATCAGCTTTCTGCCCCGCAGCCCTTACCGTCCTGCCACCGCCCGGGACGCGGGACAAGCGCCGGAGCCTTCCTCACTATGGTATGACCTGATCCTGGACGGCAAGATCATGGAAGGCAACCTGAAAGAATGTGGGCGCAGCCTTGCCTGGCTGCAGGATCAGCTGCGCCAAAAGGGCATCGGGCAAACAGGAGAAGCCTTCTACGCCGCCTGTGACGAGGCCGGCAATTTCTTTGCCAGCCGGGAAGACTGAATTTTCTCATTTGAAGCGGGGACGCCGGGACCGCTGTGCCCCGGACACCGGCTGCGGAACCTCCACCATGATCACATCGGCGCCGATGCTGCGGATGTCCTGCCAGTTGATCTCCAGGTCATCGTCCCGCCCGAAAAGCCCGAACCACCGGGGTCTGCCCCGCAGGATCAGCCGCTCGATTTTGGCCGAGTCCGTCTCAAACACCAGGTCATCCACACGGCCCAGATTTTCCCCCGTCTGCAGCCGGATCACATCCTTTTGGCTCAGCTCGTACAATGTCATACCGCAGCCCTCCTCTCTGAATTTACTATATGCACCGGATTGGGGTTTGTTTCTTTGCCCGTTTGCGTGTATAATAGAATGGCAACATTCCGAGCGGAGGGCTTTAGCTATGTACAAGAACATCATCTTTGATCTGGGCGGGGTCGTCATCAACTTTACCCCCAAGGATTTTTTGATGGACCGTTTTATGAATAAAAAGGCCGAAGAGATCGTGTATGCACTGACCTTCGGCAGCAAAGAGTGGGAAGATATGGACCGGGGCGACCTTTCCCGCGGAACGGCAAACCGCATCATGCTGGAAAACGCCGCCCGCTGCGGCCGCACCTTTGAGGTTCAGACGGTCATCGACGAATGGGAAAGTATCCTGCAGACCAACCAGCGCACCATCAAGACCATGTGCAAGCTGAAACTGGCCGGATACCGCCTGTACTACCTTTCCAACATGGCCGCCGACACTTTTGAAGAAATCCGCAACCGGGATTTCTTCCCTCTGTTTGACGGCGGCGTGGTCTCCTGTGATGTGCATGTGTGCAAACCAGACCCGCAGATCTACACCCTGCTCATGCAGAAGTACCACCTGGCCTATGATGAATCCATCTTCATCGACGACAGCAAGCAGAACGCCCAGGCCGCCTATAACCTGGGCATTACCGGCATCCTGTACAAGAACCACAAGTCCTTTGAGCGAGCACTGCGCCTGTGCAAGGTGGAACTGCCGGATTCCCGCAACATCCGGGACCTGATCCGCGCCAAGAAAAAGGAACAGATGGAAGCCGAAGCCAAAGCCGCCGAAGCCAACGAATCATGAACAAGCGCCCCGCACTTCCCAACCGTGCGGGGCGCTTCTTTTGTCTGTCAGCAGCAGGAAATCTGTTCCCGGATGCGGCAGAGGGCATTTTTCTCCAGACGGCTGACCTGGGCCTGGCTGATGCCGATTTCCCGGGCCACCTGGACCTGGGTCTTGCCTGCCAGATACCGCAAAGAGATGATCCGGCGTTCCCGGTCGGACAAGGCACGTACCGTATCCTTGAACATGATCCCGCTGATCCAGCTTTCCTCCCCGCCCGATTCGGGAACACGGTCCATCAGGGAAACAGAATCCTCCCCGTCGGCGTAGGCCGGTTCGGACAAACTGGCGGGCTCCACCACCGATTCCAGAGCCATGGCCACGCTTTCGGGGGAAGCGCCCACCTTCTGCGCAATCTCGGATACCCGGGGTTCCCGCCCGGTCTGCTTTTGCAGTTCTTCCCGGGCCTGCATGGAGTGATAGGCCAGATCCCGGATGGACCGGCTCACCCGCACAGGGGTATTGTCCCGCAAAAACCGGCGGATTTCCCCCACGATCATGGGCACACCGTAGGTGGAAAAACGCACCTTGAGGGTGGGGTCAAAGTTGTCGATGGCCTTGATCAGACCGATGCACCCCACCTGAAACAAGTCATCCAGATTTTCGCCCCGGCCGGAAAACTTCTGCACCACGCTGAGAACCAGGCGCAGGTTGCCCTGGATCATCTGCTGGCGGGCCGCCGCATTGCCGCTGCGGGCTGCCAGCAAAAGTTCGGTTTTCTGCCGTTCGTTCAGCACCGGCAGCTGCGCAGTGTTCACCCCGCAGATCTCAACTTTTCCTGCGTACATTTCAGCCAATCCTCCCTGTTGCGTTTGTACAACAGTATGGGCAGTCTGGCGAAGCGGCAGACAGGCGGCAGGGTTGGTAAAATCTGCACGCCGCATTGCCACACCGCATAGACTGGCCCAAAGGAGGTCGGTTGTTATGCCCGAATTCATCTGGTTTTACCTTTTTCTGCTGGCTGCGGCCCTCTTTATCGCCACTGCGGCAGCGTTGTACGTTGCCCTGCACCCTGCCACCGACGAGGCCGACACCGGAAACGTACAGCAGGAATATTCCGCGCCCAACTATCCCCGCACCGCGGGGTTTGCCATCACTTCCCACCCCGACAACGAGATTCTCGTACCCCACCGCACCTGGCTGATCAACCACGGTACCGCCGAGATCGAATATGTCATCACCCCTGACAACTTTGCCAGGCTGCGGGCGGCTCCTGCCGGGACCCTGGACATTCCCGACGAGTTTGCCAACCAGGAATACGAAAGCGTATACACCTATGAGATCGACGGCATCTCAGTGACACAAAGCCAGTCCCCGGGGCGCAACGGAATGCTGCAATGGACCCGGGATGGTTTTGACTTTGCCCTGTTTGCCCAGAACCCGCAGATGAATCTGCTGGGCGGGGTGGCCACCGAGTTTGTGCAGCAGAGCGCAGCGGTCAGCCTGCCGTGACCCCAAAAAACTTATACCACCGCTTCGATCTCCCGGCGAAGGCGCTTGATGATGCGCTTTTCCAGCCGGGAGATATAACTTTGGGAGATACCGATGCTGTCAGCCACTTCTTTTTGGGTATGCTCGGTCTGCCCGTTGAGACCGAAACGCATTTCCATAATGATTCGTTCCCGGGCAGACAGCCGTTCCACCGCCTGACGCAACGCCATGCGTTCGGCGGTGCGTTCCAGTTCCTCCCCCACTTCGCCGTCATCACTGGTAAGCACATCCATCAGCAGCAGTTCGTTACCGTCGGAGTCGGTGTTCAACGGTTCGTCAATGCTGGCATCCTGCCGGCGGTTGGAACTTTTGCGCAGGTACATCAGGATCTCGTTTTCAATGCAGCGGCTGGCATAGGTGGCCAGCTTGATGTTCTTGTCCGGTTCAAAGGTATTCACCGCCTTGATCAGTCCGATGGTCCCGATAGAGATCATATCTTCCACCCCTGCTGCAGGGCTTTCAAACTTTTTGGCAATGTACACCACAAGTCGCAGGTTATGTGTGATAAGCATGTCCCTTGCCCCGGGCCGTCCTGCCGCCAGATCGGCAAACACCTGCTTTTCCGTTTGGGGGTCCAGCGGAGCCGGCAAGGTATCGGGGCCGTTGATGTAATACAGTTCCTGGGGCGCCCCCAGGTAAGCCAGCAGTTTGGTCAGCGCCTGTCCCACTCTCTCCATGGTTTTCATCTGTGTCCTCCCCTCTTGTCATAGAAAATCGCTGCCATACAGCGCTTCATACTCCCCTTGAAACGGCTGCCGGGTAAAAGCCACCGCCGAACGCCCCAGCGAAAGCACTCCGTTGGAGGTGATCAGACCGATCTGCCGTACCGCAAAGTCCGGAAGAACGCTGGGCCCCGCCGCGGTGGCGCAGGGAATCAACCGCAAGGTCAACCCGTCCGGGGTACCGTCCGGGTTACGCCCCGCAAACCAGCCGTCCAGAAAAGCGCAGGCAGCCGCCGGCAAACGTGATTTTGCATCCGGATAGCTGACCAGCAGCACCGGCAGACAGGTCACAGGGTCTTTCAGATGGCAGCCGGTATCCAGCGACGCCCGCAGGCGGACGGTGGTGCCGCACAGTTCCAGTTCGATACCCACCATTCTTGCCTGCCCTCTTGGCGCCGCCAGAAAATGAAGCATCAGCCACACCACCAGGCTGCACACCCCCGCCAGGACCAGCAGCACCACCGGGGATATACGCAGATACACCACCAGGTTTCCGGTCTGTACCAAAGGCGAGCCGGTCTGCAGGATGACCAGAATACACAGCCCCGCCAGCAGCAGGTTCAGCGCCGCGTACCAGCACAGGGCCGTGAGCCAGGTACGCAGCGGGCGAAGACCGAAAGCCGCCCACACCGTCAGGGCGGCAGTGGCCAGTTTGTAACCCAGCTGAACCGGATAGGGCAGCTCCGGCGCAAACAGGATCAGCGCCGACAGGGCCGCCAGCACCGAAGCTCCCACCATGCGGCCGAATCCGGCCCTCCGCCCTGCCAGAAGCCCGGCAGCGCCAAGCAGCGCATAGGCGATGAGGAAGTTGGTGAGCAGCAGAACATCCAGATAGATCACCGTTTTCATCCGCGGCACCGCCCCCCATTTGCGCTGATATACCAAGTGTATGACCCTGCGGGCGAAAAAATGCGCAAAACCCGCTGATACAAACAAAGCGCCCCGCCGCGGCTATACAGCCGGGCAGGGCGCTTTGCTGGTTCAAAGATGTAAGACTTTGGTATTTACTGTCGGATCATTCCTTGGATGCGGGGTGGGATTCCTGCCACAGCTTATCCGCCGTGGGGGTCCACTGATCCGCATAGGGCTTGCAGCGGCGATAAACGTCGGAGGTGGATTCCGGCTTTTCCATGTCGGTGCTGTGGGCGCCGCTGCGTTCCACCATACCGGACAGGAATTCCGGATTTTCCAGCATGGGGCAAGGACGCAGATGGTTCTTGTTGAAGGGCTGCGCCTTATGGTATTCCTTGAAGAGCGGCTGCTGAAGACACTCCAGCAGGGACTTCTCGTGGATGTTGGCGCCGGAATAGTGGATGAACACACAGGGTTCCACATCGCCGTTGGGGTTGATGTGGGCGTACTGACGGCCACCGGCAATGCAGCCGTCCACATACTCACCATCGTTCTGGAAGTCGATGCAGAAGATAGGCTTGCCGCCGGTCAGACCACGGATTTCACGCACACGGCGGTACATGTATTCCCGCTGTTCGTGGTTCAGCATCAGGTCCACGCTGGCACCGGCGCCGATGGGCATGTAATGGAAATACCAGTTGAACCGCACGCCGTGGTCGATGAGCATATCCATGAAGGCATCATCGGTCACAGCCTTATAGTTGGCGCTGGTATAGCAGATGGAGGTACCGAAAAGCAGACCGTGCTTCTTCATCAGGTCCATGGCGTGCATTACCTTGTTGAACACGCCTTCACCGCGGCGGTCATCAGTGGCGTCCTCAATGCCTTCCACCGAGAGGAAGAAGGCCATGTTGCCCACCTTCTTCACTGCCTCACAGAATTCGTCGTCGATAAGAGTGCCGTTGGTGAACAGATGGAATACCGAGGTCTGATGCTTTTCCGCCAGTTTGAGAATATCATCCTTGCGGCACATGGGTTCACCGCCGGTCATCATGTACCAGTGGATGCCCAGCTCTTCGCCCTCGGTAACGATGCGGTCCATATCCTCATAGCTGAGGTTCAGCCGGTTGCCGTACTCTGCCGCCCAGCAGCCCTTGCAATGCAGGTTGCAGGCGGAAGTAGGGTCGAACAGCAGAATCCAGGGCATGTTGCAGTCGTACTTTTCCCGCAGTTCGCACACCTGGTTGTAGCCGTTGAGCATGCCTTCGAACACCAGGTTCAGCACGTTCATCTTCAGCACATTGGGGTCGATTTCGTTGATGGCGCGGTAGGCAAACTGCATCCACTTGCCGTTGGGGTCACGGACCAGATTCCGGGCAGCGTCAAACGCCTCGGCAGGATAGCGCTCTTTCAGCAAGGGCTCACCCAGGTCAATGAGTTTCAGGGCATTTTCGGTCATTTTCTCGGTGCCCTTGCCCCGCACCGCATGGATGGTGGCATCAATGGCAGCAGCAAAAGCAGCCCGCTGGGCCGCATGTACAATCTTATTGGTCGGCATAACCATATCTCCTTTTCAGAAAAACCAAGGGATGCCTTCTGCAGTATATGCAGTGCCATCCCTGCAAGTATTGTAGCGCTGCAAAACGAGGGCTGTACATGGTCAAAACGGGGCTTTTGCCCAAAACGCGACTGATTTCCGCATTGATTTGGCTCAAAACCAAACAGTTTTCTTTATTTGTTAAAAAATGTGGTATAATATAGGGAATTATCCGGTATCGCGTTTTCATTGTTCCGGGAGGAGGTCCCCACCATGCCTGCATCCGGCCAAACCAAACTTCTGCTGGCGCAAAGCCTGCAAAAACTGATGCTGACCATGCCGCTGGAAAAAATATCGGTGAACGATATTGTGGAACAGGCCGGTGTGGGCCGCAACACCTTCTATTATCATTTTGCCGACAAGTACGATCTGGTCACCTGGTATTTTCAGACCGGCGTCACTCCCTTTCTGTTTGAACGTGCCCGCTATGGCAGCTGGCAGTCGCTGCTGGCCGGCCTGCAGGAATATTTCCGCCAGAACAAGGTGTTTTACCAGAACGCCCTGGCCTATACCGGGCAGAACAGCCTTGCCGAATACATATTTGATTTCATGTGCCGATATTACTGCCAGCGCCTGGCCGAATGCCGTTCCGACCTGAGCAGCCAGGACATGAATTTTCTCTCCCATTTTCTGGCCGGTGCCGCCATGGGCGTCCTGATCCCCTGGGTCCACAACGGTATGAAGAACGACATATTGCTTCAGTCCAAATGTATCCAGGCATTGTACGACGAAAACCTGCTGCGGCAGCTGATGGAAGACATCCCCGTAAGCGAATAAAAACCACCTCCGTCCCCGGGTACAAACCCGGTGTCGGGGGTGGTTCGTTTTTATCTAGGTCCGGAATTTTTACCCGCGGGAAAATGGGAAAGGTGCTTCAGCGTCCACAGGAGCGCCTACCACCACACGGTCGGAGATTCCCTGGTTGACAGCCTGCAGATCTCCGTCCCATTCCAGCAGAAGCAGCGGCGAAGCGGATTCGGTACGATGGGCAATCACCGCCTCCCGCAGCTGACGGGCCGTAGCGGAGCTCATATCCGGCTCTCGAACATACAGGCACAATGGTGCCCAACGGGACAGTTCTTGCAGCCATTCGGGGTCCATGGCCCGCTGGGCCGCAGATTCTGCCACAGGCACCGCAAAACCAAAGAGGAGTTTGCGTTCCCGCATTCGCCGGGATATATCGCGGCTTTCTTCATCCAGCACCGGCCCCGGCAGCAAAAGCCCCAAGTTGAGGTTGCTGGCGCGGTCAAAGGAATCCTCCGGCATGGCGGCAAACACAGCAGGCGACGCCATCAGCACGAAGGCGCTGTAAGGGTGCGCATCGGCCAGCGCCACACCCTTCGCGGCGGACGCGGCATCCTGCGCATACAAAACCCACACATACTTGCCTGCCTCCTCCGCCCGGCATACCGCTTCTTCCAGACCGGCGGAGGCACAGTTGGCGGTGTTCAGCCAGGCGCCCGGCTGCCCTGTGCGCTCGATTTCCTCTTTCAGACGGGCGGCCCCGTAGACGATACCCCCTGCCCCGAAATTCACACCGAAGTTGCACAGCCGTTCCCCGTCCACCTGTTCCATAAGGGTCTGGAGCAAGGAATCATACAGACTGTCCGCCCGTTCCAGCACCTGCTGCGCCTGGGCAAAAAAGGCGTTGAAGCGGCTTTTGCTGGCCAGCGCCTGGCACAGATCCACATAGTTGCGCAGCTGCCGGAACTGGTCCCGGCGCAGATCATCCACGGCACGGCGCGCCAGTGTCAGCGCAAAACCACGGGAACGAATATAATCATCCTGCATATCTGTGGACCTCCTTTGTGCTTTTTGCGCGGAATCCGCCTTGGCAACGACAGGGTGGTTTTATTTCAGTTCCACCACCGTGACACCGCTCCCGCCTTCTCCGTAGCCGCCCAGGCGGAAACTTTTGACCTGACGGTGGGTACGCAGATGTTTCTGGATACCGGCACGAAGGGCACCGGTCCCCAGACCGTGGATGATGTACACGGTATGCTGTCCCCGCATGAGAGCACCGTCCAGGAAACGGTCCACCTCGCCCAGGGCTTCCTCCACGGTATAGCCCAGCAGGTTCAGTTCCAGACTGGCTTTCCGGTCGTGGTTCAGCTGTACCTTGGTGCGGGTGCGCGGGGGTTCCTGACGCTGCTTTTTCTGCATCTTATCGGGCGCTTTCAGGCCGGAGAGGGGCACCTTGGTCTTCAGGATACCGGCGCGCACCTCCACCATGCCGTCCCGGTCGGGGCGGGCCATGACCACCGCCGTCTGGTTCAACTCGGCAATGACCACTTCCTGGCCCACGGTCACATCTTTCAGCGGCACATACTCAGCCACAGGCTTTCGGGAGGACATGCCCGCCAGCATCTGCTCAGTATCCTTACGGGCAATCTCCCGGGCACGGATAGCCCGCTGGGCGGCACTGGCTTTTTCTTCTTTCTGCAGGCGGCGGAGCTCATCCGTCAGTCCGTAGGCTTCGTTCTGCACCTTCTGGATGATGTCGCGGGCCTGTTTGCGGGCATTTTCCAATTCTTCTTCGCCGCGCTTGACCAGTTCTTCCCGTTCCTTCTTGGCGCTTTCCAGAGCATTTTCTGCCTGGTAGCGGGCTTTTTCCGCCTCGTCCTCCGCCTGTTTCAGACGCAGTTTCATGTCATCCAGCTGAGCCAGCACGCTGTCCAGGCGCTTGTCATCGCTGGACATGTGGGCCCGGGCTGCGTCGATGACGTCCTGGGGAATCCCCAGTTTGGCGCTGATGAGGAACGCGTTGGACTTGCCCGGAACGCCCACGCTGAGCTTGTAGGTAGGCATCAGGCTTTCTACGTTGAACTCACAGCTGGCATTGACCACACCGGGGGTTTCCAGTGCATAGACTTTCAGCTCAGCATAGTGGGTGGTGGCCATGAGCAGGGTGCCCGCCTTGCGCAGCTTTTCCAGGATACTCACCGCCAAGGCGGCGCCCTCGGCGGGATCGGTACCGGCTCCCAGCTCGTCCAGCAGGGTCAGAGTATCCGGGCCTGCCATGTCCAGAATACCGGTGATGCGCTTCATATGGCCGGAGAAGGTGGACAAACTCTGCTCGATGCTCTGCTCGTCGCCGATGTCCACCAGATATTCCTGCATGCAGCAGACGATGCTGCTCTCGTGAGCCGGGATCAAAAAGGCGTGCTGGGCCATGGCATTGAGCAAGCCCGCGGTTTTCAGGCTGACGGTCTTGCCGCCGGTGTTGGGGCCGGTAATCACCAGGGTGTCGTACTCCTCTCCCAGAGTGATGTCCACCGGCACCACCTTTTTCTTGTCGATGAGGGGATGGCGGGCTTTTTTCAGCGAGAACCGACAGGTGTCGCTGACCTGGGGCATGAAAGAGTTCTGCTCCACCGCCAGGCGAGCCTTGGCCAGCAGCAGGTCGATAGAAAGCATCGCGTCGTAGCTGTAAGAGAACTGGGGTTCCAGACTTCCCACCTGGGCCGAGAACGCAGACAGGATACGGGTGATTTCCTCCTGTTCCTGGGCGCGAAGCTGCATGATCTTGGCGTTGGCTTCCACCACGGCGGTGGGCTCCACAAAAACGGTAGCGCCGGTGGAGGACACGTCATGAATGACGCCGCCCACTTCACCCCGGTACTCGGCGCGCACCGGCACAACGTACCGGCCATTGCGCAAAGACACCACCGCGTCCTGCAGGAACTTGTTGGTGGTGGAATTCTTGATGATGGCATCCAGCTTGGTGCGGATGGAATCCTCGGTGGCACGGATCTTGCGGCGCAGATCACGCAGGGTGATGCTGGCGGTATCGGCCATTTCTTCCGGGGAAAGGATGCTGTCGGTGATCTGGCGTTCCAACTGAGGCTGGGGTGCCAGGGCGAAGAAGAGATCGTCGGTGGGCAGAGGCTCGTGCTCGGTCAGGCCGTACCACTGGCTCAGGCCCTGGAAATTGCGCAGAGTGGCGGCGATTTCCAGCAGTTCTCCCATTGAAAGGATACCGCCCTTGACCGCGTGGGCCGCAATGCGCTTGGCACCGCTGACGGCACCGAACCGGGGGCTGCCGTTTTTGATGAGCAAGCTGTTGACGGCGTTGGTCTTGGCCAGCTCATAGCGTTCTTCTTCGGAGGTCATGAAGGGCTGGATGGCGCGCATCTGCTCCTTGGTTTCCTGACAGGCACAGAGTTCCACAGCGCGGTCGATGATCTTGTCCAGCTCCAGTGTTGTTTTGTAAGAAAGGTCCATGGGTTGGGATTCTACTCCTTGCTTTTGGTCATTCCAAAACGGTTTTCAAAAAATCCAGGCTTTTCAGGCTGTGGTCCAGATTGGCCAGAAGATAGGTTTCACACACCTTGCCCAGCCGCCTGGTACTGGCTTCGGAAAGTGTAAAGTTAAACAGCTTGTCATCCTCTGCCAGACAGATATGGCGCAGGGCATACAGCGCCCCTGCGTCCAGATTCGGGGACCGGTTGGCCTTGGCCGCACATTCGGCACACAGCAGACCGCCCTCCCGGGTATCCAGATAGAAGTCCATGCCGTCGTACCGGCCGCAGGCCTCACAGGCCAAAATGCGCGGCATATACCCCGCAAGGCACATGGCGCGCATCTCGTAGATTGCTTTCAGCTGGGGCAAAGGGCGTTTTTTCTCGCTGATCATGTACAGGCTGTTCAGGGTCAGCCGCAAAAGCTGGGCGGCTTCCGGCGGCTCGGGAGAAAGCACGGCGGCGGCTTCGGCCAGGTATACCGCCAGAGCCATTCCTTCCACGCTCTGCCCCAGACCGTGAAACACCTTTTTGACGGCAGCCGAATCCACAAAATTGCTGCTGCGGCCGATGGTCAGAGTAAACTCCGAGTAGCAGAACAGCCCGCAGGCGCTGAACAGCTTGTTTTTCAGCCGCAGGCTGCCTTTGGCCGATGCGGAAATCACCCCCCGGTCAGGGGTCAGGATGGTCAGGATCTGATCCGCCTCGCCCACCTTGACCTGGCGAAGAACCAGCCCGGTCGTTGCGATCTGCATCAGACTCCCCTTTCCCGCCCGGCATTTGCTCCTGCCGGGATTTATAGCTCAGATAATCATAAATGCTGCCCGTGCGGGCAAACAACGCCCATTCGTGGATGCAGTCCGACGGGTCCTGCTGCATAATCCGGCACCTCTTTCCCGTAAATAGAATGTACCATCCATTGTACTGTTCCATTCACGGAAAAGTTGTCCAACTGGGTCAACGGCAGACAGGAAAATTTTGTCAGGGCTTTGCGAACCCGAGGTCATCCAGCAGGCGTTCGCTGTCGCGCCAGCCTTCCCGCACCTTGACCCAGCACTGCAGGTTGATCTGGGTACCCAGCAGCTCTTCGCAGTCGGCCCGGGCGGCAGAGGCGATCTTTTTCAGCATCTGGCCGCCCTTGCCGATGATCATGCCCTTATGGCTCTTGCGCTCGCAGCAGATCTCCACCGAAATATCGATGAGGTCCTTGTCGGTGCGCTCCTTGAAGCTCTCCACCGTCACTGCCACGCCGTGGGGCACTTCGTCCCGCATGAAAAGCAGCAGCTTTTCCCGGATGAGTTCCGCCACCAGTTCCTTTTCGGGCATATCGGTGAACGCGTCGTCGTCAAAATAATGGGGCCCTTCGGTGCCGTATTTTGTCAGGCTTTCCAACAGTTCGTCACAGCCGGTACCGTCCTTGGCGGAGATGGTGTACACATTCTCAAACACGCCCAGGCTTTCGATCTGCTGCCTGCGGGCCTCCAGTTCCGCAAAGCCCCGCAGCAGGTCCACCTTGTTGATGACCGCAATGGCCGGGACGGACTTGCGCAGCGCTTCGATCATGGTGGTTTCGGCCTCGGTGAATTCCCCGGAAGGCTCAAACAGCATCATGGTCACGTCCACGTCCTTGACGCTGGCCGCCGCCGTCTGGGTCATGCGGGCATCCAGCTTGTTGCGCGGGGTGTGAATGCCGGGTGTGTCCATCAGAACGTACTGTACCGGGCCTTTGGTGATGACGCCGGTGATGCGGCTACGGGTGGTCTGGGGTTTCTTGGTCACGATGGCGACCTTTTCCCCCACCAGGGTATTGGTCAGGCTGGACTTGCCCACATTGGGGCGGCCCACCAGCGCCACAAAGACACTGCTGGTCTGCGGCGGATTATTTTTGTTTTGCATTCTGGGCATTTTGGGCGGCACCTTTCTCTTTTGTATTGCCGTAACGGAAAGTAAACAGGTAGGCTGCAACCAGGGAGGCAAGCCACAGCAAAATGGTCAGCGGGCTGGCCGTTACCCCGGCCCAGATAGCTTTGAGCGCCCGTTCGTTGACAAACAGGCTGCCGCCCACGCACAGCGCGCCGATGGCGGTGATCAGCACCCCGCCGGCGGCCATATCCTTGGCGGCGCCGGCGCTCCACCAGTGTTCGGTGTCGGGCTTGTCCACCGCCCGCTCAATGGCCGAGTTCATCAGTTCCATGGCCATGACCCCGAACACGCACAGCGCCAGCAGGGCGTATCCGGTGGCGTCCACCCCGGCCAGAAAAGCCGCTGCGTAGACATACACCGCAGCGCACAGATGGAACCGGAAATTGCGCTCTTCCTGAACGGCGGCACGAATGCCGTTGAGCGCATACACAAAACCGCGCCCGAAGCGCGCCAGGTCAGATTGTATTTTCATTCGTACAGGATCTCATCATTGGTATAGGATACGGTGCGCGGCAGGCCCAGCTGCAGCAGGACAGCTTCCTCTTTTTCGCGCATGCGGACGGCTTCCAGGCCGCTGGTCTCGTGGTCATACCCCAGCAGATGCAGCATGGAATGAACGGTGAGGTAGGCCACTTCCCGCTGCAGGGAATGCCCGTACAGCTCAGCCTGTTCCATGGCGCGCTGCATGGAAATGACAATGTCGCCCAGGATCTTGCAGCCGTTGTCCTCGTCGATGTCATAGTTGCCGTTTTCCCCCATAGGGAAGCTGAGCACATCGGTGGCGGAGTCCTTGTCGCGGTATTGCTTGTTCAGTTCGTGGATGCGGTCGTTGTCCACAAAGGTCACACTGATCTCGGCGGGGCCGTCAAAGTTTTCATAGTTCAGCACCGCGTTGCAGCTGCGGCGGATCAGAATCCGCAGCCCAGACGGAACTTTGACGGCGTTCTGCTCGTTGCTGATCAGCACTTTGTTTGCCATAAGAGGTTCCTCCTTATGTAACTTTTGATCTATCGGTACAGGTTTTCTCATTTATCAGCGGCGAGAAGCTGCTGCTTTTTCATAGGCTTTGACGATCTGCTGCACCAGACGGTGGCGCACCACGTCTTTGTCGGTGAGCTGGACCTGGGCAATGCCCTGAATCCCTTTGAGCACCTTCAGGGCGTCCACCAGGCCGCTCTTGGCCTTGTCCGGCAGATCGATCTGGGTGATGTCGCCCGTGACCACCACCTTGCTGTTGGTGCCCATACGGGTCAGAAACATCTTCATCTGTTCGGGGGTGGTGTTCTGGGCTTCATCCAGAATGATGAAGGCATCGTCCAGGGTGCGTCCGCGCATATAGGCAAGGGGCGCAACCTCGATGGCCTGCTTTTCCACCAGGCGCTGGAAGGTTTCCGCCCCCAGCAAGTCAAACAACCCATCGTACAGCGGCCGCAGATAGGGGTCCACCTTGTTCTGCAGGTCACCGGGCAAAAATCCCAGCTTTTCCCCTGCTTCCACCGCCGGGCGGGTCAGGATGATGCGGCTGATCTCCTTGGCTTTGAACGCCTTGACCGCCATGGCCACCGCCAGATAGGTCTTGCCGGTACCCGCCGGGCCCACGCCGAAGGTGATGGCGTTGCTGCGGATGGCCGCCAAATATTCCTTCTGGCCCAGAGTCTTGGGATGGATGGGCCGCCCCTTGGCGGTAACCGCCACGAAATCGTCGGTGAGTTCCCGCAGGCGCTTTTCTTCACCGGCCTGGGCCAGGCTGATGCAGTACCGCACCGTCTGTTCATCCAGGGGGGTATGGTTTTCCATCAGGGTGACCATGCCTTCAAGGGCGTGAACGGCGGCGTTCACCCCCTCCTGCTCGCCGGTAAACTTGAGCAGGGAGCCACGGCACACAGCCGTGACCTTGAACTCGTTTTCCAGCAGGCGGAGATTCTGGTCACAGTTGCCGAAAACGGCAGCCGCCAGTTCAATGCTGTCCAGTTCCACGGATCGTTCTGCCAAATACACTACCTCCAGATTACATCATGCTACTTTGCATTATATCACAATTTCGTTGAAAAGAAACTATGAATATTATACAAATTTTTATGCGGTTTGTATGCAGGCACAGTTTACCCTGTGCTTTCAGCGGTTTCCAAAGGGGAAAGTTCCCCCGGCTGTGCCATGTCGGCGCAGAACACGTATTCCGCTGTACAAACGACTTCGTTCCCCTGCCGCTGAAAATCCAGAGCCTGGGTTTCAAGCTCCGCATCCGGGAACTGCCGCAGCAGCTGCAGCCGGCAGGCGCGGGCTGCCAGGGCTCGGGCGGTGGTTTCGGAGTATATCACGGTACGGGTCTGCGTTTCCCAGCAAGTGGTCCGGCACACGCCCCCCGGCAGCGCCACGCGCCCCAGGCGAAGCGGTATCCACCGGGTGCTTCTCACCCCATCGGCCGTTTTCGTTTGCCCGGCATCTTCCCGGTCAGGACTCCAGGTGTGCCCCAACAGCTGCCAGACGTCCCACGTACTGTGCGCCCCGGTCAAAATCTCCGTTTCCGTCTGAAGGGGCTGCGTCGCTGTGTATCGGCCGGACATTCTCCCCCACACCTTCCCCGCCGCGCCCTGCATCACCGCTTCTCCGTCGCGGTCGGCTCTCTGGCCGTTGGCAAGAAGTTGCCCTGCCGCCACATACTGCCCCGCAGCCACTTCTGCAAATCCGCTTTCCAGTTCTATGGCCAACACTTGTCCCCCTGCCTTGGCATATAAAGCCTGCTGTACCGTTTCTTCCCGCACATTCTGGGTCTGACGCCGGGTTTCCTCGATAAACAGGCAGCCGGAAGTAAAGTTCAGGCTGAACCATCCCGCCTGCTGCATCTGCGGTTCCAGTGCTTGCTGCGCACGGCGCAGGGTCTGTTCTTCCATACGGCACCCTTCCCAGATGCCTTCCTGAGCCAGTGCCGTTCGGAATGCCCTCCGCTGTTCCTGATCCATCTCACCGAAATCAATGCTCCACAAAAAGCCTCCCAGATACCATTGCAGCAGAAAGAACACCGCCAACCCCACCAGCAAACCGGGGCGCAGGGCAAACCGTTCCAGCAGTACCCCCGGCCCTTGCCTCGCACGGATGCAAATCTCCGCACGGCTGGTTCGGGCCGCCTGACGCAGCCGGGACAGGTCGGCACCGGCCGCATAGCCGATATATCCGTCTTGCGTACAGCCGACACCCCAAAGGCGTACGCCTTGCCGGACCGCACAGCTCAGAAACGCCCGCGCTCCGCTGCCGCTCACCCGGAAACAGACACGGTCTGCCCACAATGCCGTGGGTTTGCACCCCTTCATCGGTCCACCTCCCATTTCTGCCCGAATTCAATGCGCCGTATCTTGCCGGAACTGATCAGCCGCTGCCCGGCAAAGGATTCTATCCGCAGCTTCTCCCCATAGAATGTAACAATGACATCCCCCAGGTCCAGGCAGATGGTTTCCGGGGTGAAATCCAGCACCCGGCGGCACCCGTCGGTGGCAATGTGCCCGCCCCGCAGAATCAGGTCAGGCAGGCGGTAAAATTCCCGCTCCGGGGGCCGAAACCAACGCCCCGGTTCCGCCCGCTGCTTTTCCTTTTGTCTGCGGGGACGATGGTATCCTTTCATGGCAGAGCCCCCTTCCCGGCTATAAGATGGCGTCATCCCAAATATATAACAAAGGAGTTCCGGTTATGTGTTGCATTTTTCGTTCCCGCATTCTGTTGTCGGCCGCAGTTCTTGCTCTGGCTGCTTTATTTCTGGCACACCCGGATACCGCGGCTGCAGGCTTTGAGCAAGGCGTACGGCTGTGCATGCATACACTGCTTCCGGCGCTCTTTCCCTTTTTTGTAGCCTGCGGCCTTCTGACATCCGCCGTGGGCCGCAAAGGCGGGTTTGCAGCTGCCCTGCTGCTCTCCTGGCTGGGAGGGTATGCAGTTTGCGCAGGACTTGTGCGGGACCTGCGGATACAGGGCAAGCTCTCCCCTTTCCGGGCCAACCTTCTGCTTCTGTTGGGATGCTGTTCCGGGCCGGGGTTTGTGGTGGGCAGCATCGGCGGGCAGTTGCTGGGCTCGGTGCCGATGGGGCTTCTTTTATATGCCACCCAACTAGTCGCCAACCTTGTCTGTGCTGTCCTTTTATGGCCTTTGGCTAAACGCTGGAGCATCGACCGCCCTTTGCCCGCCCCCGCAAAGACGCCCGCCCCGCAAGGGCTGCCCCAGGCCATCGCCCAAGCCGTGGACAGTAGCCTGTGCGTGTGCGGGACGGTGGTTTTCTTTCGGATGGTGCAGACCACCCTCATTGCCAGCCTGGTACTGCCGTCCTCTGCCGCGCCCTTTCTCTCGGCTTTTTGGGAGATCAGTTCCGGCTGTGCGGACTTTGCCCGGCTGGGCGGCAGCACCGCCCTGTATGGGCTGTGTCTTTGCCTGAGCGGGTTGAGCGTATCGGTATTCGTGCAGCTGCAGTCCTTGCTGGAGGGTACAGCCGACCTGCGATTGCTTGCACTGAGCCGGGCACTTCATCTACCCTTGCTGTTGCTGCTCGTCAAGTTCCTTGCCCCCCGTTTGCCCGGAGAGACCGCTGTCTTTTCCAGCCTGGCTCCCCGTGTCGTGACCATGAACCGCACCGCCCCGGATACCGCCTTTGTGGTATTTTTGTTCCTGTGTGCCGTCCTTTACAAAACACGGAAAAAAAATTATAATAGGTCCATTCGCGGATGATAAAAACAGGAAGGAGGGGCCATCCTATGTTCAAAAAGCCAATCTATGGGAGTAAGATCGCACCGGCATGTGCCTACTGCCTGCACGGAAGCCCTGCAGCGGACAACCGCATGGTTCTTTGCAAACAGCGTGGGGTGGTTTCCCCATACTATTCCTGCCGCAAGTTTGTCTACGATCCCCTGATGCGCACACCCCGCCGGCAGGAACTGCCCCACCTTGACCCCAAAGATTTCAGCCTGGACGAATAAAACAAAAGAGGTTGCCCATGCCCAACAAAGAGAAAAAGCAAAGTTTCCGTTCCACCCTGCGCGACGCCTGGCAGCATGAACGGGGCGTCATGTTCGTGTATATCTTCCTGCGCCTTTCTGTCATCCTTGTGCTGGTGGCACAGCTCTTCAACCGCAATTTTGAAAACGTGTTCCTGTGCGTGCTGGTGCTGTTCCTCTTCTCTTTGCCCACCATGCTGGAACGACGGCTGGCCATCGAGCTGCCCAACACACTGGAAGTCATCATCCTCTTGTTCATTTATGCCGCCGAGATCATGGGCGAGATCGGTGCGTATTATATCAAACACCCCTACTGGGACACCGCCCTGCACACCATGAACGGCTTTTTGTGTGCAGCGGTGGGTTTTTCGCTGCTGGACCTGCTGAACCGACAGAAAAAGGTCACCTTTCAGCTGTCGCCTCTGTACCTGGCGGTGGTGGCATTCTGCTTTTCTATGACGGTTGGTGTGCTGTGGGAGTTCTTTGAATGTCTGATGGACCAGCTTTTCTACCTGGACATGCAGAAAGACATCATCGTGCATGAGATCGGCACCGTTATGCTGGACCCCACCGGCGGCAACAAACCCATTCATTTGCGGGACATTGTGGATGTGATCGTGGTCCAGGGCGACGGCACCCAGACAGCCCTGGGTCTGGGTGGATACCTGGACATCGGTCTGCTGGACACCATGATGGACCTGTTCGTCAACTTTGTGGGCGCCATCGTGTTCTCAGTGATCGGGTTCTTCTACGTCCGCAGCCGCGGCAAGAGCCGTTTTGCCAAACGGTTCATTCCGGTGGTTTCGGATACCGTCCCCTCTCATCCCACCGATAAGGAACAGGATTCCGACGTTTCCGAACCTTCACCCCGGGAATGAGTTTTCACTTTTCAAAAATATCATCTGCGCTCTTTCCGCTGCCAAAGGGGAAGGGCGCAACTTTTTTATGACATACACTTGACCAAAAGGCAAACACAAGGTATAATACTTGTGTTGTGCTGGAATAGCTCAGCCGGTAGAGCAGCTGATTCGTAATCAGCAGGTCGCGTGTTCAAGTCACGTTTCCAGCTCCAACATTTCGCCTGGTATCGTAAGATTCCGGGCGTTTTTCTTTTTCCCGGAAGATGAAAAAAATGCCTGCACCCCCCAGAAAAAACAAGCCGAATGGCACAACGAATGACACAAAAAAGCGGAGCTCTCCACACAGTGAAAGCTCCGCTTTTTATGCTATTTATTCTTCTGTTTCCGCAATCATCTGCAGGAAGGTCGCTTCGTCAATGACCGGAATACCCAGTGTCTGGGCCTTGGTCAGTTTGGAACCGGCCGCTTCACCCGCCAGCACATAGGCCGTCTTTTTCGACACAGAAGAACTTGCCTTGCCGCCGTTCTGCACAATCAGGGTTTCCGCCTCTTGCCGGGACAATGTGGGCAGCGTACCGGTGACCACCAGGGTCTTGCCCGCCAAGGCTGTTCCCTTCTTCTGGCCGTGCCAGGTCATATTCACGCCGGCAGCCTGCAGATGCTGCAGCAGGTCCGCGGTACCGCTCTTGGCAAAGAATTCCGTCACGCTCTGGGCCATGATACCGCCAATGCCTTCAATGACAGCGATTTCCTCACCGGAAGCTTTGCTCAAAGCTTCCATGGAGCCGAACTGTTCCGCCAGCAGGGCCGCCGCCTTATCACCTATATTGCGGATACCCAGGCCGAATACCAGCTTGTCCAGATTGTTCTCCTTGGACTTTTCGATGGCAGCCAGCAGGTTGGCAGCGCTCTTGTCCTTGAACTTGTCCAGGGTAAGCAGGTCCTCTTTTGTCAAAGTATACAGGTCCGCCACTGTATGCACCAGGCCTTTGGCAATCAGCTGTTCGGCCACCGCTTCGCCCAGGCCGTCGATGGCCATGGCATTGCGGGAAGCAAAGTGGATCAGGTTGCGCAGGCTCTGGGCCGGACATTCGGGATTGACGCAGCGCAGGGCAGTTTCCTCCTGCAGATGCACCACCGGCTCTCCGCAGGAGGGGCAAACGCTGGGCATGGCATACGGTACGGTGCCCTCACCGTGCTTGGCCACCCCGATAACTTCGGGAATAATGTCCCCCGCTTTGCGCACCTCGATAGTATCTCCGATGCGCACGTCCAGGCTGCGGATGATTTCTTCATTATGCAGACTGGCCCGGGACACACTGGTACCCGCCAGGAACACCGGGTCAAACACTGCCGTAGGCGTCAGCACGCCGGTACGTCCCACCGAGACTTCAATATCCCGCACCACCGTCTGCTTGACTTCCGGCGGATATTTGAAGGCGATGGCCCATCGGGGGAACTTGTTGGTGCTGCCCAAAGTTTGCCGGGCGGCCAGATCATTCACTTTGATAACTGCGCCGTCAATGTCGAATTCCAGACTGCCGCGCGTCTGCCCGATGGCCTCGATTTCCTTAATGGCGTCTTCAATGGAATGGTACACGCTGTACCGCGGCGAAACCGGGAACCCCAGGCTCTTGATATAATCCAGTGTTTCGTGGTGGGTGGCAAATTCCCGCCCACGCAGCTGCTGCAGGTTGAACACAAAGATGGACAGGCCGCGGGATGCGGTGATGCGGGCATCCTTCTGCCGCAGAGACCCGGCCGCCGCATTGCGGGGATTTTTGAAGGGAGTCTTTTCCTCCAGTTCCTGCTGCTCACACAGAGCGAAAAAGGCCGCGTGAGGCATATACACTTCACCGCGGACCTCCAGAAATTCCGGAGCGTCGGACAGGTTTTTGGGGATGTCGCGGATGGTAGCCAGATTTTCGGTCACATCCTCCCCCACCAGGCCATCGCCGCGGGTAGAACCGCGCACAAAGCGGCCATCCTGATATTCCAGGCTGACGGAAAGACCGTCGATTTTGGCTTCCACCACATATTCCGGTTGGATGCCTGCATCCCGCACACGCTGGTCAAAGTCCCGCAGTTCATCATAAGAGAAAGCATCCTGCAGACTTTCCATCTTGACCGCGTGGGCCACCTTGCTGAACTTACTGCTGACGCTTTCGTTCACATGCTGGGTGGGCGAATCCGGGGTGATCAATTCGGGATACTGCGCTTCCAGCGATTTGAGTTCCCGGCTCAGGGCATCATATTCGAAGTCTTCCAGTTCCGGGTTATTTTCCATATAATACAGGCGGTTGTTACGCTCAATGATGCGGCGCAGTTCCTCCACCCGTTGCCGTGCTTGTTCCAGTTGCATATCATTTCTCCGTTTTGTCTGTGACAGAATTTCCTGTATCAGTATACCACAAAGGCCGTGTCTTGTCATGAGGTGTGGCAGCAAGCATCCCATTAAAAGTGCCGCACCGGAAGAGGTCAAAAAAAGAAAAAGAATTTTGAAAAAAAGTGTTGACAAACAGAACCGCTCTTGCTATAATAACACTCGTCGCCAGTGAGCGACGCAAAAATTTGGGGGTATAGCTCAGCTGGGAGAGCGCTTGAATGGCATTCAAGAGGTCAGCGGTTCGATCCCGCTTATCTCCACCAAAAGCACCAACCGAAAGGTTGGTGCTTTTTTCTTTGCTTTTTAATCTTTTCACTCTGGATTTGATGCTGCCTCTGTGCTACACTGTACGGGACATCAATAAAAAGGAGAACGAAAAGATGGCTGCAAACCACATCAAAGAGCAGATGCACAGCGGAGAGCTGTACGACCCGGCAGACGAAAGCATCATGCAGGAACAGTTTGTTTGCCAGGAACTGTTATATGAATATAACCAGACACGCCCCCATGAGCAGGCCCGGCGTACCGAATTGCTGCGCCGGATGTTTGCCGAAATCGGAGATAACTGCTATATTGAGCCTCCGTTCCATGCCAACTGGGGCGGCCATCATGTACATTTTGGGAAAAACGTGTATGCCAACTTCAATCTGACGATGGTAGATGATACGCACATATTTGTGGGGGACTATACCATGTTTGGCCCCAATGTTACGGTGGCTTCTGCCGGGCACCCCATCAACCCCGAATTGCGTCAGCGGGCGCTGCAGTACAACATGCCGGTGCATATCGGCAAAAACTGCTGGATCGGAGCCGGTGTCATCGTTGTTCCCGGTGTTACCATCGGGGACAACGTGGTCGTGGGAGCAGGCAGTGTGGTAACCAAAGATATACCGGACAATGTGGTGGCCGTAGGTAATCCGTGCCGGGTCCTGAGGCCGGTGAGTGAACACGACAGAGAGTTTTACTTTAAAAACCGTCGGATTCCTCAAGATATGTTCTGAACCAAAAGAAACCAAGTAAGGGCGCAAGGATTTCAAAAATGCCTTGTGCCCTTACTTTAATTTTTCAGGCAATACAAAAAATCACCGGCCCGTTTCCTTTCGGAAACGAGCCGGTGTTGGTGGAGATAAGCGGGATCGAACCGCTGACCTCTTGAATGCCATTCAAGCGC
>CAJMLV010000036.1 GCA_905214345.1 uncultured bacterium
CCCGGTCGTCATAGTCCTGGCCGGGGCGCAGCAGCACCGTCAGTTCCTCCATCAGCTCCGCTTTGCCGCCGGGGCTGCGCCCGTCCAGCTGGCGGAGCAGGGCCGCCAGCGTCCGCAGATTGCCCGCGTAGGCACAGGTGAAGGCCACGCTCTCCCCCCGGTCGGCGGCCATATCCAGGGCGTCGTTCCAGTCGGCCCCCCGCAGGCGGTAGAGGTTGTGGTCCCCCACATCGTAGAAGGCGGTGAGCTGCTGGAGCAGCAGATGTTCCAGCAGGGTACCGCGGTAGACCTCCCCGGCTTCGGTGCGCTGCCAGCTGCCCTGTTCGGGGGCCCAGGCCTCGTCGATGCCGTTGCCCCGCATCGCCTGGGGGTCCTTGAAGTAGGGGGCCTTGCGGTCCAGCAGGGCCAGGTCGCCGGTCTGGTCCAGATAGAGCTGGGTGGTCATCTGGGGCCAGAGGGCGTGGTCCATCCAGACCCGGGCAATGCCGTTGCGGTCGGCGATGAAGTTGCCGTCCCCGGCGCCGATGATGGTGGCGTTGGTGCCGTCCACCCGCACGCCGCCGAAGTTGGCCTCGATCATCCGGCCCACCGGACCGGGTTCCATGAGCAGCAGGGAAAGGCAGTCCTGCCACAGGTCCCGCCAGCCCCGGCCGCCCCGGCCGTAGTCGTGGTGGGGCAGGAAGGAGCAGCCGAAGAGCCGCCGCAGGTAGGGCTGGAAGCAGACCCACTTCATCAGCCGGTCCCCGTCGGCGTCGCCGGTGGCAAAGGCCACGTTGACCTTCTCCTTCCAGTAGCGGCGGGTCTCGGCCAGGGCGGCGTCCACCTTGGCGGCGGTGTCATACCGGACAAAGAGCCGGTCGATGGCCTCGTCGCTCTCCTCCACCCCCAGCAGCAGGATGTACCGGGCCGAGGCACCGGGGGCCAGGGTCAGGGGAGCAAAGCGGAAGGCGCCCATGGCCTCCCGTCCGGCGCGGCAGGCTCCCGCCGGCACGCCGGGGTAGTTTTCCAGCACCGCCCGGGGATGGGTGAAGCTGCCGCCCTCCCCGATGAACTCCTCCACCGTGGGGTAGAAGGCTGCCGGGGCCTGGCCGTCGGCGCCGTAGCCCAGCAGATAGTAGACTTTTTGGTTGGGCCGGTGGCCCCGCTCGTCAAAGGACATGGTGGGGCAGACCCGCACCCCGTGGGCGGTGGTGCGGATGCGGTGGAGCATGGAAGTCACGTTGCGGTGATCCCGCAGGTTGTCGGCGCTGCGACCGTAGAGGGGTACCGCCCCGTAGGGGGTGAAGGTGAGGGTGCTGTCGGCGATGTTTTCCACCGTGACGCAGAGCACTTCCACATTGTCCCTCACCGGCACAAAGCTGGTCAGGGTGGCATGCACCCCCGCCGGTTTCAGTGTGCGTTCCAGAGTGTGCCACATAAAGCCCGCCGTCAGGCGGCTGTCGTCCTGGGCGGGGGTGAACTTCACCGCCTGCTGGGCCGCCGACGCGCCGGTAAGGGAAAGGGCGGTGCCGTTCGCCCCCACCAGCCAGAAATTCCGAGTGGAGCGGTTGTTGTGCAGGTTTTCCACACTCACCGGCTCCAGCAGAAAGGTCTCCTGGTCCAGCTTGGCGTCGCCGCCCAGGTCCGGTGAAACACAGCTCTTCAGCCCGGCTTCGGAAGCCAGCGGAAAGTACAGCTGGCTGATCTCTTCGGGGCGGTCCAGTGTGAAGCTGCCGTCCGCATCGATAAAATGGGGATGCTGCATGGTATTCCTCCTTGTTGCGTTTTTGCGTCCGGTAAGGCCGGACAAGCTGCCGCGAGTCTTTCTTTGGTACCATCATAGCGAAATTTTCCCAACCGAAAAACAACAAAGCATGCAAAAATGTCAGATTCATGACATTGTGCAAAAAAACCTGTTTTTGCGGCGGCTTTATGAAAAAAACTTGACAAAAAGCACAAGAAAGTACGAGAAAATGGCGCAGGAAAGAAAATGTTCCTTTTGTGCAGCCGCTGACTTGACCACCATCTGACCACTCCTTCCTCCCAGCCGGTTCCGTGTATTGTTTTTCACGTCCCAACATTCTTTTATAACCACCACAAACAGCGCCGGAAGTTGTGCACACTACACAATTTCCGGCGCTTTATCATGCTATTTGCCTGTCTGTCACAGTTCTCCGACCTGACTACTACGTCCAACTGACCTATGGACAACTGATTCTAAAACAACTAAGCTCTTTCAGGGCAAAAAACAAGCGTTTAAACGTATCTTTTTATAATGATTGCAAATGCTTATACAATCTTTTCGATAAGAGACTTTTGTACTTTATAGTTCTTTTGCGGAGTTTTGTGACGTGAAAACGGAAAGCACCGGATTCCATAAAGTGCAGGGAAACACAGAGGACAAAATAGAGGATTATCAAAATATAAGCCACCGGAGCCCTTAAATCGTTCGTCCCTGAACAGGCATAAATATCTATGAAGAAAGCCTCACCCATGCTTTCCCTCCCCTGCTCATGGAAACCACCTCCCGAATTGCACAATTCATCTGAGATTGTTTTAGGGATATCGACAAAATCCATGGGGGATTTTGTCGATATCCTTTTTATCGGATGGGGCATCTGGTACACTGGTTATAATTACCACAAGAAATGCCCTTGCTGCCATAGAAGGGGAATGATCCGATGCAATTTCACGCCATTACACTGAACAGTGTGCCCGAAGCCAGCTATCTCACGGCGGAGAACGCCTGGCGCTACCGGGCCATCATGCGCACCTTCTACCTGGAATCCCAAAAGGCCCATATCCGGTTGAACAAGACGGAACTGTTGGCATTGCTTCGCGTGGATGCCCATTTTGCGGAGTACACGGTGGAGCAAATGGAGCAGGACCTGAACGCACTGTGTGCTTGGCGGAATCTCGTGCCAATCCAAGACCCTCATCGTCCCACCAGTATCGCCGAATACAAAAACAAACAGTTCAGCTATTCCATGTCCCAGACGGCCACCGAGATTGAGCGGATGACCATTTCACTGGAAAATCTCGATCTGCGCACGGCGATCCTCTCCTCCCAGCTGTTCGAGCGGATTCTGGACACTCTGGAACGGATGGCGGACCAGGAAGAGGCGGACTCACGCACACTGAACCAGTTTTGGGATCAGCTGCAGCAGGACTTCCGCCAGCTGACCAACCGGTATCAGGACTATCTGCGGGATTTCTATTCCTCCCATGCCAGGCATATTTTGCAAACCACAGAGTTTTTGCCCTACAAGGACAAGGTGGTACGGTATCTGCAGGAATTTGTGCTGGAACTGCAGCGCTATGCCGAGAAAATCCGCCGGATGCTGCTGGGCCTGCCGCCGGAGCAGGTGGAGACGATACTGCAGCAGGTGTATGCGACCCAGCTGCAGGAAGGGGAGGGTCGGCTGATTCAGCGGTCCGAGGACTATCCCCGGCAGCTGCGGGAGGAGATTTACGGTTTCTGGCAGGGATTTTACCGCTGGTTTGTGCCCGGTGAGAGCGGACAGAGCGACAGTGAACATGTGCTGGAACTGGCCAACGACATCATCCAGCGGATCCTGATGAACGCCGAACTTATTCTGCAGGCGCACAGCGGCGGTGCCAACCGGAAGGTGGAATACAAAAAATTTCTGGAGCTGTTTGCCGCCTGTCCCACCCTGGCCGATGCCCGGCGGCTTTCCGGCATGGTGTTCGGTGCCCAGCGGGCGGTGCATCTCACCGGCATCGAACCGGAAGATCTCTACGAGACAGGCAGCTGCTATGACGGACAACCCTTTCTCTACCAGCTGCGAAACCGTCGGCGGCCCGGCCGTCCCCCGAGAGAGAAAAGCTTTTTTGAGGACAAAAGCCTTGAAAAGGCAGCCCAGAAGCAGGCCTACCTGCAACAAAAGGCGGCCTTGCAAGCCCGGCTGGAGCGGCTGATCCGCAAAGGCCGTCTGGATTTTTCGACATTAGAGGAAGTGGTCACGCCGGAAATCCGGATGAGCCTTTTGAATTGGGTGGTGAAAGCCAACGCCAATGTCAGCAAATCCGCCCGCACCGAATTTGGCCAGGCCTATCGCCTGACCTGCTTGCCGGGGCAGACCTGTGTGCTGCACTGTACCGACGGAGACCTGACCATGCCCGCCTACTGTCTGGAATTTGAGGAGGCGCCCGCTCATGGATGAATTTCGCGCACTGTTGGACCGGTTCTGGATCCGTCGGGAGGAGGACCGGGAACTCTTTTATCAGGTGCGCCGCAAACTGCCTGCCCTGCGCCGGGCGCTGCGGGAGCAGTTCGGCTGGGAAGTGATCTGCACCGAGCAGGTGATCCGCCTGGTGAAGGAACCGGCCCGGGCGCAGGAAGCTTTCGGAATTCCGGAATTCACCGAGGTGCAGGACTACTGTCTTTTGTGCGGAGTTCTTCTTTTGCTGGAGGACAAGGACGACGGCCAGCGCTTTTTGCTTTCTGAGCTGACCCAGGCGGTGTTGGCCTACACAAAGCCCTATTTGCCGGACCTTTCCTGGGAGCGGTATTCTTGCCGCACCTCGCTGGTG
This sequence comes from uncultured bacterium, assembly GCA_905214345.1. Taxonomy (GTDB): domain Bacteria; phylum Bacillota; class Clostridia; order Oscillospirales; family Ruminococcaceae; genus Gemmiger. The sequence continues at coordinate 4,534 of CAJMLV010000036.1, forward strand.
CGGGTGCTGCAATATGCCGAGCGCCTGGGCCTGCTGCGCAGTTTTGAGGGGGAAAGCGACGGCTTCGCCGCCCATCAGGACCAGGAAGTACTCTATGAAAATACCGGGCTGTGCCGGTATTTCAGTGTACATTTTCATCGGGATATCACCGGGTATATCTCGGTGCGGGATTTTGAAAATCCGCCCGAGGACGGTCCCGATCAGGAGCGGGGCACCTTCCGCACCTGGCGCGTCTACCGGCAGCTGGCGCTGGCCCCGGCGGTCTACTGGGAGGACCCCGCCGATTCCCTCTATGCCTATATCAAGAATCAACGGGGCATCCTGCAGCGGAATCTGGACGAAACCATCGGCGGCAAACTGCAGATCTATCACAACGGTGCCTTCTTCCTGCCGGAGGAAGGCGAACCCTGCGGCAACTGCTTTCCCCGGGACCAGATGCGCAGCGATATCCTGCTGCTGCTCTCCGAGCAGCTCAGCGAAAAAATCCAGTGCGGAGCATTTTCCCGGGACCCGGATGACCGGGTGCATCTGACACGGGAGGCCTTTTCCCGGGAATTGGAAGCCCTGCGGCAGGAATACAAGGACCAATGGGGCAAAACGGTGGCCGAAAAGGACCTGGCGGCACTGACCCAGGAGATTCTGGAGGAACTGTGCTACTGGGACTTTGCTGCCGTGCAAGGAGGAGTGGTAACCCTGCAGCCGGGCTTTGCACTGTGGCAGGGAATCTATCCCCGGAAACGATAAGGAGGGACAACCATGCAGGAACGCTGGCGGATGAACAAGCTGGGCTTTGTAAACTTCTGGCTCTATGACTGGGAGGAGTTCCTCTTCAGCGAGGGGCGTCTTTTGCTGCGGGGTGAGAACGGCGCGGGAAAGTCCGTCACCACCCAGAGCTTTATCCCCTTCATGCTGGACGGCGATCTGCATCCCTACCGGCTGGATTCCTTCGGCAGCAAGGACCGCAAAATGTCCTATTACCTGTTGGGAGAGGAGAAGGAGGAAAGCACCGGCTATCTCTATCTGGAATTCATCAAGCCGGAACCAGGGCTCTACCGCACCCTGGTGGTGGGGCTGCGGGCCCGGCGCAGCAGCGCGGTGGAATTCTGGGGATTCTGCCTGAGTGACGGCCGGCGAATCGGCTCCGGGCCGGAGGACTTTGCCCTGTTTGAAACCAAGGGCTCCCAGCACATCTCCCTTACCAGGCAGGAGGTCCACAACCGGTTTGGCGACGGCGAAAACTGGGTGGAACGGGGCAGCGACTACAAACAGATGGTCAACCGGATGCTCTTCGGCTTTGCTGAAATGGAGCAGTATGACCGGATGCTCCGCCTTTTGATCCAGCTGCGCAAACCCAAACTGAGTAAGGATTTTTCCCCGCGGCTGGTGCAGATGATCCTGAACGATTCCCTGCAGCCGTTGAGCGAGGAGGACATTGCCCCCATGGTCAATTCCATGGAAAAGATGGACACCATCCAGCACCGGCTGGAAGCACTGGGGCAAAGCTTGCAGGAGGCCCGCCAGCTGCGCAACGAGTATACCCGCTACAACCAGTATGTGCTGGGCAAAAAAGGCCAGTATTATCTGGCAGCCCGTCAGTTTACCCAGCAGCGGCAGGCCGAAGTAAAGAGCCTGGAAGACAAGGTTGCCCTGACACAAAAGGCGTTGGAGACGGCCCGGGCGGGCCGTCAGGAGGCCGAACAGCAGGTGGGGGAACTTTCCCGTCAGCTGGAGGTTCTGCGGGAGGGCAGTGATCTGGACAGCACGGTACGCTGCAAGGAGGAATGCCGCCTCCAGGTGGCACAGCAGCAAAAGGCCATCGACCAGGAACAGCAGGAAGAACGTAGAAAGCAGAACGCACTGGACACCAAAGAACGGGACCGTCTTCAGGCAAAGCGCCGTTGTAACGACCAGGAGGAAGAACTGGAAGAGGCTTTCCAAGAACTGGGAGAGCAGAATGAGGAACTGCATTACCCTGGGCACCCGGCCACCCTGCAGGCGGTGGATTTCCGGCAGGAACAGCCGGAAATCGCCCGCTTTGCCACCCGGCTGCGCAAGACGGAGGAAGGACTGCGCCGCCAGGAGGAGACCCTGGGGCGGCTGGACCAGTACCAGCAGGAGCGGGATACGGCGGCCCAGGTCCTGCGCCATGCCAAAAGCCAGCGGGAGGCGGCCCAGGGAACGGTGAACGCCATGCGGGATGCGCTGAGCGAAGCCTTCGCAGCGCTGGAAGAGCCGACGCAAGTCTTTTGCCTGCGGCATGAGGAAGTGATGGCTCTCTTTGCCCAGGTCACCGCCTACGAAGGACTGGCCCAGGAACAGGAGATGCAGAAGATTCTCAATGGAGCGCTGCAGCGGCTTTCCGCGCCTCTGGCGCAGGAATATGCCATTTTGGACCGGCAACAAAAGGACAGCCAGCAGCAGCTCAACGAGCTGGCCGCCCGCCGCAGGGAGCTGGAAAACCAGAAAGACCTGCCGCCGGCGCGCAGCGAGGCGGTGCAGGCCACCCGCGCCTACCTGCGGGAGCGCGGCGTACCCTACGCCTCTTTTTACGAGCTGGTGGATTTTGCGCCAGACCTGCCACCCCAGCGCCGCGCCCTGCTGGAAGCGCAGCTGGCGGATGCAGGGATCCTCGACGCTTTGGTGGTACCGCCGGAAACACGGAAGGAGATGCCGGAACTCCTGGCCGAACATCCTGATCACTTCCTTTGCCCGGAGGACATGTCCCCGGCGGCGGCTCCGCTTCCCCTGCAGCCGGAACAGAATCTGCCTCCGTGGGCCGACATAGACGGCATTCTATCCTGTCTTTCGGAGCAGCCGGAGGGCCATGCCTGGTTTGCCGCCGATGGCTGGTATCGTCAGGGGGTGCTGCAGGGGCAGAGCGTGGCGCAGCAGCCTGCCGGGTATATCGGCGCTTCGGCCCGGCGGGCCAACCGGGAACGGCAGATCCAGGCCCTTGCCCGGCAGATGGAAGAGAAGCAGCAGGAACTGGAAGAAATCCGGGAGCGCCTACACCAGAACGAGACGGCCCAGCGGCAGCTTCAGCATGCCTATGAAGCCCGCCCCACCACCGCCGATCTGGCAACGGCACTGGACCTGGCCGCCAGACAGCGGGACGAAGTGGAGCGCCGGGAGCGAATCCTTGATGACTGCATGCAACAGGTCCAGCAGCAGCAGAAACAGCTTGCCGATCTGCGCGCCGAGATTCTGCCTCTGACCCGGGGACTTCCCTATGAACAGGACGCCGCCACCTATGAGCAGATGGTAGACCTGTGCGAGGAATATCGGGAACAGTACCGGACCATTTCGGAGGGCAAGGAAAAGCTGGAGCTGTGGCAGAGCCGGGTGCTGGATTTGGATCAGCAGCTGGATGCCCTGAGTGAGGACCTGCTGGCCTGCACCGAACGAATACGCCGCCAACAGGCCGAACAGCGCAAGACAAAAGCTGCCCTGGAGGAACTGGAGCGCTACCTTGCCCAACCGGAGGTTCAGGCCCTTGCCCAGAAGCTGGAAGAACTGAACGGTGCTCTGACCCTGGCACAGAAACAATACCATGATACCGATACGCAGATTCAGCTGCGGCAAAACGATCTGGACCACCAGGGCCCTGACCTGACCCGGAAAAAGCGGGACCTGGAAAATGCCATCGGGGACGAAGAAACGCTGCGCCAGATCTTTGAAGAAGAACTTTGCCGCGGCCCCGGTCAGCCGGGACGGGGGGAGGAGCCCCTGTGGCGGCAGGCGGAAGCCGCCCGGGATCACATCCGCCAGAAGGACCGCAACCTGGGGTCGGAGGATCTGCGGACTTCCCTGGAAAAAAATATGCGGATCGCCAGCACGCTGAATACTTACCGCATAGGAATCCAGCCGCTGTTTTCCAGTGAGGAAGGCCGGCTGCGCAGCCGCGTCTGTATTGAACTATACCTGGACGGCCAGCGTCTGGATCTGCTGGACTTCATCCGGCGGCTGGAAGGCCAGCGGGAAGCGGAAGAACAGCTTCTCTCCCGGGAGGATCGCCGCCTGTTCGAGACGATTCTTAACCAGACGATCATTACCAAGCTGAGCCACCGCATCAACAGCAGCCAGGAGTGGACCCAGCGGATGAGCGGCATTATGGAACAGTTGAATACCTCCATGGGATTGCGGTTCAGCCTTGTGTGGAAGGGAAAGCCCGCCGACCAGCAGAAAGAGCTGGACACGGGGGAACTGCTCAAGCTGCTGCGCAAGGACCCGGCATTGATGGGGGATGCGGACCGGCAAAAGATCACCGACCATTTCCGCGCCAAGATCAACCGTGCGCGGGAACGCTCCCAGATGGAAGCCACCCCAGCCACCTACTCGGAGCTGATGCGGGAGGCCCTGGATTTCCGGAACTGGTTCACCTTCCGCCTTTTCTACCAGAAGGGCGGTGCGGAAAAGCAGGCAAAAAAGGAACTGACCGATTCCGCCTTCAACAGCTTCAGCGGCGGTGAAAAAGCCATGGCTATGTATGTGCCGCTGTTTGCGGCGCTGGCCGCCCAGTACATACCAGCGGGCAAAGAAGCCCCGCAGCTGATGGCGCTGGACGAGGCCTTTGCCGGTGTGGACGAGACCAACATCGAGAGCATGTTTGCCCTGGTCCATGAGCTTGGGTTTGACTATATCATGAACTCCCAGGCACTGTGGGGATGCTATCCCGCGGTATCTTCGCTGAACATTGCAGAGCTGTGGCGTCCACAGAATGCCCAGATCGTCACGGTACTGCGCTATCATTGGGACGGCCATGTCCGAAGACTGGAGGAATCATGAAAGAATCATCCCTGCGAGACTATTTTGCTTCTGCACCCGGTTGGCAGCGGCAGCTGGCCCAGCTGCGCAAAAAATGCCTGGCCGGCTATGCCGACGGTGTGATCCGGCTGCAGGATGCCACCTCGGAGGAATGCCGTGCCGCCGAAGGGCTTCTGGGCCGCCATTTCGTGCCGCCCCGGCTGCACTACAAAGTGTCGGATTTTGAAAAAGCCCTGCGGGAAAGCCGCTTTGCGGTGGCCGACCTGGCGGAATTCTGGCGGCAGCTGGACGGAGTGCCGCTGCTCTCCCACGCCCAGCAGAAGGCCGACCGCCGACAGGAAGTGCACCGCTTTTTTGCCGCAGAAGCGGCTTTGCCCCACGGTGAGGCGGCGCGCAGCTGGCTGCAGGCGATGGAAGAAGAGAAAAGCCATGGTTTCGGGATTCTGCAGGACCGCATCGGACAGCCCGAGGCCGCCCGGTGGCTGCACTGGGTCTGCTGCACGCTGGATCGGCGGCAGCAACACGACGAGCCGGAGGAGCTGGCCCTGTGCAGTTATGCCGTCTCCACCGACCCTCACGCCCTGGACGGGAAAAATCCGGCGGGCAGCCTGCTGCTCCACGCACTGGCGTTCTGGCAACAGGTGCCACTTCCCACCCGCGCCCGCCAGCGTCTGGCGCTGCTGCGCCGCTGCGGACTGATGCAGGACGATATCTCGGATTTTACCGTGCAGCGTGGCCTGATCCTGACAGGGGCCGACGGCCGGGAACATCCAGCCTGGGCACCATTCCGGCTGGCGGGCAAATTCTGCCTGCTCACTTCCTCCCAGCTGGCGGAGGTAAAGGGGGCGTCCAGTCCCACAGGGCGGGCGTATCTGCTGGAAAACCAGATGCTGTTCTCCTCTCTGTGCCGGCAAAGCGGGCTGCATCACCCGCTGGTCTGCACCTCCGGTCAGCTGAAGGAGGCGTCCTGGCAGCTGTTGGACCTGCTGGCGCAAGGGAATTGCCAGTTGTATTACGCCGGGGACTTTGACCCGGAAGGACTTTCTATCGCCGATCGGCTGTGGCAGGAATACGGGGAGCGGGTCCATTTCTGGCACATGGAGCCGCAGGATTACCGGCGGGCCATCTCCGAAAAGAAAATAGAGGGGGAAGGCCGTTTGCGCCAGCTGGAACAGATTACCTGCCCGGCCCTGCGTCCCACCGCCCAGGCTGTCCTGGCGGAAAGGCACGCCGGCTACCAGGAGGCACTGGCGGAGCAATATCTAGAGGATTTGCGAAATCCGGGAGAATGAACCCTTTTGGGAGTGCTTATACGGCGATAGGTCATCCCCGATTGACACAGGAGCTTTTGGAGAATCATGTATCCTACAAAAACCTATACTTTTGTACCATTACAAATGAAAGAATGTGCAACAAAGAGGAACTGGCATCGTACAAAAGACACGAAAAACGCATTTTTCTTGATTGAAAACACACGCGTGTGTTATAATGCGTTTTGGGAGGTGATCCTATGCAAAACATTGGCTTCAAAGAAGACCTGACGCATGAGTTCAAAAGCGATCGGACCTGTTTGTCTGATGGGGATATCATAGATGCTGTGGTAGCATTCGCCAATACCGATGGTGGGGATCTTTATCTTGGCGTGGAAGACGACGGAGAAATAACTGGTTTGCACCCGCGCCATACAGATAGCACACAGTTGGCGGCCCTGATTGCCAATAAGACCGTTCCTCCAGTTTCGGTGAGAGTTGAAATTTTGAGCTTTTCTGTGCCGGTACTAAAAGTTTCTGTCCCCAGAAAAACTGCGGTCGTGGCATCTTCCGCAGGAAAGATACAGAGAAGAAGAATCAAAACAGATGGTACTCCGGAAAACGTGCCTATGTATCCCTATGAAATTACGGCACGCCTTTCCTCTCTAAGTCTTTTGGATTTCTCTGCACAGCCTGTGGCAGACGCATGCTATGATGATTTGGATCCGGTAGAGCGTGAGCGGTTACGCAATATAATACGCACCTACCGTGGCGAACCACAGCTGCTGGAACTTTCTGATGAAGAATTGGATAAAGCGTTACAATTTGTAGTATTGCAAAACGGAAAGGCAGTACCCACTTTATGCGGTTTGCTGATGATTGGTAAGGCGTCGGCCATCAAAGCACACGTGCCGACGGCGGAAGCCGCCATTCAGGTTCTGTCTGGTACGGATATCAAAGTAAATGAGTCCTTTCATCTTCCGTTGCTTGCCACGTTTGAAAAATTTCACGCCACTTTCAATGCTTGGAATACAAGCGAAGAGATGGAAATGGGAATGTTCCGTATTTCCATCCCTGCCTATGATCCGCGTGCTTTTCGTGAAGCATTGGTCAATGCCTTTTGTCATCGCGACTATTCCTTGCTGGGCCGTGTCCGCATGGCGATTGAGGATGGTGGCTTGACAATTTCCAATCCGGGCGGTTTTATTGAAGGAATTAATGCGGATAACCTTCTGGATGCGGAACCCCATGGACGTAACCCGGTCTTGGCAGATGCGATGAAGAGAATTGGCCTCGCGGAGCGTACAGGACGAGGTATCGACCGTATTTATGAAGGTTCGTTGCTTTATGGCCGGCAACTCCCAGATTATTCTCAATCCAATGCAACCAGCGTCCGCTTGTTAATTCCGAAAGGCCCGGTTGATAAGGCGTTTATCCAGATAGTTTCAGAGGAGCAGCAACGAATCGGGCACAGTTTGCCAATACACTCCCTCATGATACTGAACGCTTTGAAAGTGTTGCACCGCGCATCCGTCAATGAAATTGCCTCCTTTTTGCATAAAGATGAAGCCAGAATTCGGTCTGTGCTGGAATCCTTGGCAGAAAGTGGTTTGGTAGACGCAAGTGGGACTGGACGGGGGAGGACCTACCTGTTAAGCGAAAGATATTATAGACTAACAAAAAAGCCATATGCCTATGTAAGAAGCCATGATATCAAAACGCTTCGCTATGAGGAATTAATTATGGAATTGGCGGAGCACCAAGGTCACGTTTCACGGGCGGATGTAGTTGAATTGCTTCACGTCACACCCTCTCAGGCGTTCCGACTGCTGCAAAAGTTAGTGAAGGCGGAGCGCCTGGCCTTAAATGGAAAAGGTGCAGGGGCAAAGTATATTCCAAAGGACAGCGTATAAAACACAACAAAACACACGCGCGCGATTTTTAACGCACGCGTGCGTTTTTGACGTGTTCCATGTGTGTTATACCTCTTGACCACCATCCGACCACTCCTTCTTCCCGGCCGGACCCGTTTATCGTTTTTTACGTCCCAACATTCTTTTATAACCACCACAAACTGCGCCGGAAGTTGTGCACACTACACAATTTCCGGCGCTGTATCATCGTATTTTGCTGCCCGTCACAGTTCTCCGACCTGACTACTACGTCCAACTGGACTATGGACGACTGTTTTACAGACAGCTAAACTTTAAAATGAGCAAGAATAAACGATTTATCGTTATTTAAATAAAAGCGTGCGGCCGGGGAAATGAATTTCTCCATGTGAGGCCCAGTATCTAGAAGTTCTTTTTCGAAGAATTCTGACAATCTGCCTTTGGTTGCTCCTCCTGTTTCCAGGCTGCCTTTTCCCCCTATGGGGCTGAGGCAACGCAAGGAAATCCCCCACGACAGCCTGTCCCCAGATGACGAGCAGCGGCCCCGAGCCCAAAGAGAAATAACAGAAGTCCCGGTCCGGGCTTACCCCATCAGAGCCGCCAGGCTCTGCCAGTTGGTGGCGATGGTGATGAGCCCTGCTACTCCGATGAAGCCGTAGACGCAAACCTTCATCCGGGTGGCGTCGATCTTGTCCACCACCTTGCCGCCCAGGACCGCGCCCAACAGCAGGGCCACGGCGGCCAAAGCCAACAGGGGCAGCAGGTCGGGGGTGAGCTGGCCTTTCCAGAACCGCATGAGGGTGCCGTAGAGGCTGGTGGTGAAAAAGAAACACTGGATGGTGCCCAGGTATTCCCGCTTGTCGGGCAGGATGGCCATAAAGTAGACCACCAGCGTCGGCCCGCCGATGCCGAAGAAGGCGTCCACCACGGCGCCAAGGGCGGCGCAGACAAAGGCCGAGACTACCCCGGCTTTGATGTAGATGCGTTCCGACCCGTAGAGCAGGAAGACCGACAAAATCACGAGGAACAGCCCCAGCACGGGTTTGAGGGCGTCGGTGTTCATGGAAACTGCCTGCTGCAGCGCCAGAAAATAACAGGGGAAATAAAACACCAGGGGCAGCACACAGTGGCGGGACCGGATACTGCGGCGGTAGCGCAGCAGCACCGAAAGGCAGAGCACGGTGCACAGGCACTGGCTCATGGCCGAGGACTGGGCCACACTGAAAAGCAGCGGGTAGAACAGCATCAGCAGCACTCCGGCTCCGAAGCCGGTAACGCCCTGTACCAGGCCCGCCAGCAGGGCGGGCAGCAGTACGGCGGCAATGGTCATCTACAAAACCTCTTTTCTCAAAGCAGACACCCCGCAAAAGCCTTTGCGGGGTGTCTTTCTATCAATTGGTTTATCCTTCCACAGTCAGGACCGGGTCCATGGCGGCGGCAGGGCCGATCTTGAGGGGGGTGACCGCCTGGTAATCGTCGCTGTTGGTCACGATGACCACTGTTACGGTGGGATGTCCGGCAGCCTTGACGTCTTCGGGGTCAAAGGTCAGCAGCCGCTGGCCCCGCTTGACCTCGTCCCCCTCTTTGCAGTAGAGGGTGAAGCCCTGCCCGTTCATGTCCACCGTGTCGATGCCCACATGGATGAGTACCTCCATGCCGTCGGCAGAGCGCAGCCCCACCGCGTGTTTGGAGTCCACCGTCTGGATGACGGTGCCGTCAAAGGGGGCGTAGACGGTGGGGTCATCGGGCCGGATGGCCAGGCCCTGGCCCAGGATACCGGCGGAGAAGGTCTCGTCGGGCACTTCCTCCATGGGGATGACGGTGCCGGTCAGCGGCGCGTAGAGGGTGTGGGCTGCCGCCGTGTCGGTGGGATGCAGGTCGGCGTCCTGCGGGGCGGCGGGTTGGGCGGATTTCTTCTTGTCACCGCTGAGCAGGTAGGCCGCCACCAGCGAGATCACAAAGGCGATGCAGACGGTACCGATGGCCACAAAGATGTTGTTGGGGTCCTCCCCGATGAAGGTGGGCAGGGCGGGCACGCCGGGGCTGGCGATGGCATAGCGTTTCAGGTGGAAGAGACCGGCGAACAGGCCGCCGCACACGCCGCCCAGCACCACGGCGGGGATGATCTGCTTGTACTTGACGATGATGCCGTAGACGGCGGGCTCGGTGACGCCGCAGAAGGCGGTGAAGCCGGTAGAAAAGGCAAGTTCCTTGGCGTTTTTGTCGCGGGTGCGCAGGCCGAAGCCGATGGCCGCACCGGAGCAGGCCAGCACGGCGGCCAGGAATCCGGGGCCACAGACGGTCTCGTAGCCCATTTCGGCCAGCTGGATGGTCTGCAGGGGCGGGAAGATGGCCAGGTGCATGCCGAAGAATACAAGGAACGGCTGGATGCCGCCCACAATAGTGGGCACCAGGACGGGCACGTTCTGGTCCAGGAAGGAGATGGCACCAGCCAGGATGCCGCCGATGTAGGAGCCCAGCGGCGCCAGCACGATCAGCGAGACCAGGGCAGTGACCGCCATGGTGATGAGGGGCTTGAGGATGGCTTTGACCATGTTGGGGCTGACCTTCTCGGCGAACCGCTCCACAAAGGACATGAAGAGGACCGTCAGGATGATGGGCAGCACCGAGGAGCCATAGTTGTTGAGCTTGACCGGGATGCCGAAGAAGGATACCGGGTCCCCAGCGGAAACCAGGGAGGTCCAGGTGGGGTGGATGAGCACGCCGCCGATCATGGCTGCCAGGTAGGGGTTGCAGCCAAACTTTTTGGCGGAGGAGAAGGCCAGCACCACCGGGAAGAAGTAGAATCCGGAATCGGCGATGAAGTTGAGGATGGTGTATTCCTGGGAATCATTGGGCAGGCCGAAGACCACCAGGATGGTCAGGATGGCCTTGATCATGCCGGCGCCGGTGATCAGGGGCACCACCGGGGCAAAGATGCCCGAGACAGTGTCCAGGAGCTTGGCGCTGAGTTTCTGCTTTTCTTCGCCCTCGGAGGGGGCAGGGGCGGCGTCGCCGCCCAGGTCACCGGTGAGCCGGGTCACTGCCTTGTACACCTCGGCCACGTTGGGGCCGATGATGACCTGGGTCTGGGCGCCCACCACCTTGACGCCCATCACGCCGTCCAGTTTTTCAATGGCTTCCAGCTGGGCCTTGCTCTGGTCCGCCAGCTGGAACCGCAGCCGGGTCATGCAGTGGAGCACGCTGCGGATATTCTCTTTGCCGCCCACCAGAGGGAGCAGGTCTGCCGCCAGTTTTTGTACGTCCATGGGTTTTCCTCCTTCATGCCGTGGTTATTCGTTGCTCAGGTCCTCGCCGTTGGTGGCAATGACCTTTTTGTACCAGTCAAAGCTCTTTTTGCGGGTGCGGGCCAGGGTACCATTGCCTTCGTCGTCCTTGTCCACATACACAAAGCCGTACCGCTTTTTCATCTCGCCGGTACCGGCGCTAACCAGGTCGATGCAGCCCCAGGGGGTGTAGCCGATCAGGTCCACATGGTCCTTTTCCACCGCGTCCTTCATGGCCTGGATGTGGGCGGCCAGGAACTCGATGCGGTAATCGTCCCGGATGGAACCGTCCAGCTCCACCTTGTCCACGGCGCCCAGACCGTTTTCCACCACAAACAGCGGCACTTGGTACCGGTCATACAGCTGGTTTAGGGCCATCCGCAGCCCGGTGGGGTCGATCTGCCAGCCCCAGTCGGTGATCTTCAGATAGGGGTTCTTGCCGCCCCGGGCCATGTTGCCGCCCACCATCTCGGTGACGTGGACGCCCGCCACACGGGAGCAATAGTAGCTGAACCCGATGTAGTCCACCACACCTTCCTGCAGGAGTTCCTCGTCCCCGGGCTCCTGGGTAAAATGCCCTCCGATGGACTGGGCGTAGGCTTCGCAGGCATTGGTGTACCGTCCCCGCACGTACACATCGCCGAAGTACCAGACGTTGTACATGGCTTCCCGGGCGGCCAGCTGGTCGGCGGGATCACAGGTACCGGGGTAGGTGGTGGGATAAATGAGCATACAGCCGATCTCGGCCTCGGGGTCGATACGGCGGCAGGCCTTCACGGCCAGGGCGCTGGCCACCAGCATGTGGTGGCTGACCTGCAGTTTCACGTCGGCGGGGTTCTCGTCGGGGCCGTAGACGATGCCCGCCTGCAGCCAGGGCCGGTCCAGACCCAGGGTGCAGTTGATCTCGTTGAAGGTCATCCAGTATTTGACCCGGCCCTTGTAGCGCTCAAACAGCACCGTGGCGTACCGCTCAAAGAATCCGATGAGCTTGCGGTTGCGCCAGCTGCCGTACTCCTGCACCAGGGCCAGGGGCATCTCGTAGTGGCTGATGGTCACCACCGGCACGATGTGGTATTTTTCCAGCTCGTCCAGTACCTTGTCGTAGAAGGCCAGGCCCGCCTCGTTGGGCTCGGTCTCGTCCCCCCGGGGGAAGATGCGCGTCCAGGCAATGGAGAAGCGGAAGCACTTGAAGCCCATCTCAGCCAGCAGAGCGATGTCCTCTTTATAATGGTGGTAGAAATCCACGCCGTCGTGGCTGGGGTAGTAGTCCCCGGGGTGCACGCTGTCGTGGATCACCCGCTGTACCGTGGCGCTGCCGCCCTTGTACACGTCGTCGATGGAAACGCCCTTGCCGCCCTCCTGCCAGGCACCCTCAAACTGGTTGGCGGCGGTGGCGCCGCCCCACAAAAAGTCCGGTTTCAACATAGGTGTCTTCCTCCCTTTCCTGCGTTGGTTCGTTGGTTTATGTATCCGTTATAGCACACGGCAACACCCGGTTCAATAGGGGCGGGGGATCTTGGCACAGCGTTTTGTGCAGGGCGTTTTTTGCGGGGAAAAGGGCAAAACAACCGTTTCAGCCCTTCGTCAAAGTGCCTTGTCAAAAAGGGGAAAATTCGGTACAATGATGAAAAGAACCGTAAAGGAGGATGCCCCATGCTGTTGACCCAGCAACTGGAAGAAATGGACCTGCCCCATGCCGAAGCAGGGGTGGTGCATACCCTGCTGGACCGGGGCAGCGCGCTGCGGGGGCTGTCCACCCGGCGCATCGCCGCCGAGGCTTTTACCACACCGGCCACGCTGGTGCGGCTGGGGCAGCGGCTGGGCTATGAGGGATGGGCGGATTTCTTCGAAGCCTTTCTGGAGGAACGGGAATATCTGGACCGCCATTTCCAGAAAATCGACGCCAACCGCCCTTTTGAGGCAGGGGACAGCCAGACGGTCATCGCCAACAAAATTGCCACCCTGCACCAGGAGAGCATCCAGGACACCCTGGCCCTGCTGGACTACGACGCGCTGAAAAAGGCGGTAGCGCTGTTGTTGGCCGCCCGTAATATTTATCTGGTGGGGGTCAGCGTATCGCTGGACTGCACCATTCTTTTTAAGCGCAAGATGCAGCGGCTGGGCAAAAACGTGCTGATGGAATCCAACCAGGGGGAACTGCTGTTCCTGCTGCTTTCCGCCGCACAGGAAGACTGCGCCATCGTGGTTTCCTACTCCGGCACCACCCAGCGCATTGTGGAAAGCGTGGAGATTCTGCACCAGAACGGGGTGCCCACCATCCTGCTCACCGGTCTGGGGCAGAATCCGCTGCGGGCGATGGCGGACTGCGTGCTGCACATGACCACCCGGGAACGGCTTTCCTCCAAAATCGCCAACTTTACCACCGAGGTATCGGCCCAGCTGCTGCTGGACATCCTGTACGCCTGCTACTTTGCGGCCCATTACGATCAAAATTGGGACAAACGCCTCCAGATGACCCGCCAGGCGGAGCTTTACCGCCATACTGACAATCAGATCATGAAGGAGTAAAGCACCTCCGTGTTGATGCTGGTTCCTTGTAATCGCCCGTGGGGGATGCTTTTTGCTGTGTGTCCCTCGGCAAATTGCACAAAGAAACGTTCTGGTTTTTTCTGCGATGCCGGAACGGGAAACAGTATGCCTCGCTGCGAAACAACAGCGGGGCTTTTTTCGTGTACAATACAACCAGAAAGAGCGATGCGGTACAGCGTGACCGCACAAGGAAAGGAGCGCTTTGCGTGAAACGTCTTCTCATCCGCGCTGACGATCTGGGTTATTCCCAGGGCGTCAACTGCGGCATTGCCGCCACGGTGGCGGCCGGGCTGGTGCGGTCGGTGGGGGTCATGACAAACATGCCGGATGCCGTCCATGGCCTGGGCCTGCTGGCAGGGCACCCGGTCTGCCTGGGGCAGCACACCAACATCTGCGTGGGGCGGCCCCTCACCAATCCCGCTCGCATCCCCAGCCTCTGCACACCGGAAGGAGAATTCAAACCCAGCCGCGCTTACCGGGATGCCGCCAAGGCCGGGAAGGATTTCGTGGTGCTGGAGGAGGTTGTAGAGGAAATCGAGGCCCAGTACCGGCAGTTCAAGGCCCTGACTGGGAAGGACCCCGGCTACTTTGAGGGCCACGCCGTGGCCAGTCCCAACTTTTTCAAAGGGCTGGAGATGGTGGCAGCCCGCCACAACCTGCCCTACTTTGCTATGGGCTGCCCGGGTCAGGCAGTGACCTTCCGCAGCACCAAGATCTACGCTTACATGCCAAAAGATTTCGACGCCTACGAAGCCGACCCCTTCACCGGGGTACAGGACGCGGTAGCCAATGCCCACGAGGACGGCTGCGACCTGATGGTGTTCCATCCCGGCTACCTGGACGCCTATCTGCTGGACCACTCCACCATGACCACCGCCCGGGTGCGGGAAGTCGAGATGCTCTGCCGCCCCCATGTGCGCGCCTGGCTGGCAGAACAGCCCGTGCAGCTGGTTACCTACGACGACCTCACCTGAATCCCAAGGAGGAATCCCTTATGCAGAACCAACATCATCCATTCCCGGAGGATTTCCTCTGGGGTGCCTCCACCAGCGCGTTTCAGGTGGAAGGCGGCTTCGGCGAGGGGGGCAAAGGCCCCGCCACCACCGACCTAGGGGCGAACCGCCCCGGCATTGCGGACAACAGGGTGGCCGCCGACCACTACCACCACTGGAAAGAGGACGTGGACCTGATGGCCGAACTGGGCCTGAAAGTCTACCGTATGGGCTTCTCCTGGAGCCGCATCATGCCGGACAATTTCGGCATTCCCAACCCCGAGGGGCTGGCCTTTTACGACCGGCTCATCGACTATCTGCTGGAGAAGGGCATCCAGCCCTTTGTGACCCTCTACCACTTTGAGTGCCCCCAGGCGGCGGTGGATGCCTTCGGCGGCTGGCGCAGCCGCCAGATGGTGGACGCCTACCTGCGGTACGCTGAGGTCTGCTTCACCCATTTCAAAGGCCGTGTCAAGATGTGGGCTACTGTCAACGAGCAGCTCATCGCCACGGCAGCGGGGATGCTCAGCGGTAACCACGAACCGGATCCCCAGAAGAACCTGCAAAACGTCTATCAGATGAGCTACAACGTCTCGCTGGCAGAGCACAAAGCCATTTCGCTGCTGCGTCAGATCGACCCGGAAGCTAAGATCGGCCCGGTCTGTGCTATCCAGGTGGTCTACCCCCAGTCCAGCCGCAGTGAGGATGTGCTGGCCGCCGCCAACGCCGAGGAACTGATGGAGTTCTATCTGCTGGATATGAGCGTTTACGGGACCTATCCTCCCTACGTGGCCTCCTACCTGAAGAGCCACGAGCTTTACCCCCACACCGAGCCGGAGGACGCCGCCGCACTGCAGGCGTCGAAACCGGACTTCATCGGCATCAACTACTATTTCAGCCTCTGCGTCAAAGCCAAGACCGGGCCCATCAACTACGACCAGCCCCCCTTCTGGGTGTCGGACGCCTTCGATATCTGCGAAAATCCCCATCTGGAAAAAACCGAGTGGATGGACAAGGGTATCGACCCGGCGGGGCTTCATATCGGGATGCGCAAGGTGTACAACCGCTACCGCCTGCCCATGATCGTCACCGAAAACGGTATGGCTTACAGCGAAGCCCCCGGCCCCGACGGCCAGATCCACGATATCTACCGCATCGACTATCTGCGCCGGCATATCGAGCAGCTGGAGATCATGCTGGACGAGGGATTGCCGGTATTCGGCTACTGCCCCTGGAGCTTTGTGGACGTGGTATCCAGCCACCAGGGCTTTGCCAAGCGTTACGGCCTGGTATACGTGAACCGCACCGACACCGATGTGATGGATTGTGCCCGCATCAAGAAGGACAGTTTCAGCTGGTATCAACAGGTCATACGGCAAAACGGCCTGTGGGAATCATAAAGAGGAGGAAAAACAATGGCAAACAACAAAGAAATCGCCCACCAGATCCTGACGGCAGTGGGCGGTGCGTCCAATCTGAAGGACGCCACCCACTGCATGACCCGTCTACGGCTCTACCTGAAGGACGACTCCATCCCTAAGGATGAGGAAGTCAAGGCTATCGGCGGTGTGCTGGGCGTGGTGCGCGGCGGCCAGCAATACCAGGTCATCATCGGCACCAATGTGCCCAAGGTCTACGAGGAACTGTGCAAGCTGGCGAACCTCACTGCCAATGCGCCGGTGGAGGACGCCAAAGCCGCGGCGGAAGACGCCGCGGTGGCCAAGCCCAAACTGACCCCCAAGCAGGTGGGCAAGAACATCATGGGCTACATGGCGGGCTGCATGACCCCGCTGATTCCCGTGTTGCTGGCGGGCGCGCTGTTCCGCTGCATCAACTCCCTGTGCGGGCCGGAACTGCTGGGACTGTATCCGGCGGAAAGCGACCTGTACATCCTGTTTGACTTCCTGTATGACGCCGCCTTCTACTTCATGCCCATTCTGGCAGGTTTCAACGCCGCCAAGCAGCTGGGCATCACCCCCATGCTGGGCGGTTTCATCGGCTGTATTCTCATGGTACCGGATTTTGCGGCTTATGCTACGTCCGGGGAACCATTCACAGTGTTTGGTATCCCCTGCACCGTTACCAACTATGCCCAGACAGTGCTGCCCATCATGCTGTCGGTTTTCTTCTTCAGCGTGGTGTATAAGCTCATCAAAAAGATCATGCCTGATGTGCTGACCACCGTATTCACTCCTTTCCTCAGTATGCTGATCTCCATTCCGTTTATCCTCTGCCTGCTGGCACCTCTGGGCACTATTGTGGGCAATGCCATCAGCAACGGTCTGGCCTGGTTCGGTACCACCACTGGCTTCTTCGGTGTAGCGGTCATTGCAGCTTTGTGGGAATTCCTGGTTCTCAGCGGCATGCACCTGGCCCTGATGATGCCCATGATGGCCTCCTTCTTCGAGACTGGTATCCAGAGCGGCCCCATGGTCAGCGGCAGCTTTGCTACTTGGGCCTGCTTTGGTGTGGCGATGGGTGCTGCGCTGCGTCTGCGCAATAAAGAGGAAAAGAGCACCGCTTTTGCCTCCTTCACCGCCGGCATCCTGGGCGGTATCACCGAGCCCACCCTCTACGGCATCTGCTTCCGGTATAGCCGCTGCTTCATCACCTCCGCCATCGGCGCCTTTGTGGGCGGTGCTTATGCGGGCATCACCAATGTGTGCGCCTACGCCATCACCAGCTCCAACTTCCTGGCGCTGCTCAGCTTCAGTGGCGGCACCACCGCCAACCTGATCAACGGCATCATCGCCTGTGCCATCTCTCTGGTGGTAGGTGCTGTGGCTACCTATTTCTTTGGCTTCTCCAAAAAAGATCTGGAAAAAGTCTGATTGACCTTTTGGATTTCGCAACAAAAAAGGACCGATACCTGGAGGTATCGGTCTTTTTTCTATTGCAGGAAAAGTCTGTTTTATGGTACAGTAATAAAAAGGGAGGTTATGCCGATGAATGACGCAAAAACAATGGGTTCTTTGGCAGAAAAGCTCATGAGTTATGTGAGTACCACTCCCCAGCAGGACGCCAACTACGACATTGCTCTGGCCATGCTGACCCATTACGGCAAGCTGAAAAATCTGTCCCTGGCCGAGATCGCCGACCTGTGCTATGTATCCAAGGCATCCATTTCCCGTTTTTGCCGGTTTATGGGGTTTGACGGCTTCCGTGAACTGCACGACTGCTTACTGCAGGATTTTTCTATCGGAACGGATTATTCCCGGACCTTTTACGACAAACTGTGTGCCGACCCGCAGGCAGCCCTGCAGGATTACAGCGAGGAAGTGATCCGCAACATCCGGGTCACCACTGCCCCCGAAAACACCGAGCGCCTGGCCGAGATGGCCGTGGCTCTTGCTAACAGCGGCAGAATCGCTTTCTTCTCCCACCATTTTCTGTGGGATATCGGGCGGCATCTGCAAAGCAAGATGATCCGGATGGACCGCTATGTGGAGCTGTATCTGGACTACGCCCAGCAGCTGGCTTGTGCCCGCAGCCTGCAGAAAAACGACCTGGCCATCGTCTGCACGGTGGGGGGAAGCTACCCCATGCGTTACCCTACCATCTGGAACGGGCTGATAGCTGCTGGGTGCCCTATTCTGGTCATCACCCAGAATACATCCAGTTCCTACTGGAATTATGCCCGGTTTGTGCTGGGATGCGGGGTGTCCAACCGCAACGATGTGGGCAAGTACGGGGCGTTGATGGCGGTGGATCTGTTGACCCTGCAATATCTGCGTCAGTACGGAAAAGAATATCTCTGAATAAACTTTTTGTAAGCAGGTGCCGCGACGGGCACCTGCTCTTTTTTGACAAATCCTACAAATTTGAGACCGGTTTTTTGACACGCCGCCCCTTTCTGAAACTGCTTTTCCTAACAGGGAACCAACCCTTCGGTATGTTGTTGTATACTGAAATCAAAAGGTAAACAACTATTGTTTGGAAGGAGCTGCCTGTCATGCATATTGCCGTTGTTTCTCTGGGAGCCTTTGGCCACGTGAACCCTACTCTGGAACTGGTAACCGAACTGGTGCGCCGGGGTGTGCGGGTGACCTATTTCTGTACCGAGGGGTTCCGCACCATTGTGGAGCCCACGGGTGCCCGGTTCGTGGCGGTGCCTTCCTGGATGGAAGCCCATGCCGGTGAATCCGGGGAGGACAAGTCAGATGTGGCTGCCACCGTGCCGTTTCTATTCCTGCACGAAGCGGAGGCCTATCTGGAACCGGTGCTGGCGGTGCTGAAAGAAGACCACCCCGTTGCCATCGTCCACGATTTTGCGGGCATTGCCGGTACCCTGGCCGCCGATGTGCTGGGCGTGCCCAACGTTATGCTCTACACCAGTTACCCGGCCAACGGGGAATACTCGGTGGCGGCCGGGTTCGAGACGGTGTCCCCCGAACATCCGTTGCGAGTGGCAGCCGACGAACTGGCAGACCGCTTTGTGGCGCAGTACGGCTGCCGCAAGATGACCGTGAAGGAGATTTTTGACGGCCGGGGAGATCTGAACCTGGTCATGATGCAGAAGCGGCTGGTGCCACACAACGAAAGTTTCGACGACAGCTTTGTCTTTACCGGGGTGCAGATCGGCAAGCGCACGGCCTTCGGTAGCTGGAAAGCCCCTGCTGACGGCAAACCCCTGCTGTACTCCTCTTTGGGCACCGCTTTCAACAACTGGCCGGAATACTACCCCATCCTCTTTGATGCTGTACGGGACCTGGATATTCATGTCTTTGCGGCGCTGGGCTCCATTGATCCGGCCAGCTTGCAGGATGTACCCGCCAATGTGGAGCTGGGCCAGATGGTGCCCCAGCTGGACATCCTGTCTCAGGCGTCGGTCTTTATCACCCATGCGGGCATGGGGGGCACCGGCGAATCCATTTACTACGGCGTGCCCATGATCGCCATTCCCCAGATGGACGAGCAGGCCGTCACGGCGGGGCAAATCGAAAAACTGGGCCTGGGTATCGCCTTCCACGGCAAGGACAGCGTTACCTCCCAAGGCTTGAAAATGGCCATCGAGACTATCCTGCAGAATGATTCCTACCGCGAGACTTTGCAGGAATTCAGCGCCGATATGCACAGTTTGGGCGGGGCGAAGGCTTCGGCCGATGCTCTGGTCCGGTTTCTCGACCAATAAAGGAGTTTCCTTATGTATGTATTTCCCAAGGATTTTCTGTGGAGTGCCTCCACTGCCGCCACTCAGATCGAGGGAGGCTGGAACGCCGACGGCAAGGGAGAGTCCATCTGGGACACCCTTGTTCACGATGGCACCGGCAAGATTGCCCACAGCGAAAATGCCGATGTGGGCATCGACTTTTACCACCACTGGCGGGAGGATGTGGCCCTGATGAAAGAGATTGGGCTGAACGCCTACCGTTTTTCCATCAGCTGGTCCCGGGTGCTGCCCCAGGGGACAGGCTCTGTCAACGAGGCAGCACCCGGGACCTGTGTGACGAACTGTTGCGCAACGGAATTCAACCGCTGGTCACCTTGTATCATTGGGATTTGCCGACGGCACTCTACCGAAAGGGCGGCTGGAAGAATCCCGAAAGCCGCAACTGGTTTGCCGCGTATACGGATGTGATTTCCCGTGCGTTGGGTGATCGGGTCAGATACTGGATGACCTTCAACGAACCGCAGATGTTCTGCGGGCTGGGGCTTCAGGTGGGCGTTCACGCGCCTTTTGAGCTCAACGATGACGCCAATCTGATGATCATTACCCGTAACATTCTGCTGGCCCATGGGGAAGCGGTGAGGATTCTGCGGAAAAACTGTCCTGATGCCAAGGTCGGTATTGCTCCCACTGGCGACTGCTGCCTGCCGGAGGACGACAGTCCTCTGGCGATGGAGAAGGCGCTGGACCGTTCTTTGTCACCCTACCCCAATTACCTCATGAGCAATACCTGGTGGGCGGACCCAATCTTTCTGGGCCGGTATCCGGCCTGGGCCAAAGGTGAGCTGGGTACCCTGCTTTACCCCATGAATGCCGAAGAGTGGGCACTGGTGAGCCAGCCGCTGGATTTTTACGCCTTCAACTGCTATCAGAATACGGTGGACCTGATCCCCGACCCCTCCCGTTATCCAGAAGGCGCCGGGCAGGGCAGCCCCCGCACGGCCACCGGATGGAACATCGTACCCGAGGTGCTGTATTATGCCAGCAAGTTCTGGTTCGAGCGGTACCACCTGCCGGTGCTCATCACCGAGAACGGCTTTGCCAACAACGACTTCGTCATGCTGGACGGCAAGGTGCATGATCCCCAGCGCATCGACTTCCTGCATCGCTATCTGCGGCAGGTTGCCCGGGCATTGGAGGAGGGGATCCCTGTGCTAGGGTATTCCTACTGGAGCCTGTTTGACAACTTTGAATGGGCCGCTGGTTATGATGTCCGTTTCGGCCTGATTCATGTGGACTATGCTACCCAGCAGCGTACCCTCAAGGACTCGGCGCTATGGTATCGGGATGTCATTGCAACCAACGGCGATAACTTATAAGGGAGGTTTTCCATGCAATACCAGTATCCTCATCTGTGCGCACCCATCACCATCGCGGGCGTTACCTTCCGCAACCGGATGTTCTCTGCCCCCATGGGCGGCACCGACATCACCAACGACGGCTGCATCGGCCCCAAGTCCACCGCATTTTATGAACTGCGAGCCAAGGGCGGCGCCGGTGCGGTCACTGTCTCCGAGTGCATGGTCCACCCGGCCACTGACGGCTCCCACGCCTACCATCTGGACGAGAGCATCCTCAACTCTCTGGCTGCCGCCACCTACACGGCAGATGCCATCCGCCGCCACGGTGCCATGCCCAGCCTGGAGCTCTCCCACTCCGGCATGTACTCCGGTACCTATATGACCGATAAAACCAAACAGCACGGCATGGCCCAGTGGGGGCCCTCCGCCTGCACCCGCCCCGACGGGGTGGAAGTGGGCGAGCTGACCCAGGAGATGATCGCCGATATCGTCAAGTCCTACGGTCATGTGGCGGGCCTGGCCAAGCGGGCAGGCTTTGAGATGCTCATGATCCACGGTGGGCACGGCTGGCTCATCAACCAGTTCTTCTCCCCCTACTTCAACAAGCGCACCGACGAGTACGGCGGGTGTCTTGAAAACCGCTGTCGTTTCGCCATCGAGGTGCTCAAAGCCGTACGGGTGGCTGTGGGTCCTCGGTTCCCCATCGAGTTCCGCCTGTCCGGCTCGGAACTGTTCGAGGGCGGCTACGACCTCGCCGAGGGCTGCCGCATCGCCGAGCAGATCGAGCCCTACATCGATTTGCTGCACGTTTCCGCCGGTACCTACCAGCACGGCTTCGGCGATACTCACCCCAGTATGTTCAAGGAGCACGGCTGCAACGTCTACCTCGCGGCCGAGATCAAAAAGCACGTGAAGGTGCCGGTGGCCACTATCGGCGGCCTGAACGACCCCGCCCAGATGGAAGAAATCATCGTCTCCGGAAAGGCGGATATCGTCTACATGGCCCGGGCTCTGCTGGCCGACCCCTTCCTGCCCAACAAGGTCATGGCCAACCGTGCCGACGAAATCGTGCGCTGCCTGCGTTGCTTCACCTGCATGGCAGAGCGAGCCGCCACCGCCACCCGCCGCTGCACCGTGAACCCCCTCATTGGCCGGGAAATGGAGGGCGACACCATCTACCCCGCCCCCGAAAAGAAGAAAGTCCTGGTGGCAGGCGGCGGCCCCGGCGGCCTGTATGCTGCCTACACCGCGGCCCGCCGTGGGCATCAGGTCATCCTGTGCGAGAAGGACAGTGAGCTGGGCGGCATCCTGAAAAGCGAGCAGGCTCTGCCCTTCAAGCAGGAGATGTACCAGCTGGCAGGCACCTACGCCCAGATGGCCCGCAAGGCCGGGGTGGAAATCCGGCTGAACACCGCCGTCACCCCCGAACTGGTGGAGGCGGAAGCCCCCGACGCCCTGATCATCGCGGTGGGTTCCGCACCCCTGGTGCCGCCCATCCCGGGTCTGGACGGGGACAACGTGGTCATCGTCAACAACTATTATAAGGAAAAGGCCAAGGTCACCGACGACGTGGTGGTCTTCGGCGGCGGTCTGGCGGGCTGCGAGTGCGCCATCCATCTGGGCCAGGAGGGCAAGCGTGTCCACCTGGTGGAGATGCGGGACGCCCTGGCCCCCGACGCCAATGTGCGCCACCGGCCGCTGCTGCTGAAAGAAATTGAGAAGTACGTCACGGTACACACCGGCTGCAAGGGCCTGGAAGTGCGGCCTGACGGCATCCTCTGCGAGACCAAGGACGGCGAACAGGTCCTCGTCCCCGGCACCAGCGTCATCTGCGCCCTGGGCCAGCGTTCCCGCACCGCCGACGTGGAAGCGTTGCTGGGCACCGCGCCTTTCGTGCGGGTCATCGGCGACGCCGCCAAAGTCAGCACCATCACCAACGCCGTCTACTGGGGTTACCACGCGGCGCTGGACATCGGCACCGGCTGCTGAACAAAAAACGTGTACCTTTGACCACCATCTGACCACCACTTCTACCCAGCCAGTTTCGTTTATCG
>CAJMLV010000037.1 GCA_905214345.1 uncultured bacterium
AATCGGTGCCCGGGTCCGAAGTGGACTCCGAAGAGGAGGAATCCACCGATTCGCTGCCGCCCTCGGAAGAGGAAGCAGGTTCGGAAGACGCGGCAGACGAGGAGGAAGACCCGGAAATGATGCTGTCGATGCTGACGCTCTGTTCAGGCAGCAAGCCTTCCGCGCCCTGGTTGATGTCAGTTTCGGCAGCACCTGCCTGCCCGGCAATGTCGGTCAGACCGGCCAGCAGATTGTCTGCCGAAGCGATCAGGTCCTGGGTCTGCTGGGTCAGTTCTGCCAGAGAATCATCCAAAGCAGTGCTGGCGGAAGAAGACGCCGTGCCGTTGTTCTGGGTACCGCTGCCGCCGGTGCCGGCCCGCAGGCCGGTCAGACTGGTGTAACGCTCCATCTGGCTGGCAATCAGGCTGGTGCGGTCGGGGGCGGATTTGCCGTCGGTGGCATACTGCACCCCGGTGAGCAGGGCGTTTTCATTTTCCGACAAGGTAGCTGTCAGGGCAGGGTCCTCATCTTCCCGCACCAGGCGGCCGGTGACGCACAGACGCACGCCCTCGGTGCTGCTGTCCCCCACCAGGGTCAGGAAACTCTCCCCGTCCGCCGAGGCGGAGGTGGTGTTGTACAGGCTGCGGGCGCCCATATCCAGCACAAAGGCCATATAGTCGTAATAGTTGGAAAGGTCGGTGTAGTTTGCCGGGTCGAAGGAACCTTCCTCACTGGGGTCCTGATAGTACACCGCCACCACTTTGCAGCGGTAGGTGCTTCCCGGCAGATAGAGGGTGAAGCCGCTGTTGTCCTGGATGTTCTCCAGGTTTTCCAGTTCAGCCAGGCTGCCGCCCCAGTCGATGACCGTATTGGAGGGCTTCTCACTGCCCAGCCAGTTTTCGGTCACAAATACGGCGGATTCCGTTTCGGACTGGCTGCGGGCGTCCTGGGCATCCTGGGCATAGACGAACCGGCCGTCCATGCCGGGCAGCGCCAGATAAGCGCTGACACCCTGGATCTGAGTCATGGCGTTGCCGAGGTATTTTTCGGCGGTGGTGTCAAAGGTGGCGGTGCCGTAGCTCTTGGGCGAGGGGCGCACGCCCAGGTCGTTGCGGAAGAAATACCACACGCCGCCGGCTCCCAACCCCAGCACCAGCAGGAAGCAGAGCAGGCTGAGCACTGCACTGCGGCGGCGACGGCGCTGGGATTTTTCGATCATGGCCAGGCTGCGGTTCTTGGTGGCGGCGGCATCCGGCGCACGGCGGGTGCGGGCAGCGGATGTCTTGGGGGCCGTTTTGGGCGTCGGCACATCCACCTTGTCAAACAGCATGCTGGCCGCCTGCTGCAGGTCCTCGGTAGAGCGGGGCGGCTCCTGGGCATCCGCAGCCATGGCGGCGGCGATGGCCTGGGGATCAAGACCGGCGGAGAAATCCGGGATCTCATCATCCAGCAGCGAAGGCGCAGGCTGGCCGCGGCCCGAAAGATCGGCTTCCGGCTCAGCCGCTGCGGGGCGCTGGGGGACCGTCTGGGTCCGTGCCTGGCGGGAAGCGGCCGCCGCCTGGGCCCCGGCGGTGGTAAAGTCCATCGGATCGGGGTCGGCGGGTGTTTCAAAGCCCAGGGCGCGGGTCACCGATTCGGGAACCGGCGTTTCCCGCACGGAAGGCTTGGTAAAGGACGTGGTGAAAGATGCGGTGCCGGAAGCAGACCCCGGTTTGGCGGCAGGCTTGGCAGCGGCAGACGTGTCCGGCGTTTCAAAGGTGATGGTGCCGGTGGGTGCCGAATCCACCGACGGCGCAGCCGCGGTGCGGGTACGCCGGGGGGTAAAGCGGCCTGCCGTGGGGGCCGTGCGGGGCTGACCTTCGGAGGAAACGATCAGCAGCGGGCGCTCGTGCCCGGGGCGGAAGGTGATGGCCGAAGCCAGGGGCTTGAGGCCCAGGGCACGGCGGCGGACCATATCCAGCAGACTGTTGGCGATGGCGGCGTCGCTGTGGTCCGGGCTGACGGCGATGGCCACCGCCCCTTTCTTATCGCACAGCAGAACAAAGGGGGCCTGGCCCACCGTGGCGGGCATATACACCACCGCATAATCCGCACCGCCGAAGGACAGCGCCAGCTGGGCGCGGCCCGCAGCAGCCTGGACCACGTCGCCGGGGAATTTTTCCAGCAGCGAAGCGGGAGTGACCAGCTTGCGCATGGTATCCCGGTCGGCCCAGGTCTGGGTACCGAAGTCATAAGCAGCCTCGCTGTGTTCCAGGGGCTGCAGCTGGGCACCGATCAGGCGTCCGGTGACCTCGTCCGCCGCCACCAGCAGGCGGCGCTTTTTCAGCAGCACATCCAGCGTGGCCTGGGCCAGGCTGGTCTCGCCGTCGGCATACACCGCGTCGCCCAGGCGGGCACGGAGTTTCTGGGTCCATTTTTCGCAATATTCGTCGGCCATGGCCTGGGACGGCGCACTGACCTGCACGCAGACCGCGAACTCGCCGTCGCGTTCCAGCAGGCGCAGGCCCGGGCAGCCTTCCGCCTGCACGGCCCGCAAAGCAGCGCGCACCTCGGCGGCCGGCAGACCGAACACCCGCAGGATGCGCATTTGGCTCGATAGCATAGGGGGTTCCTCCTGTGTGATGGATATAAGGTAAAGGGGAAATCTCCCCGACTGATCAAAGTTCAGGCACCGGGTCGCCCGGTTCCAGCATCACGCCGGAATCCGGCGGCAGGTCCAGGGCCATGCGGCGCAGCAGGTCCAGGGCATACAGAGCCGCCCGAGTACGGATGATGGCCCGTTCCTGATAACCGCCCAGTTCCAGGCGCATCAGATACGCGCGTCCGCTGCGGGCATCGGCCCCGGCCAGGTAGACGGTGCCCACCGGTTTGCCGGGCAGCGCCCCGCCGGGACCGGCCAGGCCGGTAATTCCGATGGCCAGATCTG
This sequence comes from uncultured bacterium, assembly GCA_905214345.1. GTDB lineage: Bacteria > Bacillota > Clostridia > Oscillospirales > Ruminococcaceae > Gemmiger. The sequence goes on from CAJMLV010000037.1 coordinate 2,906, forward strand.
CCCCGGAAGCCTTCAATGCGCCCCGGGCCATGGCCACGGCCACCGGGCCGGAGACCACGTTGTACCGTTCAATGAGCGCCGGGTCCACCCCCAGCAAGCGGCTTTTGGCCCGCTCGGCATAGGTGACGAAACCAAACCCGAACACCTCGCTGGCGCCGGGAACATTGGTGAGCTTTTCGGCCACCAGGCCGCCGGTGCAGCTTTCGGCAGTGGCTGCCTGCAGGCCTTTTTCCCGCAGGATGCGCACCACGGTGTATTCCAGGCCGGGCACATCGGTGTCATAGGCGTTGTCGCCCAGGACCTTGCGGAACTCTTCGAGCCGGGCCCGGCAGGCGGTCTCGGCCTCCTCGGCGGTGGCCGCCCGGGCGGTGACCCGGATCTCGCTTTCGCCAGTCTTGCAGTAGATGGCGGCGGTGGGATTTTCGCTCTCAAAAAGCGCCGCCGCCTTGCTGGCAATGCTGCTTTCGCCCCCCAGCACCCGCAGCGTCACCGAATGGATGGTGCAGTTCTGCCGGGCCTGCAGTGCCGGGCGGACCTGTTCGGCCCACATGGCCTTCATCTCCCGGGGGACGCCGGGCATGAGCACCGCGGCGTGGCCCTGTTCATCCTCGAACCAGGCACCGGGAGCAGTGCCGTGGTCGTTGGGGACCTTGTGCCCCCTGGTGGGCACCATGGCCTGCTTGCGGTTGTTCGCGCTGGGGGTGCGGTGGGTCCGGCCGAAGAACTCCACGATCTTCTGCCATTCTTCCTCATCAAAGTGCAGCGTATCCCCGAAAGCTTCCGCCACCGTCTCCTTGGTCAGGTCGTCGGCGGTGGGGCCCAACCCGCCGGAAAACACCAGCAGGTCGCTGCGCTGCCGGGCCTGGGTCACCAGTTCCCGCAGGCGGCCGGGGTTATCTCCCACCACATGCTGATGCAGCACCGAAATACCCAGTTCCGCCAGTTCCCGGCTGAGAAACTGGGCGTTGGTGTTCACAATGTCCCCCAACAGAAGTTCGGTTCCCACACAGATAATCTCTGCGGTCATGGCAGGCGCCTCCGTACAATACGCTTGAAGTTTACAGTTTGTATAATCGTTATCAGAATTCCGGCTGCTCTCCGATGCGGACAAAGATTTTTTCTACCGTATCGGCCGCCACCTGCTCCAGCTCTGCCAGGCCGGGCATCTGGGCTTCGGCGGCTTCGATCTCGGCCAGAGTGGGCTTGGTCTTGGGATGAGGCGGGGTGAAGATGGTGCAGCAGTCCTCGTAGGGCTCAATGGAGGTTTCAAAGGTGCCGATCTTGCGGGAGATGGCCACAATGTCGGTCTTGTCCATGCCGATGAGAGGACGCAGAACCGGCAGGCTCTGGGCCGCGTCGGTGCAGGCCAGGGCCGCCATGGTCTGGCTGGCCACCTGGGCCAGGCTTTCGCCGGTGATCAGGGCTTCCATGCCGGTCTTGGAGGCCACCTTCTCCGCAATGCGCAGCATGCTGCGGCGCATGAGCACGGTGAACAGCGGGGCCGGGGCATGGTCCCGGATGTATTCCTGAGGCTTGGTGTAGGGCACCACAAAGAGCAGGCAGTCCCCCACATACTCGGACAGCTCGCAGGCCAGGGCATGTACCTTCAGCTTGGCGCGCAGGCTGGTGTAGGGCGGGCTGGCAAAGTGGATGTGATGCAGAGCCAGACCGCGGCGGGCCATGCAGTAGGCCGCCACCGGGCTGTCGATGCCGCCGGACAGCAGGTTCAGTGCCCTACCGCTGGTGCCCACCGGCAGGCCGCCGGCGGCTTCCACCTTGGGACCATGGATGTAGGCCCCCTTGTCCCGGATCTCCACCATGATCTCCAACTGGGGTTTATGCACATCCACCCGCAGATGGTTGTGGCGGGACAGCAGGAAGGCCCCCAGTTCCCGGCAGATCTCCGGGCTCTTCATGGGGTATTTCTTGTCGGCGCGCTTGGCCTCCACCTTGAAGGTACGCAGCCCCCGCAGCTGCTGGCCCAGATAAGCCTCGGCAGTCTGGCAGATATCCTCAAAATCCTTGGTGCAGCAGACGGCACGGCTGATCTTGACGATACCGAACACCTTGGAAACCCGGCGGAAGGCTTCGTCTACATCCAGCCCCTCTTCCATGGGTTCGATGAATACGGTGCTCTGGGCGGAATGGACCTTGAAGGGGCCCAGGTTTTCCAGGCGGTGGCGGATGCTCTTGGCAAGGCCGGCTTCGAACTTGCCGCGGTTCAGGCCTTTCAGGGTCATTTCGCCCTGGTAGGCAAGGATGATCTCTTTCATGCGGTTCCTCTCTATGGTTATTTCAGATATGCTGCAGTTCTTTCAGGCCGCTTTTCAGCCCTTCCAGCAGGGCATCCACGTCCTCGGGAGTGTTGTCCGCGCAGAAGCTGACCCGCAGCGCCGTATCCACGGTGTTGTCGTCACAGCCCATGGCGGTGAGGGTATGGCTGGGCTCGCCCTTTTCGCAGGCGCTGCCGCTGGACACATACACATGCCGGTCGGACAGATAATTGAGCATGGTCTGGCTCTTGACGCAGTGCTGGCTGAAGTTGAGCACTTCGGGCACGGCATTATCGGGGGAATTGATGGTCACCCCCGGGATGGCAGCCAGCCCCGCCCGCAGGCGGTCGTTCAGTTCCTTCATATAAGCGGCACGGGCGGCCATGGTGCGGACGCCCTGTTCGGCGGCCACGCCCAGGCCCACGGCGTAGGGCAGATTTTCGGTGCCGGGGCGCACGCCGCTCTCCTGCCCGCCGCCCAGAATGGGGGCGGTCCAGTGGTAGCCGCTGCGCAGATACAGCGCGCCGATGCCCTTGGGGGCATGGACCTTGTGGCCGGAAATGGCCATGCTGTCCACATTCTTCAAAGGCACCCGCACCCGCAGCCAGGCCTGCACCGCATCCACATGGACGGCGCAGCGGGAATTGCGTTCCTTGACCCCGGCGGCAAACCGGGCAATGTCCTGCCGCGCGCCGGTCTCGTTGTTGACGGCCATGCAGCAGGCCAGCACGGTGTTTTTGTCCACCGCGGCGATCATGGCATCCATATCCAGGGTGCCGTCCGGCCGGGGCATGATCTCGGTGACGGTAAAGCCCTGGTCCTTCAATGCCCGGATGGGCAGCTGGACGCTGGGGTGCTCGAACCCGGACACCACGATCTTATTGCCCCAGGCGCGGCGGGATGCCACCGCGCCCAGAATGGCCAGATTGTTGCTCTCGGTGCCGGTGGCGGTAAAATACAGCTCTTTGGGCTGGCAGCCCAGCGTTCTGGCCACCTTGCCCCGGGCCGTGGACAGGGCACCGTGGGCCAGCACCGCCGGGTCATACAGGCTGGAAGGGTTGGCCCAGTGGTGCAGCATGGCCGTATGGATGGCATCGGCCACAGCCGGGTCCACCATGGTGGTGGCGGCATTGTCGAGATAATGCAGGTCAGCGTCAAAACGCATGGGTGTTCAGGACCTCTTTTCTTGGATTGGCGGCTGCGCCGGTCACAAAGTCACCGAAAAATTCGCAAACCGATACAGAATAGATTATAGCATGTTCCCGCGGCGGAACACAAGCGCGGGGGTCAAAAAATCACAGTTTTACCTAAAAAAATGCCGGGAAAGGCAGAAATCTGTCTTTCCCGGCAGGAAGAACGTATCTTGGTTTATTCCCCGAAGTGCTCGGCCACCGTCTTGAGCATCTGGCGGATAGGCAGCTGATAGGGGCAGCGGGTCTCACAGACGCCGCACTCCACACAGGCACCGGCTTTCACCGGCAGGGTGGCATACCGCTCCCGGGCCCACTTTTCCAGACCGTAGCGGGCAATATAGCCGTCAAACAGGAAGGCACTGGGGATCTGGATGCCCACGGTGCAGGGGGCGCAGTAGTTGCAGCGGCGGCAGAACTGGGTTCCCAGGGTGTCCCGGACCTTCTGGCAGGCTTCCTCCTCCTCAGGGGTGAGGGGTGCGGTGTTGGCAGCGCCTTCCAGGTTGGCAGTGAGTTCGGCGGGGTCCGCCATGCCCGGAATGGTCACCGTCACGTTGGGGTTGGACAGCACATACCGCAGAGCCAGACGGCCATCTTCGATGGCGCCGCCCGCCAGGGGTTTCATATCAATGAAGCCCTTGCCCGCAGCGGCACATTTGGCGATCAGGTCGGCCCCCTGCTGTTCCACAATATTATAAGGGAACATGATGGTTTCGATCTCGTCCACTTCCAGGGCCTTCTCAAAGACGGCGGCCAGGTGGGCGGTCAGGCCGATGTGCCCTACCTTGCCCTCTTTTTTCGCTTCCAGCAGGGCTTCCATAGAACCGCCGGGGGCCAGGATGGTTTCCAGGTCTTTCAGGCTGGGATTGTGGAACTGGTACAGCTCAATGTGGTCGGTGCGCAGGTTTTTCAGGCTTTCGTCCAACTCGGCGCGCATATCCTCGGCGGTGAGGGCGCGGCATTTGGTGGCCAGCACGAACTCATCCCGCAGGCCCAGTTCTTCCAGGGACTGACCGATCCAGCTTTCGCTGACGGTGTAGGCCCGAGCGGTATCGATATAGTTGATGCCTGCTTCATGCACCGCCTTGAGCAGAGCGCGGGTGCCCGGCTGGTCGATGCGCTGGATGGGAATACCGCCAAAGCCCAAACGGGAGATTTTCAGGCCGGTTTGGCCCAACGAAACATACTGCATGATACAAAGCCTCCGAATCCATGGAAAAATTCTGTTTTCTGGGGGCTATTATACCAGTTTTCGGCGCTGTTGTCAGCCGTTTTTGTTGACATCGGCCCCCTGGTGCGCTAGGATTATTCAAAAGACTTTGTGGCGCAACGCCAGGGGGGTAATGGGGATGACATTTGGATTTATCGGCTGCGGAAATATGGGCGGCGCGGTGGCCCGGGCCGTGTGCCGGGCAGTGGACCCGCAGAACGTGGTGCTGGCCAACCGCACGCCAGCCAAAGCGCAGGCTCTGGCCGCAGAACTGGGCTGCCGCGCGGCTGACAACGCCGGGGCCGCCGGTTGTGATTTTGTGTTTCTGGCCGTCAAGCCCCAGATGATGGCCGGTGCCCTGGCTGATCTGGTGCCGGTACTGGACGCACGCCGCAAGGCCGGGGAGCGGTTCGTACTGGTGACCATGGCCGCCGGTCTGACCATGCAGCGTATTCTGGAAATGGCCGGCGGGCAGGGGCCTGTCATCCGCATGATGCCCAACACCCCTGTGGCTTTGGGCGCCGGCATGATCCAGTATTGCAGCGCCCATGTGGCCGAAGCCGACCTGGACGCCTGGCTGGAAGCCATGGCCCCGGCAGGACGGCTGGACGAGGTTCCGGAATCCCTGATGGATGCGGCCAGCTGCGTTTCGGGCTGCGGCCCGGCGTGGGCGTACCAGTTCATCGAGGCGCTGGCCGACGGCGGCGTGGCTGCCGGGCTGCCCCGGGCCAAGGCCCAGGAATACGCCGCCCAGATGCTGCTGGGCAGCGCCCGCATGGTGCTGGAAAGCGGGCAGCATCCCGGCGCCCTGAAGGACGCAGTGTGCAGCCCCGGCGGCTCCACCATCCAGGGCGTGCGCCTGCTGGAAGAACGGGCATTCCGCGGCGCGGTGACCGATGCGGTGCTGGCCGCCTACGACAAAACCAAGGAGATGGGCAAGGGCTGAACCCCCGCCCTCTAAGAAAGAGGAATAGTATGCGTATCGTCATCAAGATCGGCACCAGCACCCTGGCCCATGCGGGCGGGCGGCTGAACATCCGCCACACCGAGGAGCTGGTCAAGACCTTCAGCGACCTGAAAAATGCCGGGCACGAGATCATTCTGGTATCCTCCGGTGCCATCGGCATGGGTGCCGGCAAGCTGCAGATCGAACGCCCCACCGATATGCCCACCAAACAGGCAGCGGCGTCGGTGGGTCAGTGCGAACTGATGTACACCTATGACCGGCTGTTCACCGCCTACAACCACACGGTGGGGCAGATCCTGGTCACCCGGGAGGACTTCAACACCCCCAACCGGCTGATGAACCTGGAAAACACCATCTACCGCCTGCTGCAGCTGGGCGCCATCCCCATCATCAACGAAAACGACAGCGTGGCCACCGAGGAAATCGCCGTGGGCGACAACGACACCATGGGCGCACTGGTTGCCAAGTATATGCAGGCCGACCTGCTGGTGCTTCTCAGCGACATTGACGGCCTGTACACCGCCGACCCCCACACCCATCCGGATGCGGAACTGATCAGCAACGTGCCCGAGATCACCCCCCAGGTGGAAGCCCTGGCCGGCGGCGCCGGCAGCAAGCTGGGCACCGGCGGCATGGCCACCAAGATCATGGCCGCCAAGCTGACCACCGCCGCCGGGGTGGATACGGTGATCGCCAACGGTTCCAACGCCCTGGTTCTGTATGATATTGTGGCGGGCCGCCCGGCAGGCACCCGCTTTGCGGGGCATCCCCGCCGCTGACCGTTCAAGAAGGAGGTAATGACCCATGACCACCCACGAGATACTGCTCAATGCCCAGGCTGCCCGCCTGCCTTTGGCTCTGGCGGACAGCGACGCCAAGGACGCTGCCCTGGAAGCCATGGCCGTGGCCCTGGTGGCGGCCCAGCAGAACATTCTGGAAGCCAACCGCCGGGATCTGGACGCTGCCCGCGGCCGGGTGAGCGACGTGATGCTGGACCGTCTGGCCCTGACCCCCACCCGCCTGACCGACATGGCCAAGGGTATGCGGGAAGTGGCCGCCCTGCCCGATCCGGTGGGTGCGGTGCTGCGCAAGATCGTGCGGCCCAACGGCATCCTGATCGAAAAGACCGCCGTTCCCATGGGCGTCATTGCCATCATTTATGAAAGCCGCCCCAACGTCACCTCCGACGCGGCCGCCCTGGCCATCAAGGCGGGCAGCGCCTGTGTGCTGCGCTGCGGCCGTGACGCCTGGGCCACCTGCCACGCCATTGTGGAGGCGCTGCGCCAGGGGCTGGTGAAAGCGGGCCTGCCCGAAACGGCGGTCAGCCTGATCGAGGATACCACCCATGCTTCGGCCAACGAACTGATGACCGCCGACGGGCTGGTGGACCTGCTGATCCCCCGGGGCGGCGCCGGGCTCATCCGCGCCTGTGTGGAAAACGCCACCGTGCCCTGCATCCAGACCGGCACCGGCATCTGCCACATTTATGTGGACAAGGCTGCCGACCAGGAAATGGCGCTGAACATTGTGGAGAACGCCAAGACCAGCCGTCCCAGCGTCTGCAACGCGGCGGAGGTCTGTCTGGTCCACAAGGACATTGCCGCCGAGTTCCTGCCCAAACTGAAAAAGCGGCTGTGCGAAGACCGCGCTGCCAATGAGATGACCCCCGTGGAACTGCATCTGGATGAGCGGGCTGCCGCTATCATCGAAGGCGTGCCCGCCGGGGAACGGGATTTCGACACCGAATATCTGGATTACAAGATGGCGGTAGGCGTGGTGGACAGCCTGCAGGCGGCCATTGAACACATTGCCGCCCATTCCACCCATCACAGCGACGCCATCGTCACCGCCGACGAGGAAGCCGCTGCCCGCTTCACCACCTGTGTGGACAGCGCCGCGGTGTATGTGAACGCTTCCACCCGCTTTACCGACGGCGGCGAGTTCGGCCTGGGCTGCGAGATGGGCATTTCCACCCAGAAGCTCCATGCCCGGGGTCCCATGGGCCTGGCGGAACTGTGCACCTACAAGTACATCATCCACGGCAGCGGTCAGATCCGCGGCGGTGCGGCCGCCAAACTGGTCCAGGGCTGCTGAGCGCCTCTCCCCTGCTTTCCAATACAATTGCCAGAAACGGGCATCCGGTTTTTGCCGGGTGCCCGTTTTGCCTACCTGTATTCCCAAAATATGCTATACTTTTCTTAAACTTCTGTAACCTCCCGGCCCGGAACATCGCTTACAGGGGTGAAAGTCCCTGAACACCGAAACGCTGCCCCGAAAAGAAGAAAAGAAAGGAGAGGTTCTCCTTGGATGACACCGTCATTGTGGACCTGTACCTGGCCCGGGATGAAACCGCCATCCGCCAGACCAGCGACAAGTTCGGTCCCCGCCTGCGCGCCCTGGCCTATGACATTGTGCGGGACTGCCAGACTGCCGAGGAATGTGAGAACGATACCTACTGGGAAGCCTGGAAGGCCATCCCGCCCCACGAGCCCCGCAGCTATCTGTACAACTTTCTGGCCCGCATCACCCGGCATCTCTCCCTGGATTTCTGCCGCCGGCGGGACCGCCTCAAGCGCAAAGCCTTTGTCTGTGAGCTCAGCGCCGAGATGGAACAGTGTCTGCCCGCCCCCGATGACATGGAATGCCGCCTGGACGACATCGCCCTTGGTCGGATCATCAATGATTTTCTGGCCGGGCTTTCCTCTGAAAAGCGGAACATCTTTGTGCGCCGGTACTGGTATCTGGACCCGGTGACCGATATAGCCCGGCGGTATTCCCTGTCCCAGAGCAAGGTCAAGACCACCCTGTTCCGGTGCCGCAAGCAGCTGCGGGAACATCTGGAAAAGGAGGGATTCGAGCTGTGAGAGGTTTTGATCTGCTGGACAAAATGGGATTGATTGCCCCCGCCTATGTGGAAGCGGCGGAAGCTCAACCCAAACGGCGCCCCCCTGTCTGGCTGAAATGGGGTGCCGCGGCGGCCTGCCTGGCTTTGCTGGGATACCTGGGCATCGGGCTTTTGCCGCAAACCGCCCTGGGAAGCCCCCCGGAGGCCACTTCTTCCCCCACCCGGGACCCGGACCTGCCTCTGCTGACCCTGCCGGATACCCTGGGGGGCGGCATGGGCTTTGAGGGCATGATGGCCTACGACATCTCGGAACTGGTGGGCAACAATCCCTGGACCGAGGAAATGAATCTGACCACCCTGCCGGTGTACCGCAATCCCATCACCTACGAAACGCCGTTCCACCTGCCCGTCGGCACCGACCTGGAGGCCATGCGTGCCCTGCTGCTGGATGTTGCCGGGCGGTTCGGTCTGGAGGAAGCCGACCTGACCATCACCGACAACACCCCCGACGAAGGATACAAGGCCGCCATCACAGAGCAGATGGAACAGGCCGGGATTACCGATGTGCCGGAGGAATACTTTGCCCCCACCCGGCTCATGGCCGAAGGGAACGGGGTATCCATTGACGTGGACCTGAATCTGGTTGCCGATATTCACCTGGACCCCGCCCTGGACCTGCCGGAGGAATACAGGATTTCCACCAGGGCATCCTATGAAGAGCTGGACAAAACCGCCGGGTATCTGCTCTCTGTCTACCCGGAGTTACTGGCTCTGGAACAGCCGGAAGTGGATATTTCCGGCGGCGATTACACCTTTTCCGGGCAGAGAAGCAGCTACACCCTCTCCTTCTATGAAGGCTCCGGCGATGACACCGACCGCATTCTGGCTTATAATTTCCGGCAGGTCAGCTTCTACGGCGGTGATGAAGGCGAGTTGGATCTGGTACGGGTACGCCAGCCGGACCTGCGCCAGAAGCTGGGAGATTATCCCATCATCACCGCCGACCGGGCCCGGGAACTGCTGGTTGAGGGGCACTACCTGACCACCGTTCCCTGTGAAATGCCGGGCGAGGAATATATCCGTAAGGTGGAACTGATCTACCGCACCAGCACCGAAGATGAATGTTGGATGCCGTACTACCGTTTCTGGGTGGAGGTGGAGGACGCCCCGGCACCGGCGGACCAGGCCCCCGGCCTGAAAACCTACGGCGCCTACTATGTGCCCGCCGTGGCGGAAGAATACCTCACAGAACTGCCCCTTTGGGACGGAAGTTTCAACTGAACAGGCCCATTTTGTGGAAAACAAAACCACCCGAACCAACTGGTCCGGGTGGTTTTTATAGCTTATGGGAACGTTGCAGGCATCAGCCCAGGTTCATATCCACGTTGGCGTTGATGCCGTTGACGCGGCCGGTGCTGGTGTACTGCCAGATGTTGTAGCTGTAAGCAAAATCCAGGGTATCGCGGTACTGGGCGATCCAGATGCGGTACTTGCTGATGTTGGCAAAGTTCAGCGAGTTGTAGAACCAGCTGGCGTAGGAGTAAACGCCCGCGCTGTATCCGGCGTTGCGGATGGTCTCGCAGAAAGCCACGGCGCAGGCGGTGCGCTGGGCGGCGCTGATGCCATCGGCGCGGCCGGTATCACCAGCCACCTTCTCGGTGTCATAATAGACGCCGTAAGGCAGGCTGTAACCCTGTACCAGGCTCAGCACCATGCTGGCTTCCTCCACCGCTTCGGCCTCGTTGATGGCCTGGCTGTAGAAGTAGACGCCAACCTTGATGCCAGCGGCGGTAGCGCCCTGGATGTTGCGGCGGAAGGTAGAATCCTCTACCAGAGCGCCGCTGCCGTATCCGCGGTAACCCACGCGGATGATGGCAAAGGTGATGCCGTCGGCCTTGACGGCATTCCAGTCAATGTTGCCCTGGAACTTGGAAACATCAATGCCGCGCTCCTTCTGGCCCAGAACGCCGGTGGAGCTGAAGGTATAGACATTGCCGTCGATGACCTGGGTGCCGGTGACCGGCTGATGGGTCACGGGGTCATAATAATACTGCTTGCCGTCGATGGTCTGCCAGCCGGAATATTCATACACGGTCTCGGACTTGACCTCCACCGCAAAGCCGTAATCCGCCAGCTTGGAAGCCTCGATCTGGTCGGGCCAGTCGGCATCCGCAGGCGCGGGGGTAGCAGTGGGCTCCGGGGTCGCCGTGGGTTCCGGCGTCGCGGTGGGTGTGGGTTCCGGCGTTGCCGTCGGTGCGGGAGTGGGCGTTGCAGTGGGTGCCGGGGTCGCCGTGGGCACCGGAGTGGCCGTCGGTGCGGGGGGCGGCGTCGGTGTCGCGGTGGGCACCGGGGTGGCAGTCGGCGTTGCGGTCGGCTCGGTGCCGGGCGTTGCGGTCGCTTCATTCAGCGGCGTGGGCGATACCTCGCCTTCTTCCGCCAGCTGCACGATGGTGCTGCTGCCGGACAGCCCCAAAGGCTGGATGGACACGCTGCCGGGCACCACCGATGCAGTGCGGGCGCCGCTGTCGCGGATGGCGCCGGTCAGTTCCTGGGTGGTTTCGTCATAAGTGGGCTTGTAACGGCTGACGGAACCGTCTTTCATCATCAGGTAGCCGTCGCTGCTCAATGTGGCCACGTACACCGTTTTGGTACCGGTCTCTTCGGTCTTGCTCTCCTCATAGGTAACCGTGTCGGTGATCTCTTCCGCAATGGGAGCACCGCCGCTGTTGCCGTAGGCAGAGTCTTCCTGGCTTTCATTGACCTGGCTGGACTGTACGATCTTATCCTTGACCGCGGCGATGTCCGCCTTGTAGACTACTTTTTCCTCCACCGTCACGGTCTGGGCTTCGGGCAGGGCATAGCCTTCCACTTCCTCCACAGCCACGGTGTACTCGCCGGGTTCCACTTCTTCCGCCAGGGCGGTGCCGGTGGAAGTATCCAGTTCATATGTAGTCTCATTGCCCTCTTCGTCGGTAACAATGATGTTCACCGGCACGCTGGTCAGGGGTGCGCGCTCGGCTTCCACCGCATCGTCCCCTTCGGTCTGCTCCTGGGTGGTGCCTTCGGGCCAGGTCAGGGCGTACAGCTGCACGCCGATGTCCTGCTGCACCACCGTGACTTCCATCTCGATTCCGGGCTGGGCGGTGGGCACCGGGGTAGGCGTGGCGGTGCTTTCGGGGGTAGCGGTAGGCGCCACGGTAGGTGCCGGCGTGGCGGTGGGTTGTGCGGAGCTGGAAGGCAGCTCAACACCGCTCAGCCCGGCGGCCATGGCGCCGATACCCAAGCTGGCACACAGCAGCACCGCCGTGCCGCCGGCGATCAGCTTGTACAGGGGCAGGCGCGCCACCGTACTGCCGGAAAAATACTTCATAGGGTTCTTTTTTGCCATTTTGATTCCTCTTCAACTTTATTGTGACCATGCAGAGACCTGCACTTTTTCAAGATACAGTTCTAATCATACACGAAACACCGGTATGATTTCAAGCCCCGGGCAGCAGAAAGATGTAAAAATTTCATCGTAATGGCGTCACAATTTTACTTTCTTTTCCATATTTTGGGCATTTTTGGCGTTTGTGCGGGCTTTTTGCGCCATGGGTAGTGGTTTTTTGTTTGCCTTTGTGCGGGCAGGTGTGTTACAATAAATTATACCGTTTTTGTGACCGAAAACAGGAAAGGAGAGGCCCCCATGCGGCCGGATGTGGCAGATTTTTACAGCGGCATCAGCTTTGACGCCTACCGGCTGCTGGGTGCGCAGCCTGCGGGGCAGGGCTGGCGGTTCACCGTCTGGGCGCCCCACGCCCGCCGGGTACAGGTGGTGGGTGACTGGAACGGCTGGGACCTGTGGCGCGCTACCGAGCTGGCTGCCTGCGAGGACGGGCTCTGGCGCGGCATCGTTCCCGCCGCAGAGGAAGGTCAGCTATACAAATATAATGTGCTGGGACCGGACGGCACCTGGCAGCTGAAACCGGACCCCTTTGCCTTCGGCTGCGAACCTTTGCCCGGCACCGCCAGCCGTCTGATGCGGCCGGAATATCCGTTCACAGACGGCGAATGGCTGGCCCGGCGGCAGTATCTGCCTAAAATGCCCCTGAACATCTACGAGCTGCACGCTCCCAGCTGGCGGCGGCACTGGGACGGACGGTACTATTCCGGCGGAGAGCTTGCCGACGTCCTTATCCCCTATCTGCAGGCCCGCAGCTTTACCTGTGTGGAACTGATGCCCCTGGCAGAATTTCCCTTCGACGGCAGCTGGGGATACCAGGGCTGCGGATATTTTGCCCCCACCGCCCGCCTTGGCGGGTTTACGGGTGTGGCGGAACTCATCGACCGGCTGCACCGTGCCGGCATCGCGGTGCTGGCGGATTTTGTGCCGGTGCATTTTGCCCCTGACCCCGACCGCCTGGCGCAATGGGACGGTGCGCCTCTGTTTGAGGCCGGTCCCAGCGATTGGGGAAGCCTGCGCTTTGACCTGACCAGCGGCCCGGTGCGCAGCTTTCTGTTGAGCGCGGCGGCTTTCTGGCTGTATGTTCTCCACTGTGACGGCCTGCGGGTGGATGCGGTGGGCCACGCTCTCTACCGTCCCCAGGATGCCGGGGAAGCCCTGGCGGCGGCAGAGTTCTTCAAAACCCTTACCGGCGGTCTGCACGCCCGGTTCGGGCCGGTATTCCTGGCTGCCGAAGACACCGCCGGGGCGTTGAACGCCGCCATTCCCACCGACCGGGGCGGGCTGGGATTTGATGCCGTCTGGGACAGTGCCTGGGCCCGGGATACTCTGGGCTTTTTCGCAGATCCGGCAGGCCGTGCCCGGCGTTTTCCTGCTCTGCTGCGGGACCCGGCCCCCGGCACCGCCGTCAACGCCCTGAGCCATGACGACAACGCCTGGAGCAGCGGGTCAGTGTGGTGGCAGCTGCCCGGCACCGGCGAGGACAAATTCCGCCAGATACAGCTGCTGTATCTGATGCAGTTCACCCGGCCGGGCCGTCCCCTGACCTTCATGGGCGGAGAATTCGGCCAGACCCTGGCCTTTGACCCATACAAGGAGATGGATTGGGCCTGCCTGGGGTATTCTTTGCACCGGGATATGGACAGCTACACCGCCGCCCTGGGCGCACTTTACCGCAGCCACCCTGCCCTGCACCGGGGCGGATTCCGTTGGGGCTGGCGGGATGACCGCCGTCTGGCCCTGAGCTGGCTGCGCCGGGAAGGCAATGACCGGCTGCTGTGCGTGTTCCACCTGGGCGAGTTCCCGCTGGACGCAGCCCTGCCCGCGGAAGGCGCCATACAGGCCCACCTGCTGTTTGCCGCCGGTCCGGTGGATGACTGCGTTTTGTCCGCCCGGGACGGCCGGTTTTGGCTGCATCTGCCTCCCATGAGCGGAGCGGTGTACGCTTTGTCTTGACATTTTCACTAAAATGTGTATACTGTTTTTGGACATAAGAACAGGGGCGCCGAAAGGCTGAGATCCGCAAGGAGTACCCTTTAACCTGATCCGGGTAATGCCGGCGTAGGGAGTTGACGGGACATGGTCCCATCATACGGAAGCTCGCGCGCCCGCATGCAGGTTTTGCCTGCCGGGCGCGCTTCTTGTTTTTATGGACTATTGATCGTTTTGAGGAGTGTTCCCCATGTCCAAAACCGCATCCAAAACCCGCATCCTGGTGGAGTGCGCGCTGATGATCGCGCTGGGCACCGTGCTGGCCAACATCAAGATCTTTGAACTGGCCAACGGCGGCTCCATCACCCTGTTCAGCATGGTTCCCTTCATCCTGGTGTCCTTCCGCCACGGCGTGAAGTGGGGCCTGTTCACCGGCTTTGTGAACAGCTTGCTGCAGATGCTGCTGGGCTTCTATGCCCCGCCGGCTCCCGGCCTGCTGCCCCTGTTCGGCATGATCATGCTGGACTATGTACTGGCCTTTACCCTGCTGGGTCTGGCTTCCCTGTTCGCCAAGCCCTTCTCCAACCGCCTGGTGGGCGTGGGCGTCGGCACCGCCGTTGTCTGCCTGATCCGCTTCCTGTGCAGCTTCCTGTCCGGCGTGCTCATCTGGGGCAACCTGTCCGAGGGTCTGCCCGCCTGGACCTACAGCCTGGGCTACAACGCCAGCTACATGCTGCCCGAAACCATCCTGACCGTGGTAGCCACCGTGCTGCTGTACAAAGCCGCCCCCAAACTGTTCGTGATGGATTGATTTCTTTCCTAATTTATATAATATAGGGAAAACAGCCCTTTTTTCGCCGGTGCGTTCCGCTGCGCACCGGTGTTTTTGTTTTTTCGGGCTTGCGGCCTCCCTGCCGCGATGCTACCATAGAACCAGAAGGAAAGGAGGCCGCCCCGATGTCCCACACCCGCGAAGAGATCCTGGCCCGTCTGCAGGAGATGGCCGAATCGGAATACGCCCGGTTTTCTGCCAAGCTGATCCCCGACCCGCCGCCCATTCTGGGAGTGCGTCTGCCCAAGCTGCGGACCATAGCCAAAGAACTGGCCCGTAGTCTGCCTGATGACCCGACTCTCTGGCAGGCGCTGGAAGGCCCGTACCTGGAGCAGGCCATGCTCCACGGCATGCTCATCGGAGCTTCCAGGCTGAGCGACGGGGAGCGCCGCACCCGCCTGGAAGAATTTCTGCCCCGGGTGACCAACTGGAGCATCTGCGATTCCACGGCGGCTTCCTGCAAATGGATGGCCAAGGCCCCGGATTTCTGGCTTCCCTGGCTGCGGGAGCTGGCCCGCCGCGACGAGGAGTTTCCTTCCCGGTTTGCCCTCGTCTGCCTGCTGGACCACTATACCGCCACGCCGGAAGGCCGCCGCATCACCCTGAACGCCTGCTCTGCCGCCCCCTGCCCCGCCCTGTACACCCGGCTGGGCATTGCCTGGGCGGTGAGCGTGGTGGCGGTGAAGGAGCCGGAACTGGGGCTGGCCTACCTGCAAGCCGACACACTGGATGATTTCACCCACAACAAATCCATCCGCAAAATCTGCGAGAGTTTCCGCAGCACCCCCGACTACCGCACCCAGGTACGGGCCTTGCTGCGCGGAGCGGTTTCGGGAAGAAAAGGTCGTTAAACTTCTGACGTTCATAAAACACCCGGTTTGGCAAAATGACCAAACCGGGTGTTTTCTCGCCAAAGAGAACTCTTCATCGAGGTGAAGCGGCAGTCGGAAAAAGTTGATTTTCTTATGAAAAAGGTTGAAAAAATGTTTCAACTTTTTTCATAAATCCCATTTCGACTGATTTCCCCGGTAAATTTTATTTCACCCAAAAACCGCTTTTTCGTCATTCCGCCAATTTCACGGTAAACATCTTTCATTTTTGTGACAATTATGTTAATATATATTTAACAAGCTGTTCAGTGGGCAGGAACCAGTGTCCGGTGAACAGGATTGGAACGCTTCCATATTTTAGGAGGAATGCTTTTATGATGAAATTCTTGCAGAAGCTCGGCAAGGCTCTTATGCTGCCCGTTGCCGCGCTGCCCGTCTGCGGTATCCTGATGGGCCTGGGCTACGCACTGGCTCCGGCTGCCATGGGTGCTGAAGGCGCCACCACCGGTCTGGCTTACACCGCCGGTTTCATCCTGATCAAGGCCGGCGGCGCCCTGATCGACAACATGGCTTGGCTGTTCGCCGTTGGCGCTGCCGTTGGTCTGTCTGACGACCATGACGGTACCGCCGCTCTGGCCGGCCTGGTCAGCTACCTGATGATGACCCAGCTGCTGAGCGTGGGCGTCGTCGGTGCTCTGCCCTTCATGAACCTGACCGAGGGCACTTCCACCTACATCGCTTTCCAGAAGACCGCCGGCAACGCCTTCATCGGCATTCTGGCTGCTATCATCGGCTCTGCTTGCTACAACAAGTTCAAGGGCGCTCAGCTGCCTGACTGGCTGGCCTTCTTCAGCGGCAAGCGCTGCGTGGCTATCGTCACCGGCCTGGTCTCCATCATCGTTTCCGTCATCCTGCTGTTCGTCTGGCCCATCATCTTCAATGCTCTGGTCATGCTGGGCGACGGCATCGTCGGTCTGGGCGGCATCGGCGCCGGTCTGTACGCTTTCTTCAACCGTCTGCTGATCCCCACCGGCCTGCATCACGCTCTGAACAACGTGTTCTGGTTCGACACCATCGGCCTGGGCGACTTGACCCATTACTGGGCCGGTGAGACCTCCCAGGACGTCACCTGGAGCCTGGGTATGTATATGTCCGGCTTCTTCCCCTGCATGATGTTCGGTATCCCCGGCGCTGCTCTGGCTATGGTCCACACCGCCAAGAACAAGAAGGCTGCCATCGGCCTGGTTGCTTCCGCCGCTATCTGCGCTTTCGTCTGCGGCGTTACCGAGCCCTTCGAATTCGGCTTCATGTTCCTGTGCTTCCCGCTGTACGTTGTCTACGCTCTGCTGTACGGCATCTTCAGCGTCATCACCTACTACGTTGGTTTCCGTGCCGGCTTCATGTTCTCTGCCGGTGCCACTGACCTGATCTTCTCCGCTTCTCTGCCCGCTGCCAACAACACCTGGACCATCATCCCCCTGGGCATCGCTGCCTTCGTGGTGTTCTATGTTGTGTTCCGCTTCGCCATCACCAAGTTCGACCTGGTCACCCCGGGCCGTGAGGATGAGGACGCCGAAGCTGCCGAATCCAACATCCAGCTGGCTAACAACGACTTCACCGCTATCGCTTCCGGCGTTCTGACCGCCATCGGCGGCAAGGGCAACGTGGCCAATGTTGACTATTGCGCCACCCGCCTGCGCTTCGAAGTGAAGGACAGCACCGCTGTTGACGAAAAGGCCGTCAAGGCCGCCGGCGCCGCCGGTGTCATCCGTCCCAGCAAGACTGCCTGCCAGGTCGTCATTGGCCCCAAGGTGCAGTTCGTGTACGATGAGCTGAAGAAGATGCTGTAAAGCATTCCCTTACAGCCTTTCCGGGGCGGAGCCGCTGGTTCTCTCCGCTGTGTTTACCGCCACGGGCGGGCGTTCAGCCCGCCCGTGGCCTTTTTTTGCGCAGGGGTTCTCCCCTGTTCCGTCCGCCGTTTGTTCACGGAAAAGTTACGTCTTTCAGCCGCTTTTTGTATCACAAACGCACAAAAAAGTGGTTTTTCGCATTGCCTTTTTTGTCTTTCATTGCTATACTGAAAGTAGCTGAAATACCCTTCCTGATTCTACTTTATCGGAGGTTCATTGACTATGAAGATCATTCGTGCAAAAGACTACAAGGATATGTCCCGCAAAGCAGCCAACATCATTTCCGCCCAGGTCATCATGAAGCCCAACTGCGTGCTTGGCCTGGCCACCGGCGGCACCCCCGTAGGCACCTACAAGCAGCTGATCGACTGGTACAACAAGGGCGACCTGGATTTCGCCGAAGTGACCACCGTCAACCTGGACGAATACCGCGGTCTGCCCCGGGAGAATGCCCAGAGCTACTGGTACTTCATGCATGACAACCTGTTCAACCATGTGAACATCGACCCCAGCCGCATCAATCTGCCCGACGGCACCAACATGGACGCCGAGGCTGAATGCAAGCGCTATGACGACGTGATCCACAGCGTGGGCGGCATCGACCTGCAGCTGCTGGGCATCGGCCATGACGGCCACATCGGCTTCAATGAGCCGGGCTCCGCCTTTGAACTGGGCACTCACTGCGTGGACCTGACCCAGGAAACCATCGAGGCCAACAAGCGCTTCTTTGACAGCATCGACGATGTGCCCCGTCAGGCCTACACCATGGGCATCAAGACCATCATGCAGGCCCGCAAAGTACTGCTGGTTGCCAGCGGCAAGGACAAGGCCGAGATCGTGAAGAAGGCTTTCTTCGGCCCGGTCACCCCCGCCGTTCCGGCTTCCATCCTGCAGATGCATCCCGACTTCATCCTGGTGGGTGACGAGGACGCTCTGAGCCTGATCTGATCCATAGGACCCCACACTCCCCTGCCCCGCCGGGGCGGGGGTTTTTAACAAGACAAGCGAGGAACAAGCTATGATTATTCGCAACGCCAAGGTATATACCCCTCAGCACACCTTTGCTGTGCAGGATCTGGTGATCCGCAACGGCCGCATCGTGCCCCATGCCATGGCCGAACCCGGTGAGCAGGTCATCGACGCCGATGGCCTGTACGCCCTGCCCGGCCTGGTTGATATCCACTTCCACGGTGCGGTGGGCCATGATTTCTGCGACGCCGACCCCGAAGGCCTGCAGGCGATTGCCGACTTTGAGGCCAGCAAAGGCGTGCTCGCCATCTGCCCCGCCACCATGACCTTCAGCGAAGAGATCCTGAACGGCATCATGGACGTGGCCGCCGCCCACAAGAACGAGCGCGGCGCCGACCTGGTGGGCATCAACATGGAAGGCCCCTACATCAGCCCCAAAAAGGTGGGCGCCCAGAACCCCAAATACGTCATGGGGGCCGACGCGGGTATGTTCCGCCGCCTGAACGAGCGCTCCGGCGGTCTGATCAAGCTGGTGGACGTGGCCCCTGAAGAGCCGGGCAACCTGGATTTCATCAAGGAATGCAGCAAGGAAGTGAGCATTTCCATCGCCCACACCTGCACCGACTATGACACCGCCAAGGCTGCTTTTGCCGCCGGTGCCAACCACATGACCCACCTGTACAACGCCATGCCGGGCATCACCCACCGCGAACCCGGCCCCATCATCGCCGCCCTGGAAGACGGTGCCATGGTGGAGCTGATCACCGACGGCGTGCACATCCATCCGGCTATGGTTCGCTTCACCTTCAACACCTTCGGTGACGATCACGTGGTGCTGATTGCCGACAGCATGATGGCCTGCGGTCTGCCCGACGGCGCTTACAGCCTGGGCGGCCAGGCCGTGACGGTGCGCGGCCCCCGCGCCACCCTGACCGAGCACCCCGACACCATCGCCGGCAGCGCCACCTGCCTGTACGACTGCATGCGCCATGCGGTGCGGGAGATGGGAGTGCCTCTGGAGAGCGCCGTGCGCGCTGCTTCCGAGAACCCGGCCCGCTGCATCGGCGTGGACGCCGACTACGGCAGCCTGGCGGAAGGCCGTTACGGCAACGTGATCCTGGCCGATGCGGACCTGAACATCAAGACGGTCATCCGCCACGGCGAGGTGCTGGAAGGCTGATTTTCCTATCTTTGGCAAAATTTTCCGGTCAAAACAAGGCATTTTTGTTTGTTTCGTCCTTTGCGCCCCTTGCGAAACCCGGAAAAATCGTATATAATGAGAAACAGAAATTCCAAAAAACAGCTGTAAAAGGGGGTTGTTGCCATGGCGATTTCGGAACCGACCGCGGTCTTTTCGATCCACGACGATAAAGATCAGGAGATCAAGCAGGTCATGATGCTGGTGTACAGCGCACTGGAAGAAAAGGGCTATAACCCCATCAACCAGCTTGTGGGCTACATCCTTTCGGAGGACCCCACCTACATCACCACCTACAAAAACGCCCGCGCACTGATCCGCCGCATTGACCGCGACGATCTGCTGCAGGCACTGGTGCGGGATTACGTCAAGCGCGGCTGATCCACCCATCCACATGCAAAAACCCGGACCGGGAGTTTCCCGGTCCGGGTTTCTTTTTTTGATTTGCTCAGCGGCGGGGGCGCTTCCCCATCTTTTTGCCTTCCTCATTGATGGCCATCAGCATGGCGGCCACCCAGACAAAGGCGTAAACAGCCACCGTCAGCATGGTGATGATGACCACCACCTTGAAGTAGGTGGAACTGAAGAACTCGCCCACGCGGGACATGGTATACAGTACCTGGTTGCGGGACACATCGCTGCCCGCGATCAGGTCCACGGTACCTACCTCTTCTCCCTGGATGGAAACGGTAACACTGCCCACCACATCCCCCTGGCTGATAGGGGCAGCCAGGCTGTCCGGCAGATTGAAGGTCTGTTCGGTCAGGCTGGCACCGCCGTCGGCAGGCAGAAGGGTCTTCATGTCGTCCACGGGATACAGCATCACGGTGTCTGCCTCGGTGGAATAGCGCACCGGCAGTTCCGAAATAGGCTGGGTGGTATCCAGCGCCGACGACACCGAGAAGGTATCGAAGGCCCAGTCCATGAGCTGGGCGGTCTCGTACAAAGCCGGGCGGTCATCCACCGACAGCGAACTGTGCAGCACCACGCAGATATAGTTGATGCCGTCCCGGGTGTGCCAGCTGGCGAAGTTCTGCCAGTCGGACAGACTGCCGGTCTTGCCGCCCTGGGTGTATTCCCGGTAATACGGACTGCTGGACACCAGCATACGGTTGGTGGTCAGAATGGTATAGGCCGCGTCGTGAGAGCTGGAAGCGGGCATCTGGTAGGTGCTGGTGCCCGCAGCCTCCACAAAAGCATCGTAGCTCATGGCCGCCCGCAGCAGCAGATAGGCATCCCGGGCGGTGGTCACGTTGCCATTGTCCAGACCGCAGGGGTCGGTGAAGGTGGTGCCGGTACAGCCGATGGCCTTGGCCTCATCATTCATCATGGCCACAAAGTTGTCGATGCTGCCGCCGCCCATATAGTCGGCCACCATATACGCCGCCTCGTTGGCGCTGGGCAGCATCATGGCATACAGCAGACTGCGCAGGGTGTGGGTCTCTCCCCGGCGGATGTCGGCGGTGGAGGCGTTCTTGCCGTACAGAATGTCGTAGATATAACCGGGTGCGGTCACGGTGATGGTGTCCAGCTGGTCCTGATAGGTCTTGAGCATCAGGATGGTGGTCATCAGCTTGGTCA
The DNA here is from genome assembly GCA_905214345.1 of uncultured bacterium. Taxonomy (GTDB): domain Bacteria; phylum Bacillota; class Clostridia; order Oscillospirales; family Ruminococcaceae; genus Gemmiger. The sequence goes on from CAJMLV010000037.1 coordinate 24,085, forward strand.
GGCTGGCGGCCTCCATAGGCGTTTCGCTGTTCTTCTCATAGACCACCAGGTTGGTGTCCAGATTCACCACATAAGCCGCTTGGGCGCTTATCTCGAAATCCGGGTCATAGCCCGACATGGCCGAAGCCGGCGCTGCCAGCAGGCAGGCCAGCACCAGCACCGTCAGGCAGGCGGCCAGGCATTTTTTCAAGTGATGCAAATCCATATGACGTTCCTTGGTTCACAGGTCATGCGGGTACAGCCCCGCGGATACAGATATAGTATACCAAAAAGTGTCCCCGGGCACAAATTTTTCTCCGGATGCGGGTCAGTTCAGGGCTCCGGCAGAGGCAAACAGCCGTTCCACCTCGTCCGAAAGCCCCCGATGTTCGGGCTGGACCAGGTTGGGATCCCGTTCCAACAAGGCTTTGGCTTCCTCCTGGGCCACTTTCAGGGTGCGGGTATCCTGCACCAGGTCCGCTACCTGCAGGGTGGGCAGACCGTGCTGGGCTTCCCCAAAGAAATCACCGGGGCCGCGGTGTTCCAGGTCATACCGGGCCACCGCAAAGCCGTCGGCGGTGCGGCAAAGGAAGTGCAGCCGCTCTTTCACCGACTCGTTCTCGTTGTCCGAGATGAGGATACAGCAGGAATCTGCCGCGCCGCGGCCCACACGTCCCCGCAGCTGATGCAGGGCCGACAGACCGAATCGCTCGGCATTCTCGATGACCATGACGGTAGCATTGGGCACGTCCACGCCAACCTCGATGACGGTGGTGCTGACCAGCACATCCAGCTTGCCTTCCTTGAACTGCTGCATGATCTCGTCTTTTTCCTTGGGTTTCAGCTTGCCGTGCAAAAGGCCGATGCGCCGGTGAGGCAGCAGGGCACAGGCGGTATCTTCATAATACTGTTTGACCGCCTTGATGCCGGAATCTATCTCGTTCTCCTCAATGGCCGGGCAGACGATATAAGCCTGGTGACCTTCCTCGATCTGACGGTCCAGATAACCGTACATATCCCGGCGTTTTTTGCCGGTGATGAACCAGGTCTTGATGGGTTTGCGGCCCGGAGGCAGCTCGTCCAGCACCGAGATGTCCAGGTCGCCGTACAGCAGCAGGCCCAGGGTGCGGGGAATGGGGGTGGCGCTCATGACCAGCAGATGGGGACTGCGGGCCTTGCCCACCAGAATCCCCCGCTGACGCACACCAAAACGGTGCTGCTCGTCCACAATGGCCAGGCCCAGGTTCTTGAACACCACCTTGTCGGTGAGCACCGCGTGGGTGCCCACCACCAGTCCGGCCCGCCCATCCGCAATGGCGGAAAGGGCGATCTTCCGCTCGCTGGCTTTCATACCGCCTACCAGCAGGGTCACGTTGACACCGAAAGGCTCCAGCCGGTCCGCCAGAGTGGCGGCATGCTGCCGGGCCAGGATCTCGGTGGGCGCCAGCAGCGCGCTCTGCCAGCCGTTCTGTGCCGCATACCAGATGGCCGCGGCCGCCACCAGCGTTTTACCGCTGCCCACGTCGCCCTGCAGCAGGCGGTTCATGGGGGTGCTGCGGCAAAGGTCGGCGGTGATCTCCTGGGTGGCCCGGCGCTGGGCCCCGGTGGGTTCATAGGGCAGGCTGCGCCAGAAAGGCTCCATGTCCAGCGGCCGCATAGGCGCGCCCGTGGCGCGGCGGCCATGGCTGCGCATGAGGAAGATGCCCAGCTGCAGGATATACAATTCCTCAAAGATCAGACGGCGGCGGGCGGCGGCCGCTTCCTCGGCGCTGTGGGGCGCATGGATGGCCCGCACAGCCTCGGACTTGGGCGGCATGCGGTAGCGGGTGAGCAGTTCCGGCGGAAGCGGGTCGGGCAGGTCCGCCGCGGCGGGCAAAGCCGCTTCCACACAGCGGGCAATGCGCCCGGAGGGCAGCCCTTCGGTCGCGCCGTACACCGGCAGCAGCGGAGAGGCCGATACCTGGGCTTCGGTACGCACCAGCGGATGGAGGATCTCCCGCCGGGTCAGGGTCCCCCCTACCCTGCCCTCAAAATAGTAGGTTTCTCCCATCACCAGATTCTGGGCGGCATAGGGGGCGTTGAACCAGGAAAGGGTCAGTGTGCCGCTGTCATCGGCGGCCATGACCCGGGTCAGCACCCGGCCGCCCCGCACGCGGCGGTCGGCCTCTTTCTGCAGCACAGTGGCACGCACACAGCAATCCACATCATAGGGAGCCGATGCCACGGTATAAGGCCGGGAATAATCGATATAGCGGCGGGGGTAATGCAGCAGCAGGTCCCGCACGGTGAGGATGCCCAGCTTCTCAAACTTTTTGGCAAAACTGGGGCCTACCCCTTTCAGATATTGAATGGAGCCGTCCAGCGGCGGCATACGCGGAACCTCCTTTCCTGCCGTTTTGAGAACAGAAAAAAACTGTCTCCGATGTCAAAAAAGGACGAACCTGGCTTTTGGCGCAAATTCGTCCTTTTTGTTCGTTTATGGGAAAAACTTACTCCACCGAGATCATGTAGTAGTACACAGGCTGGCCGCCGTTGATGTGGCTGACTTCGATGTTGCCGCCACACTTGGCCTGGACCAGTTCGGTGGTGCGCTCGGCGTCGGCCTCATCCACGTCGCAGCCGGAAATCACGGTGATGAACTGGGTGTCCTTCTTGCGCATGGAGCGGGCCAGACGGTAGGTCATCTTGGTGATGTCGCTGCCGGTGGCCACGATCTTGCCGTTCTCCAGGGCCATGATCTCGCCCTTCTTGATGGGCTTGCCGTCGAACTCGCTGTCGCGGGCGGCGTAGGTCACCAGGCCGGTGGCCACCTTGTCGGCGGCGGCCATCATGTTGACGGCGTTGTCTTCCGGCGCGGAGTCGGGGTCAAAGTTCAGCATGGCGGTCATGCCCTGGGGCACCGTGCGGGTGGGCAGCACCAGCACCTTGCGGTCGGCCAGCTTCTGGGCCTGTTCCGCAGCCATGATGATGTTCTTGTTGTTGGGCAGCACCAGCACGGTCTTGGCAGGCACGCTCTGGATGGCAGCCAGGATATCCTCGGTGGCAGGGTTCATGGTCTGGCCGCCGGACACAACGGCATCCACACCCAGGTCACCGAAGACAGCGCGCAGGCCTTCACCGGCAGCCACGGCCACAAAGCCGTATTCACGTTCCGGGTCCACGGCGGCGTAGACAAACTCTTCACCGGCGGAATGGCCCTCGGCCTCCGCCTGCTTTTCCAGGCCCTTGCCCTGCTTCTGGCGGGCCAGGAACTGCTCGTGCATATTCTCGATCTTGAAATCGGTCAGGTAGCCGTACTTGATGGCTTCGCTGAGCATCATGCCGGGGTCGGAGGTATGCACATGGCAGTTGGCCACGTCCTCGTCCTCGATGACCACCACGGAATCGCCGTTGGATTCCAGGAAAGCGCGCAGCTTGGTCACGCTGGCATCCTCGTTCTTGTGCAGCAGGAACTGGGTGCAGTAGCCGTTCTTGATGTCCTCCACCTTCATCAGGTCGTCGGTAAAGACGCCCTTGCCGGCGGAGCCGCTGTTCAGTTTGGGTTTGGGGGCCACTTCTTCGCTCTCGATCATGCCGCGGCCTTCAAAGACCTGCTGAACTTCCAATACTGCTGGTGGGACGAGTACGACCAGACCCCAAATGGCCCGCGCAG